>JAFYKO010000002.1 GCA_017537515.1 Clostridia bacterium | reverse complement strand
GGCGGGCCCGCACGACTCTCTCCGCTCGTCGGCTGGCACCACTCCACCCCTCAACTGCAAATTTAAATTGAATAACTATTTCCGGGTAACTTCTTTATTAAACCACGAATTTGCATAATTGTCAAACAACTATTCAAAGTTTTTGTTTCTAATTTTGTTATTTCTTGTAAAGTTTCAAGAGTTTGTTCGCCGTCCTGAAGGGCTTTTAGGATTAATGTTTCACTGACATCCCCTTGTTGTTGCGAGATTTTAACTTCCTTTTTCTCATAAACACTCACAAGCGGGATATGCATTTGCAAAAGTATGTCATTTGGCTCCAAAACCATAGCCCCCTGCATATCCTTTAGGATTTTGTTCGAGCCTACCGCCTTAACGTTGTTAATATTCCCCGGTATTGCAAAAACCAACTTTCCTTGCTCTATGGCAAAGTTTTTTGTATGTAATGCCCCACTTTTCTCCCCAGCTTCAGTTATAAGTGTTGCATCGCTGATTGCAGAAATAATCCTGTTGCGATTTGGAAAGCTGAATTTTGTGGCACCGACATCTGGTCTATATTCAGTAACCAACAGTCCCTTTTCTTCTATTTCTTTTGCAAGATTTGTGTTCATAGCTGGATAAATAACATTAAACCCACCCGCAAGAACAGCAATGGTTTTCCCTCCAACCTTTAAAGCGGTTTCGTGCGAGATTTTATCCACTCCACTTGCAAGCCCACTTACAATTACAAGGCCTTTTTCAGCTAACGCCTTCGCAAACTCTTCAGTAACCCCACGTGCATATGCAGTTGGCTGACGTGTTCCGACAATCGCAATACCTCTTTTAGATAAAAGCGACACATCGCCTTTGCAGAACAAGATATAAGGAGCGTCGGGAATCTCCCTTAGTTTCTCGGGATATTCTTCACTCAATATAGTAACACACTTTATGCCTCTGGCACGAAGGTTTTGAATATAGTTTTTAATTTCGTTATTGTCGATATTCAACATTTTAAAATAAACTTCTTCGCCGACAACTTTTTTTATTGTACTTCCATCTGCAATAAGTTTTCTAAAAATGTCAATAGGGTTTGGATAAAAAGACAACAACTTATGAGCTTTTGTGTTTGTCATACCATCAAACATAGACATCCATATCAAAACTTTTTCATTGTTCGAATACATAAACTCCCCTTACATCCAGTATTTTTGGTCTAATGAGCGATACTGAATCGCCTCCGCCAAATGAGAAATTGAAATATTTTCTTCGCCTTCAAGGTCCGCAATAGTTCTTGCAACTTTAAGGATTTTATCATAAGCCCTTGCACTAAGAGCAAGGCTGTCAAACGCTTCTTTAAGCATCATTTCCCCCGCTTCATCGAGTTTACAATACTCTTTTGTAAGCGGTGTTGTCATTTTGCTGTTTGAGAAAATCTTGGTACCTTTCAGCCTTTCGAGTTGTAACCTTCGGGCTTGGTTAACTCTTTCCCGGATTTCCGCAGAACTTTCTTCTAATGTGGTGCTTTTTAAGTCGTCGTATGTTACGCCATCCACTTCAACATGCAAATCTATTCTATCCATAAGCGGTCCAGATAATTTGTTAAGGTATTTTTGTATCTGACTTGGCGTACAATTGCAAACGTGTTTCTTGCTTCCATAATAACCACAAGGACAAGGATTCATACTCGCAACCAGAATGAAGTTTGCGGGATAAGTTACTGTCTGTTGAACACGAGAGACAGTTATTTTCCCATCCTCAAGCGGTTGGCGAAGTGTTTCAAGCGTGCTTCTTTGGTATTCTGGAAACTCGTCAAGAAACAATACGCCATTGTGGGCAAGGCTAATTTCCCCCGGCTTACTGTTCCTTCCACCACCAATAAGACTTGCATTTGTTGCTGTGTGATGCGGGGTGCGTATCGGACGAGATAAGACAATACCTTTGCTTGGGTCAAGTTCTCCAGCAATACTGTGAATCTTGGTTATTTCAAGTGCTTCTTCAAATGTAAGTTCGGGCAGTATCGACGAAAACGCTTTTGCCATAAGGGTTTTACCACTCCCCGGAGGACCAATAAGTAAAATATTATGACCTCCCGCAGCGGCAATTTCAAGAGCCCGTTTTGCACTGGCTTGCCCTTTTATGTTCTTAAAATCCACAACATCTTTGAAATCGTCTCGAATTTCTTGGAAGTTTTGGGTTTTAAGTGGTTCCAACTCTTCAACGCCATTGAGAAAATCCACAACTTGCGAAAGTGTTTTAACTGCATAAACCTCAATGCCAGAAATATAACTCGCCTCTTTTGCGCTTGCTTCTGGAAGGATAAATTTTGTATAACCATCTTTGCGTGCGGAAATTAAAATCGGTAAAATACCATTCACTCGTCGTACTTGTCCACCAAGTGAAAGCTCGCCCAAAACAACATACTCTTTTGCTTTTTCGGTCGGTATTTGATTGCACGCCGACAAAATCCCTAGAGCAATTGAAAGGTCATACATAGGCCCTTCTTTTTTCTTGTGTGCCGGTGCAAGATTAATAATAATCCTATCAGGCGGGAAATTAAGCGACGAATTTTTGATTGCAGTCATAACCCTTTCTTTACTTTCCTTGATAGCAGTATCAGCAAGCCCAACAATCTCAAAAAAGAATTTCCCCTTTGACAAATTGGCCTCCACCGTAACCGGAAACCCATCAATCCCCTCTAAACCATAACAAATAATCTTCGATAACATAAAAAATTCTCCCCTTTTGCCCTATTATAGCACAAAATTTCGAATATAACAAGGAAAGTGAGAAATTGAACAAAAAAACAAGCCTCCAAAAACAAAAGGCTTATTTTTTAATAGAGTTTTCTACTCTATTCGCCGGCGGGCCATCCCGCCCCGGAATTGCCCTACCACGCTTTAATGATTTTTTTCATAGATTGTGAGAAGTTGATTTGCTCTATATCTTCTTTAATAATCAAGTCAATCTCTTTCACAACTACACCATCTTTGGTTATTGTGATTTCGCCGACCTTATCCCCAGCTTTTCTAGGTGCAACAATTCTTTCACTCATTTCATAAGATACAGAATAATTCCCCTCCTCGCCCTTTTTCACAAGTCCGAAAAAGTCTTCTTTCGCAAAAACTTCAATATCTTTAATTTCACTTCTTGCGACCTTTTCGAGTGCAATACCTTTTTCACTGTCAACAATCAACTCATTTGAGAAATTTGCAAAACCGTAATTCAAAAGTTTTACGCTTTCATTGAATCTTGCTTTTGCGTTTTTGGTGCCGAGAACTACAGAAACAAGCCTCATATCCTCACGCTTTACAGAAGATGCAAGGCAATATCCCGCCTCGTCCGTGAAACCAGTCTTTCCACTGTCGCAGCCTTGGTAATATCTGATAAGTTTGTTTGTATTGACAATTTCTGTTTTTCTTCCGCTTGGGTGAACTAATTCGTCCATCCACTTTGAAGAATACTTATGGTATATTTCATTGTCTATTACATTTGAAAGCAATAGTGCAGTATCCTTTGCTGTTGAGTGTTGCATTGGAGATGGGAGCCCGGTACAATTTTCGTACACAGTATCATTCATTCCAAGTTCCTCTGCTTTGTTGTTCATCATCTTTACAAAGCTTTTTTCACTCCCGGCAATATGCTCAGCAAGTGCCACGCTTGCGTCATTTGCAGAAGCCATTATTACACTTTGAAGCATTTTATCTATTTTATAACTAGACCCAGCGTCAAGGAAGACTTGCGAACCTCCCATACTGCTAGCATACTCACTTGCGACAAGAGTTTCATCAAGAGTGATATTACCCTCTTCAATCGCCTCTAAGGTTAATAAAACGGTCATAAGTTTGACAATGCTTGCCACTTGAAGTTTTTCGTTTTCGTTGTAGGCGTAAAGCACGCTTCCAGAATTGTAATCCATCAAAATTGCAGACTTTGCCTCAACCGCAACCTCACTTTCTGCATAGACAACATTTTGCATAGCACCACAAAATATAGTTGTTATGCAAATGCATAATACACCAAGTATTGATATTAGACGTTTATTCATAAAAAACTACCCCCTCTAATCTGGAAATAGTTTTTGTAATAAATAAGAAATTATACGCTTTTTTTTATTATGAATTTTTAACAATCTTTGCAAAGCTATGTTCAATTATTTTCTTCACTTTCACGCTCATATTTCTACAAGCCTCTACAACTTCTTCATGAGATAGTTCTTCACTGTCAATAGTAACAGCTTTGTTTGAAATTCCCGCAAAGCATACAAATTTCATATTGAATTTTCTTGCACAAATGTTGTCAAAAGCGGTGCTCATACTCACAGTATCTGCCCCCATTTTTCTATACGCCACAACCTCGGCGGGGGTTTCGTAAGTCGGTCCACACGCTTGCAAATGCACTCCTTCAAACAACTCAATCTCCAGTTTCTTTGCACTGGCTTTTGCTATATCTCGAAGTTTTTTATCATATGCATTTGTGAGGTCGACAAACTCAATCGGCGTTCTTCCGATAAGTGGATTATACCCCGCATAATTGATGTGAGATTTCAAAAGCATTATATCGCCTTTGTCAAATTTTGTGTTTATGCCCCCCACCGCAGTTGTTGCAATAACTGTTTTCACGCCTAGTTTGGCCAGGATATTAAATAGATTATAAAGCAAATCACAGTTTCCAAACTCATAGTAATGGAATCGACTTGCAACAACCACCTCAACACCTTTATAGGTGCCAAAAACAAATTGTCTTTCATGACCTTTAATTTCGTGATATTTGAAACCTAAGCTTTTGTAGGTGTAAACACTAGGATTCTCAAGGGTAATAATATTCTCAAAGCCCGACCCTTGAAATACAGCAATGAGCGGTTTGTGTTTTTTTAGTTTTGACACAACCTTATTGACAAAACTTTCTTCTTTTTTATTCATACAATCCTCCTGCAAAACATTGTAGCATATTCGTATCACTATTTGCAACAAAAAACGTGTTTTTTCGGCAATATTTCATAATAACCCTTACAAGCGAATATATTTTTATTATGCACAAATCTTATTCTTTTTTATGCAAAACTTCCAATATTAAGTATGTCTGTCAAAATTGCTACAACCAAAACAAACTTTTGTTTTTAAGCCTTTTATTTGTCTGTATTGTGGGAATTTTAACTGGCATTTTTGTTGCACTCAAATGCGGGATAACAACTTCAACACTAAAAGACTATAACTTACAAATCTACACCTGTGAAAACAGTTCTTTCTTTGGCAACTTCTTTTCACGTTTTGGCTCGTGTTTTGGAAATGTCATAATTCTATTTATATGTACACTTGGCATTGTCCTCATCCCTGTGGGTTATACCCTGATTGCTTACAGATGCTATTTAGTTGGCTTTAACACAACTCTCCTCATAACCCTATTCGGTATTAGCGGGGCAATATCTGGCATAATTATCATCTTGCCTTGTCAACTTATTATCACCGCACTGTGCATAATATATTTTGTGCTTATGTCAAACCGAAGAAAGCAAAAAAAGTGTTTTGGGCATTCGGATTTGAATTTTTTAAAAACCACGCTTTTATTCCTTGTTCTGCTTCTGTTAATATGCCTCATTGAAACGTTATTATTGACAATATTTTCAGTAAACACAATCTTAGTCCTATAATTTTGGACTGGATTTTTTTGTATATTTTCGGCTTTGCGACACAAAATAAACAATGAGGATTTTATGAAAAAGGTCGGTTTAAAAATTTTTGCAGTGATTATAACTGCTTTTATAATAATTTCTTGCCTTAATGTAAATTTTAGTGTTATATCTGCACTTCCAGATACTGCAATAATTTCTTTTTCTGATGTCAACTTCCTAAATGAGGAAAATATTTTTGGCAACGCTGTTCGTACGAATATTAGCGACATTACCGTAGATAGCAATGAGAAAAAAACCGCCAAAATGTGGCTAAAACTATTTGGATTCATACCAATCAAACAAATTGAAGTTGAAATAACAAAAGGCGAAGAGGTTTATTTGGGCGGAATACCGCTGGGGTTTTCAATTAAAACTCAAGGGCTGTTGGTTGTAGGCAACAACAAAATAATTTCTGAAAACGGCAAAACCACAACCGAAAAAAGTAGTTCTATATTAGACGGAGATATTATAACTAAAATCAACGGAAAAGAAGTCCTTGACTTTTCGGATATCATCAATACCGTAGAAAACAGCACAGAGGCCCTCGAGCTTACAATTTTGCGTGGCAAAAAAGAGTTCTTGTGCACCGTCGAACCCGAACTTGACATTGAAAGCGGAGAGAAAAAAATAGGTCTTTGGGTCAAAAACGATACAAACGGTATTGGCACATTAACATACGTAAAAATCGCAGACAATAGGTTTGGGGCCCTTGGCCACGCAATAACTGACTACGAAACAGGCACTCAGATTCCTGTACAAACCGGCAGTATTTATAAATGCAATCAGGTAGGAATAAGCAAAGCAGAAAAAAACAACCCCGGCGAACTTCGTTGTGTCTTCCTTCAAGGCTTAAACCAAAAAGGAACTATTGACAAAAACTCTAAATTCGGAGTCTTTGGTCAAATTGACGAACTTTCAAGCGTGGTCGACTTTAACCGAACAGCACAAATTGGCAGTAGATTGGGGGTTAAAGTCGGAAAAGCGTCCATAATCAGCAACGTAAGTGGTGTGCGTGAAGAGTATTCAATTGAAATAATAAAAACCTCTTATCAACCCGAATCAGATGATAAAAGTTTTGTTTTTAGGATTACGGATTCAAGGCTTCTCAAACTTACCGGAGGAATTTTACAAGGTATGAGCGGAAGCCCAATATTACAAAATGGCAAACTTATCGGTGCAATTACTCATGTTTTTGTATCCGACCCAACAAAGGGTTATGGAATTTATGCGGATTGGATGGCAAATCAATAAAAACAACCTCTTTTTTGCACAAGAAGTTGTTTTTTTATTCATTTAATTTGCTTGCTTTAAGCCCATTTGGGAAAAACGTCGCTTTAATAAGCCGAAAAACTACTATCACCCCAAACAAGCCGATTACCGGATAGCAATAGTTCACTATCGTTTGGAAACCTATTAGGCTTATCAATGCAACAATAACACAGAGTTTAAAGGCGGTCTTTTTATTGCTTTTTGCAAAAGGGGAATTGAGTGTATGCAAACAACTGAAAAGTGAGGTTATAATCCCAAGGAATAACACAGCCATAAAAATCAAAGGGAATGGGTCGCCTAAACGAAGTGTAAGCACCACAAAAGGCATTGAAGCGTCCATAACTACTGCCCCGTTTTCAATTAGGCAAATAATACAGATTAGAATTGCAAAGCATATTATTAAAGACGCAATCAAACTGCTTTTCTGTATCTCTTTTTTTGTTAAGCCCTGCCCCGCTTGAACAAGGATAAAATAAGATAAAAGGATATTTGCGAACACATAAATCACAATCGACACCGGCAAAATATACGCTTGCTCAGAGTTTGGGATGTAGTCAAGTTGCGTGATTGGATTAATTGTTGAATAAACCGCATAAATAATAAGAAGTATAATAATAATTGGAATTGCAACCGCATTTATTTTAACAAGACCACCAAGCCCGAATCTCAAAACACAGTACGCCAACAAAAACACAAACACAACAAAACAAACAACCGGAACATCAATAAAGTTGTTTGCCAAAACTTCAACCGCACCGGAGAACATAGCAGAACCATAAATCAGAAAAATTGCAAAAATTGCTATGTTGAAAAACGCCGAACTGTTCGTCTTTTTGTTTATGTCAAATACATTTTGAAACTGATTTTCCGCCCCCAGCGTTAAAAAGAACTTAAAGCAATAATAAAACAGAATGAACACAATCGGCAAAAAATACAAACTGTTATATCCAAATTCAGCAAAAAAGAGCGATAATTCTCGCCCACTTGCAAACCCCGCCCCGATAATACTTCCGACAATGAGAAAGACACTCGGCAAAACTTTTTTCATATAACTATATATATTATGAAAACTAAATTAAAATGAGTGAAATGGGGAATTTTATTCCTGTCAAAAATCTCCTAGTGAGCACTCTTCTAGTGAAGTAGTAATTTTCAATGTGGCATCACTTGCAGGCATATAAAACTTCAAAGCATTATTGTCATAAAAAATTTATAAATTCGGTTTGTTTTACTCATAATTTATCTCCCTTAATGTTTTTTAATATGTTATTCAACTTGGTATCAGTGCCACCTTGCCATTGGCTGACGCAATCAATAATCGAAAGCGAAGCTCAATGACCGGCGGTTCTAACCGCCCATTTTTTGATAAGATTTCAAAAATTTTTATTTTTTAATTAAAAATCGCACGCCATTTGCGTGCAACCTTAATTATTCAATATTCATTAACAGGCGGGCCATCACGCCTAAACCTTAACTCCTCACTCCTAACTGCTCACTCCCAACTCGCCAGCGGGCCATCCCGCCTGTATTAATTTTTATAATGTTGCACCCAAATCTTGGAATTTTTCAGGCATAACCCTCTTTGCAAACTCCAACTCGTCTCTGTAAATATTGATTTGTTTTTGTGCACCGTATCTGCGAATTTCTGTGATTGGGAAGCATTGATTCAACTCTTCATCATCTGAAATCTCGCTTAATTCCTCAATAGCTTGTTGCAATATAAGATTTTGACCTTTTGTAAAAACCTCTTCACTTGGTGTGCTGACTCTTAGGCTTTGTCTTCCGCTTGCTTGATTGAATGCGATTGTATAAACATAAGGAATTCCCTTTGTATCATCATTTTCCGCAATCTTTTGAAATTCTTCCGCCTTTCTTTCGTCGCCGAGTT
>JAFYKO010000065.1 GCA_017537515.1 Clostridia bacterium | reverse complement strand
GTATTGAAGGCGGGGGGCTTTTTTAATTCCTCAAATTCACCGCTATGATGCCCGAGATTCCGCCGATAAGGGAGCCGAAGAGTAGGTCATTGAGGAGGGTGCGAGAAAATTCAAATGTGAAACTGTCGAGAATCGAAAAGAGTGTAAAGGATAGGGCGGTAAAGGTTATGCCTATGGCTAGGCCTGTCAAAAAGCCCATTTCTTTACATTTTTTCATTGCTATTATTGTGCCTCCTAGGATTGAAGCACCTTTTATGATTTCTATTATTATGGTTATAAGTCCGTCGCTTATTGCAAAAAATCTTAGCATAAATGCAAAAATTAGGACGAGGATTAGGGAGAAGGATAGGGCGTAGAGTGAGCCTTTTATTGTACTTTTCCAAAATCCTTGTTGTTTTTCTATCATTTCCATTTTTGTTGTTCTCCTTGTTTTTGTTGTGGATGCGAAAGCGTGAGCGAGCCGGCGGGGAGCCGGCGAGCGAGCCTAATGCCCACAAAAGTGGGCGTTAGAACATTTTTTCGTGAAAAAATGTGCTTTCGCATAGGGTTGTAATAATGTATTCAAAAAAAATCGACAATATTCCTACTGCAATTTGCAAAAATGGTTGACATCTTGGTTGGATTTCTATATAATATCAAGGTTATTAATTACATTTTATGGAGATAATTTAAGAATGGCAAAAGCATTAGCAAAAAGAAACTTAATATTTTTCGCGATTATTGCAGTCATCCTTTCCGTTTTGTGTTTTATTAATTTTACAATCCCTGCAACTGATTATAGATTCACAGGCTTTGCAAATGCGATTGTAAAAGATGTTGACATAAGTGGAAGTTTGACTTCGGCATATACTGTTAAATATGTAAGCGAAACTATTGACAAAGAAGCAGAATTGAACAAAGCAGTCAATATGCTCAACAACAAACTCGATGAGTTTGGTTATGGCACAACAAGAATTTCTGTTGGCAACGATGAAATTTATGTTGAAGTTCCAGACATAAAAGAAGGTGCATCAATTCTTGAGGCAATCGCAACGGAAGGCCAACTTTCAATTCGTGGAAGTGAAACTGCGGGCGAAAATGATATCACTGGCGATGAAGTTACAAACATTTCATCTTCTTTCTCACAAATTGATTATGGCACATATAAGTGGGGTGTAACTCTTGACTTCAATAAAGATGGCAAAAAGAAACTTGCAACCATAACTGAGAGTGGAAACGGAACATTATATATATATGTTGGCGAAACTCAAATTTCAGCAATTTCATATTCAAACCAAATCAAACAAGATTATATGTTTTTCTATGGGGATTATGGTTCAGGGGATGTTACAAACCTTGTTGTCCTTCAACTCTTGATTGGCAAATATGATGTAAACTTTGATATGGGCAACAACCAAATTATTGAAAACGCACCAGTTCTTTCAAATAATATCGGGACATGGCTTATTGTTTTGTTTGCAGTAATTGCTGTGTTGTTTATGGTTGGAATGTTCGCACTTTATGGTGAGTTTGGTTGGATTATTAACCTATCATATGTGTTCTTTGCGGTGTTTGTAATGTTCTTTATGCAAGCAATACCAATCTTCGTGCTTTCTATGGGCGGGGTTGTTGGAACTGTTCTTGGCATAATGCTACTTTTCTTGTCATATATGTTCATTTTTGACGGAGTCAAGAAAGGCTATGCGGACGGAAAGAAAATACCTCTTGCAACAAAATGGGGCTTCAACAATGCTGTTATGAAAATTGTTGATATGAATGTCATTGCAGTCATTGGATGCGTAGTGATGTATATCCTTGGCGGTGCATTTGCTCAAAGCTTCGCACTTGCACTCGGTATATGCTGTGCGTTAAACCTCCTAATTTCACTCTTGCTTACAAGATGGTTCTCAAAATGGTATGTGGCAATCAACAGCACAAATCCGGATAAACTTCACCTTAAAAGGGAGGTGCAAATAGATGAAAATAACTAAATTCTTTAAAACAGGTATCACAAACATAATCGTTCTTGCAATTGCAGTATTACTTTTGTTGACAATTGGTTTTAATATGGGCCCAGATTTTAATGGTGGAAGCGTGATTTCGGTAAATTGTCAATCTTACACCCAACTTGAGGCGGAAAACAAGATAAGAAAAGTTGTTCAAAAGTATGACAATGCAACAATTTATAGCGTGCAATATGGCGAATTGTATGGCGACGATATGGTTACGGTAAAAATTAAATTTACCGAAAACGCAGACAAAACAACCGAAGAAATTGTGGAAGCACTTTATTCAAACTCCGCTTTTGGTTACGATAAAGATGATATAGTAGAAAGCAAGTTTATCACTGCAACCGCAAACGTTGGCGGAGCATTCACAAATGTTGTGCTTACAGAAGCATTGCTTGCTTCACTTGTATCCCTTCTTGCTATTTCAATTTATATGATATTCAGACAAGGTTTCGCAAATGCAGTTTCTTTGATTGCGGGCGTGATTTTGGACCTTGCAATGTTTATGTCAGTTCTTGCAATTTGCAGATTTGAAATAACTGCTTATGTAGGAATTGCAACCCTTGTTGTAACACTCGTTTCCGCAATATTGCACCTTGTTATGCTTACAAACCTCAGCAAAAACGCTTACGACGAAGACAACAGAAAACTCAACAATAAAGACGTTGCAAACTTAACTTTTGAAAATTCAAAAAAATCGGTTTTCGTTCTTGCAAGCGTGCTAGCTGTCGCATTCCTTCTTATTGCGGTTGTTACACCAGCAGGAATCAGCGGAATGATGTTTGCTGTTGTGCTTACAATCGCCCTCGCACTTATAACTACATTGTTTATTACCCCATCACTTTGGGCGATAGCATTTGCAAGAAAACGCAAACAACCTAAGAAAACTCAAATCGAAGTTGAAGAGGAATAAATGCAAGTTTTTGAAGATTTTAAATTCAACAAAAATTTTGGTCAAAATTTCATAAGCGATAAAAATCTTTTGAATGCCATTGTTTCAGACAGTGGCATCTCTTTTGATTCTGAGGTTTTGGAGATTGGTACAGGTGCGGGAACGTTGACCGAAGCAATTTCAAAACAAGCAAAAAAAGTTGTCAGCTTTGAAATTGACAAAAAACTCACCGAGTTCTTGGCGGAAAAATTTGAAAATAGCCCAAATGTCAATGTTATTATGGCGGACGCATTAAAATTGCCAATCGCTGAAATTGAAAAGCATTTTGCGGGAGATTATCACATTATTGCGAATCTTCCGTATTACATAACAACCCCGCTGATTTTTAAGTTCTTGGAAGAAACCAACAAGGCAAAATCAATTACAATTATGGTGCAGAAGGAAGTCGCACAAAAGATTGTTGCAAAAGCCGGTGAGGAAAATTACGGAATTTTATCTGTAATGCTTGCATACTACTGCGATTCAAAAATAACAAGAATTGTCAAAAAACAAATGTTTACACCACGCCCAAAAGTGGACTCTGCAGTTATAAGGCTTACAAGAAAAAGTGACGTGCAGTTTGATAAAGCCTTTTCAAATTTTGTGGCAAAAATCTTTGCAATGAAACGAAAAACACTTTATAACAACCTTACAAAAGCAGGTTATGACAAAATCCAAGTTCTTGAAACACTAAAAAACAACAACTTGCGAGAAGATGTAAGGGCGGAAAAACTGACACTAAGCCAAATTCGACAAATCTTCTTTTCTTTAAACAAAAAGATATAAACC
>JAFYKO010000064.1 GCA_017537515.1 Clostridia bacterium | reverse complement strand
TCCTTGACTTTGAGTTTAACGCAAGTTCCTTTATTGGTAAATGCAAAAATCTGCTCATTGTCATTGGCTTTGATGCAAGAAGTATTTATTTCAAAAAGGTTGTTTGGAAGGGATTTTGAAGGTGTGTTATTTTTGATAACCAACCTTTTAATCCGATGGTCTGCCGAAAGAACAATGTGATTAAGTTCGGAATAATTGTCTGCAACAAAATCAAATATTTCTGCTTGCTCTTCATCCTTTTCTTCATCGACTTCACTTTTTCTTTTGTTTCCAAATCTGCTTTTTATGTCTTTAAGTTCATAAATCAATAAATTTTCTTGTTCTTCTTTTGAAGATAATATTTCTTTAAATCTCTTGATTTTCTCTTGCAATTCTTTAAACTCTGCTTGAAGTTTTTGGACTTCAAGATTGACAAGACGTGCAATACGCATATCAAGAATTGCCTGGGTTTGAATGTCGGATAAGTTAAATCTCGACATTATTTTTTCTTTCGCTTCTGCAACCGAGTGAGATTTTTTGATTATCCTCACTATTTCATCAATATTATTAATAGCGACAAGCAATCCTTCAACGATATGTGCACGAGCCTCTGCGGAATTTAGTTCAAACTTTGTGCGTCTTACGATAACTTGAATTTGGTAATCAGTGTAATATGAAATTATATCAAGAAGGCCCATTAATTTCGGTTTTCCACCAGCAATAGCCACCATATTTATGTTGTAGTTCACTCTTAAATTTGTATTTTTCATAAGGTAATTAAGAATGGCTTTTGCATTTCCGTCTTTTTTAACCTTAATAACAGCCCTCATCCCATTCCTATCGGTTTCGTCTGTTATTTCGCCAATATATGAAAGAATTCCCTTTTCTTTACCTTTTAGTTCTGCAATCTTTTGGAGTAACGCAGACTTATTGACTTGATACGGAATTTCAGTAATTACAATGGCCGACTTTTCGCCGTCTTTTTCAATATGCACTTTTGCTTCAAGCACAATCTTGCCTTTTCCAGTGGCGTACGCTTCCAAAAGCCCCTTGCCCGCAACAATCTTGCCACCTGTAGGAAAATCTGGGGCTTTTATGTGTTTCATAATGTTTGAAAGTGAGATTTTGGGATTCTTGATATAGGCACAAACGCCATCAATAACTTCCCCCAAGTTGTGAGATGGGATGTTTGTTGCAACGCCAACCGCAATACCTGTTGCACCGTTAACCAAAAGATTTGGAAAGCGTCCGGGTAGCATATTAGGTTCTTTTGTAGTGTCATCGAAGTTTAGAGACCAATCAACTGTATCTTTATCTAAGTCTCTAAGAAGTTCAAGTGCTAGTGGTGCAAGTCTTGCTTCGGTATAACGCATAGCCGCTGCACTATCCCCATCGACAGAACCGAAGTTCCCGTGACCATCAACAAGGGGTTCACGAAGGCTGTAATTTTGTGCCATACGCACCATAGCATCATAAACAGAGCTGTCTCCGTGAGGGTGATATTTACCCATACAATCACCAACAATACGTGCAGATTTTCTGTAAGGTTTGTCCGGTGTTACGCCCAATTCCATCATAGAATACAAGATTCTTCTCTGCACTGGTTTAAGACCGTCTTCAACTCGTGGAAGTGCCCTATCCATAACAACGTGTTCCGTATAAGGAATCATACTTTCGTGCAACACTTGGCTTAATGATTTAAAAATAATTTGACTTTTATCGTTAATTTCTTTAGGTTTACTCAATTTGTATCTCCTATTTCAATATTTTTTTCGCAAATTCATCAACTTTATTAAAGTTCGCGTGTTGATTAATGTATTCTTTTCTTGAAGCTATGTCATCGCCCATTAATGTTACAACCAGCCTTTCCGCTTCAACAGCATCTTCAAGTGTAACCCTTACAAGTGTACGTTTTGAAGGGTCCATAGTTGTTTCCCAGAGTTGCTCTGGATTCATTTCGCCAAGACCTTTGTATCGCTGAATTTGATACCCCTTTCCAACTTGAGAAATAGCGTCAGGAAGTTCATTATCGCTGTAAACATAAAGTTCTTTGTCTTTTTTGTAGACCTTGTAAAGGGGTGGAAGTCCTATATATACATTTCCGTTTGTAATAAGTTCCTTCATATAGCGGAAGAAGAATGTACACAAAATTGCACGAATATGTGCACCGTCTTGGTCCGCATCGGAAAGGATAATAATTTTATGATAACGCAAATTGGATATGTTAAAATCCTCACCAATTGAAGTATCAAGGGCACTTATGATTGTCCTAATTTCTTCATTTGCAAGAACTTGGTCAAGGCGTTTTTTCTCGGCGTTGAGAGGTTTACCCTTAAGTGGAAGAATGGCTTGAAATTTTCTATCTCTGCCTTGTTTTGCACTACCGCCCGCACTATCCCCTTCGACAATAAATAGTTCAGAAAGCTCAGGATTTCTGCCCGTACAATTTGAAAGTTTGCCAACAAGGTTATAGTTTTCAACGCTGTTTTTAACCCTCGTAAGTTCCTTTGCTTTCCTTGCTGCCTCCCTAACCTTTGCCGCACCCTTTGCTTTGTTTATTATCTGTTCAATTTGCTTAGTGTTTTGCTGGCCCGAGAAATATTTAGTTAGTTCTTGAATAACAAGCTTATCAATAACAACCTTCGCTTCTGGATTTCCTAACTTGCCTTTTGTCTGTCCTTCAAATTGGATGTTATTCATCTTTATTGACAAAACAGCTGTCATACCTTCACGAAAATCGTCGCCGATAAGATTCGCTTCATTTTCTTTTAAGAGGTTGTTTTTTCGGGCGTATTCGTTCATAAACTTAGTAAACCCACTTTTAAATCCAACCTCGTGCGTTCCACCTTCAGTTGTTGGTATGTTATTTACATAGCTAATAATATTGTCTGTGTATGTTTCTGTGTGGTGGATTGCAAGCTCCATTTTTATTTTTTTCTCTTCACCAGTAAGAAAAATAGGATTTGCATAAAGCTTGCTTTTGCCTTCGTTGAGGAATATAGCAAAATCTTTTAAACCGCCTTCAAAACAATACTCGTCTTTTTGGCCTGTTCTTTTGTCATTGAGTTTAAGGAATATCCCACGATTCAAAAACGCAAGTTCCCTAAGGCGTTTAGCAATGGTGTCATAATCAAACTTGATGATAGGAAACACCGCTTCATCGGGCATAAATTGGACTTTTGTCCCCGTTTTAGTTGACTTTCCAATTTCGGTTAAAGGTGCTTTTGCAATTCCGCATTTGTTTTTACCTTGTGCGTTTACAAAGCTTTCAAACTCAACAAAATACTCCTTTCCGCCTTTGTGTACCCAAACTTTACACCATTTTGAGAGGGCGTTTGTAACTGACGCACCAACGCCATGAAGACCGCCGGAATAGTCATAATTGTCTGTATTAAACTTTCCGCCTGCGTGAAGTTGCGTAAAAACCACTTCAACACCGCTTTTCTTTTGGGTTGGGTGGATGTCAACGGGGATTCCACGTCCATTATCTTCAACAATAACAGACCCATCTTTTTCAAGGGTTATGGAGATGGTATTCCCATGCCCGTTTGTAATTTCGTCAATAGAGTTGTCGACAATTTCCCATAAAATATGGTGAAGGCCTTTTATTCCAGTTGTGCCGATATACATACCAGGGCGAAGCCTTACCGCTTCCAGCCCTTCAAGAATAACAATGTCTTTAGATTCGTATTGCTTGCTCATCAATTTCTCCTATAATATCAAGAATTTTTTGTTTGTTTAAGAACGTTTCAGAAGAGTATGGGATAATGTTGTTAACAGTAATCTGAAACTCCTTCGCAATAACCTGCAAATATTGGTGCACTTTGGATTTCGCCACCTTATCGCATTTTGTTGCAATAATTCGGAAAGGAATGTTGTTGAGATAAAGGAATTTCAACATCATATGGTCAAGTTCTGAAGGTTTGTTGCGAATATCAACAAGCATAAAAACCAAACTCAACCGCTCGGAAGATACCAAATAATCACCAATAAGTTCACTCCAAATCTCTTGATGCCTCTTCCCCGTTTTGGAAACGCCATAACCCGGCAAATCTACAAAATATATTGACTTATTAATAAGAAAATAATTCAACATTTTGGTAAGTCCCGGGGTTGAAGAGGTCTTTGCAAGATGCTTTTGGCCGACTATAGTGTTAATAAATGTACTCTTTCCCGCATTACTTCTGCCAACAAAAGCAATTTCGGGCCTGTCTTTGAGAATGTTCTCTTTTTTTACAACGCTGGTTATAAACTCAGCAGATTTGATTGAATAAATTTTGTCCATATTGTTTGAATTATAGCATAAAATCAACACATTTGCAATTTTTTTTGCTAAAAATAATACTCGCAAAATTTTTTTGCTTGAAAAAATATCCAAAACACCCTCAAAATTTACTTTCCCGAGGAAATAATTTTGACAAAATTGGATAAAAACCGCCTTTTTGAGGCAAACTAAAAGCGGGAGGAAAATTAAAAAATGAAAGATTTATTGATTGGTATGGCATTAGGTGGAATACTAGGTATGACACTTTACAAGAACAGCAAATGCACTCGTGAAGTGTTCGATAAAGGCGAACAAGTTATTCTAAACGAAATCGAAAAATTTGACGACCAACCTAAAAAAACCCAAACCCAACGCCCAAGAACCAAATAACATTTTCTAACCAACAACAAAAAAAAGCCTATCTATGAGATAGGTTTTTTTGTATATTGGTTTGTTTATTCAACTAATCCCCAGCGTTGTTGTTGGCAATAGAAATCGTCAACTACAATATTTTTGTTTGAAACTAGATAGTTATGATTATCTTCTACACTGAAGTTGTAATAGAAGTCTTTCACAATCTCGCTTTCATAAGAAGTTATTTGCAGATATTCACCATTTGCAATGATAATATCATCACAACTCAACTCTTTTGCACTTACCCAACCTCTATTTTGTGTCAAAAATTCGTGATTGTGTGTAGCGGTCAAAGTTGTATCACCAAAACCAATGTGAATCACTTCCGTTGTTGTCTCAACAACTCTAGTGAAATACACTCTCTTGAGTTCAAACTTTCCACTTACTTCGTTGTAAGTCCAAACCATATCCCCAATCTGCACATCTTGAATGTTTTTGTATCCATATTCACTCGAAATTAAAGTATATGCAGGGAAACAGACTAAAGGCCCATAATTATTATAATCTGCTTTGCATTCAAAAAGAACATTATATTTTGGCATCTCGTACTTTAAAATAGATGGTTCGCCATAATAGCTATTTATCACTAAACTGCATGTTAAAGGTGCCGTAGCTGAATATTGCGAAAAACAAGGACAATTATCACCCCCGCAATATGCTGCAAATAAAAATATGAAAAATCCTGGTTGAACTTCTTTAGGTATTTCATATATGTCTGGAGTTGTGCTAGCAGTATAATAAACTTCTTCATAATACAAACCCGTATCTGCCAATGTAGTAGAGATAAGTTTCGAACCTGGATTGCACGAGTTTATTTCAGTATAAGTTGGCACACCTCCAGTGGAGTTTGATTTAAAGCAAGGAATAGACCCTAAGCGTTCATCTACCTTAAAGGAGAGTTCAGAATCATTTGTAATTAAAACACCAACTTCATTACTTGCAGAAAATGGTATTGTAAACCTAAAAGTAGCAGTATATGTCCATTGGGCAAATAGAGTAATTTTTTCACCCGAACTTGCGAGATTAATAATTTCTTGATCTACAAAATATTCATCACCTTCACCATCAGCCTCAGTATTCCATGCAAATATCTTATGGGTACTATTTGTAAATATACTTGATGGAAGTTTATATTGCTCACCAACACCAATAGTTGCAGTGTAAGTTTCACCCGTGCCGCAATTAGCATTAAAAACAACTGTATACACTTGCATCTCCCACACTGCATACAAATTTATTGTTGCAGCGTTTGTGGTTGTTAAGTTGATGACACTTTGCCTGTCGGTGTATTTAACCGCACCGCCTGAGGTTTCTGCCCAGCCCGAAAACCTTTTTCCACTTGGAGCAGTAAATCCGTTTGCAGTCAAATTTTGTGCAACGTCATAAGTATGCGTCGAAGAGGCTGTTGACCCGCCAGTGTTATCGGGGGT
>JAFYKO010000063.1 GCA_017537515.1 Clostridia bacterium | reverse complement strand
TTGAATGCAACAACTAAAGTTATAAGAGAAAAAACAGGAGCAAAAATTTGTTGTGCTGGTTTCCAATTGACTATGATAAAAAATTTGCACTTGCACTTTCACTCCAAGGTGTTGACGTAGAAAACCTAAAGAAAGTTAGGGAGTTTGTTGGAAGATATCTTTCAAAAGAGATTTTATCAGTGTTTGACAGTGCTTGGGTTGGAAATGATGACGAAAGGGCGTTGATTATTTCAGCCTTAGGTTCAAAAGTGCAAATGACTTTTTAGGCAGTTTTAGAAGGAGAAAAAAATAATGGCAACTTTGGAGCAGATGCTTGAAAATCGAGAGAATAAAGTTTTTGATGTTGATAGAACTTATACTATGATTGTCAAAAAGGATAGGTATTGTTTTTTTGGAAACAAAAAAGATTTATCAGACCCAAAAAGATATTTCGCTGGTAAGATTATGTCATTTGAGTCGCTTGGGGCTATTGTTCACAATTATCAAAAACTCAACCAAGAGCTTTATGAGGCGTTTATTCTCAACTATATTGCAAACACAATGCAAAACAACAACATAAAAGAACTGCAAATCACTTTTGATTCTTCGATATTTTTGACAGGCTGTATGGGGTATTGCTCTTACAAAAATACGCCTGCAAAAGTGTTTTTCAGCCCAGAAGTCATATTCAAACTCAAAACAATTCGTCCAATATTTGTATCCTTAAATGCGATAGAACACGAACTTGCACACGTCAAGGACTTCGAGGAAACACCCATAACTTACCAAAAATTTGACAATGAGGGCGGGTGTTATGCTGAAGTTAGCAATAGGCATATTTTTGATTGTCTTTACAATGCAATGCGAGAGGCTTCGCCTTCTATTGCGAACAAACTTAAAACCTGCTCGGCAAATCGTTATTCTGCGTCTTTGGAAGAAACTTTTGCTCGTGAAAGAGCCCTTGCGAGGAATAAGGAACTATTAAGGATAATTGAAACAGCCCAGAAAATAAAACCGATTTTAACAACAACTTCTATAAGCAATGCAAATAGATATATTTCTCAACAAGAGGAAAATGAAAAACAGACAAAAGCCACCGCTCAAAAGTGTGAAAAAGATTGGGAGGAAATTAGAAAAGAAGTTGAGGTTATTATTAGTGAATATTGCGACCTAAAGCCCGAAAACAAATACATAAAAACCAGCAAACAGCATTCGCAAATAACTCGAAATTTGGGCTATGTTATGCTTGCCCTCAACACCAACGAGCTTGCCAGTCAACAAAACTTTGACAAGCTTTTTGAGTATTTTTCTAGTGGGGAAATTGAACAAGATGATATCTTAATGTTTTATCTTATAGTTGGGTCTAGAAAAAATGAGCGAAGTCAAGAGATGATTGAAAACTTCTTTTCAAAACTTAGTTTTTTAAAACAAAAGCAAGTTATGCGAGACTTAAAAGAAATTTCTGAACTTGTTCAAGATGATGAATACAGCGGTTATCCGAAAGTTGCCATCAAACATTTTAAGCGAAATAAACTTGCTTTTCAATCAAAAAGCCTGTAAAGATTTTTGCAGGGTTTTTTATTTTAAGTTAAAATTTTTAAAAAAATTTGAAAGATTATAGAATTTTTTGAAAAAATTTGCTATAATGCACTTATGAAAGAAATAAAACTTATAGTTGCGGACAATTTTCAGGATATGAATGCAGGCGTGATTTCAAAAATCAACGTCAAGGATTTGTCGTTCAAAAACTTGGTTATTGTGCCGGATAGATTCTCACTTCTTGCAGAGAAGTTGATTTTTAAAACCTTGAATATAAAAGCATATTTCAATATTGAAGTTATGGGTATTTCTGACCTTGCAAATATGGTTTTTAAAAAACTTGGCCTCAACCTTCAATTTGTTACAAAAGAAGAAAGCAAAATACTGCTTCGAAAAGCGATGAAAAACCTTCAAGGCAAACTTGAGTTTTTTAGGGGCAAAATAGCAACGGGGCTTATTGATATGCTTTACAATTCTATGTCAATTCTGCAGACCAACAAAATTTCTGCTGAAAACCTTGAGGAGAATAACTTTGGATTTGGGCTTGCACTAGGGCAAAAATTGAAAGATTTATCTTTGATAATTTCTGAATATGACAGATTGCTTGGAGATAGGCTGGATGGTGCGAAAATTTTGGACACGCTTCTTGATTGTTTGAAAGATATTGATTTTTCGTCCTACAATTTATATTACGCCGGCTTTGATTCATTCACAAAGCAAGGTTTTGAGATTATGAAACTTCTTTCCGAAAGTGCTAACTCTGTTGTCGTTGGTACTGTATTGGGCAATGGACAAAAAAACTCTTTTATTTATGAAAATGATGTGTATGAAAAAATTTTAGAGTTTGCAGAGGACAAGAAAGTAAATATCTCAGTCGAGAAAATCAAGAACAATTTGAAACCTTCTCAAGAATTTTTAAAAAACAACCTCTTTGCACTCAAGCCAGAAAGCAAAGAAAGCGACTTTGTTCAAATCCTCGAAGCGGAAAATTCCGAAAGTGAGATTTATGCCATTGCTAAGAAAATCAAATTTTTGGTTTATAAGGGTGAAGCAAGGTTTAACCAAATTGCTGTTGCCTTCTCTGAGCTTGAATCAAATAAAAACAACATTGAAAAAATATTTGCCGAGTTTGGAATAAAATTTTATATCGACTCAGAAGAGGTTCTAAGCGAAACCGAAACCATTAAATTCTTATGTCAAATCTTGAAATGCATTATTGCCGAAAGCGACGTCGGGGATTTGAAACAAATTGTTAACTCGTATTTTTCTGGAATTTCTTTTTCAGAGCAACTTGAAGTATTTGACTATTTGGATAAATATGACATAAGAAACAATCTATTAAATACAAATATTAAAAATGAAAAAATATCTAACATATTAAATAATTTAAATCAAAAAATAATAAAAATAATAGAAAATAGCGAAAAAAATATAAAAAATAATAAGAAATACATAAATTATTATTTAAATATCTTAAAAGATATTATTTTTGAATTTTCTTTAAAAGAAAAAAACGAAGAATTAATTTTATATTTTTCGTCGCAAAAAATGGAAAAACAAGAAAAAGTTTATTTGCAAATTTTTGAC
>JAFYKO010000062.1 GCA_017537515.1 Clostridia bacterium | reverse complement strand
GGGATTATTTTCATAATAGTATTATTATAACCTAAAAAGTTAAAAAATCAAAACAAAAAATGACATTTTTTTTAAAAATAACAAAAAAAGTTTAAGATATTACAAAAAATATCTTAAAATAATGATTTTATCGTTAGATTAACCCAGTTGTTTATGATTTAAAAATGTTTTCACAACCGCAACACAATTTTTTTGGTCCTCTTTGCCGAGTTGGTTCAAAATTCCTGAAATTTCAATAATTTCTTCAGAGGTGGCAGGCATAGGGTCAATTCCTAAAAGTTCGTCGGCACTTACTTTGAGAGTTGTGCATAACTTTACAAGATAAAAATGAAGTAATATCGCTTTTTCCATTTTCCCAATAGTTCAACGTACTTTGTCCAACGCCAACAGATTTAGCAAGTTGGACTTGCGTTAACCCTTTTTCCAATCTCAACCTTTTTAAATTTTTACTAAACATATTTATATATTGTAGAAAAAAATAAAAAAATTGCTTGACTTTTCAATAAATTATGGTTAAAATTATAAAAATATCAATATATTGATAAAAAGGAGATAGAAAATGTCAAGAAAAATAAAGATTTATCAAACCTTAACTTTTGCGTTTATGTGTTTATCCATAATTCTACTTTTAATAATGGGAATTACAGCGATTCAAAAGTCTATGGAGTTGAATGTAAAATTTCAAGTTTCACCAAAATATCAATGTGAAGTTTTATTAGGTGGCAATTCAATTTTTTGCAACACTACAGAAAACAGTAAAACGCCCACATTCAAGTCAGGTGCAAGCCTTTTTGGGAATACTCTTTCATTAAACCAAACACTAACAGGTGACCTTGGGGCGACACTTAATTTCACAATTTACAATTATTCAAACTTAGATATTAAAGTATCAATAAAAAATACAAGCGATTATGTCATTCTAGATAAATACCCAAGCGGGACAACTACTTCAAAGACACTTACAACAACCAACTCGACTGGACTTGTGGAGTTTGTTTTTGAAGAGATTCAATATTGCACAATTACTTTTAACTCAAACGACGGAACCAACACAACTAAAACTCAATCCATTATCCAAGGCGAAACCTCGACGCTTATCTCAAACACATTCACAAGAGATGGATACAACTTCAACGGCTGGAATACAGAGCCAGACGGAAGTGGAACTGCTTATGTAAATTGTGCGGAAATAGTCTTAAATAAAAGCACCGAACTCCTCTATGCAATGTGGGAAGAGGCGATATATACCTTAACTCTGAATTTTTCTTATGAGGGGAATACTGGGGAAGTTACAAAGGGTGATGAGGGTTTTAGAATTACTGTAACCACTGATTTAGATTACAACTACGACGCGTACGACGAGGTTTATAGTGAAAAAAAAGCAGAACACATATATGAAGAATATACAACATCACCTATATTAGAAGAAACGATGAAGTTGTCAGTTCGAGCTGGATACAAGGTTTTGATAGTGGCTGATAATTCCGGTATAAATGCAATGTATAACGCCCAAGATTTTGTTGCGATTAAGTCTGTTGAAGTACTTGAACCTGATTGGTTTATTTTGCAAGATACTAATTGGGAAGGTGAGTATTGGGTAGAAGGCTACGTTCTTTACTGGATGATTGATTTGACAATACCAAACGATGATGTAACATTAAATATTTTAGGAGATTGTTATGACGACTAAAAATAAGCCATAAAACTCTATATTAATGGGTTATGGCTTATTTTTTATGTGGTTGATTGATTTTTTTCTTTTTGTGCAATTTCTGATGAGTTTGCTTTTTTCTTTTCCTTAATATACTTCGTCCATTTGAGATAACCGTAGATTGTGTTGGTGATGTATCCAAATTGAAGGATTATGAATACCCATAGTCCTGTCATTGCGTAAACTACTATACTAACAATCGAGTAAAGCATCCACACAATCCAATTTTCTTTAAAGCGGAAATATAAAAGTATTCCATTTGCTATTGACAATGCACTTAGGCAGGCGTCGAAATATGAAACTACAACTTTTTGGCTTTCGCTACTGAAAAATTCTGTTTCAGGGCCAAAATATGCAAAAATATAACCTAGCACAAGCGTCCAAATGACAACTCCTATCATAAGCATTATTGCATACTTTGGTTTAAGTGAGCGGACTACAGTAACTTCTTTGTTTTGTGTATCTTCGTGTCTACCCCAGTTTATAAAGGTAAATATATGCATTGGAAGCCAAAAGAATAGGCTTACAATCATACTTGAGAACATCGCACTAAGAAGAATAAACTTCGCAATTTCTATTGCCTCAACAAATATGTAAATATATGCATTCCATTTGCTTTGTTTTGATGCGAGCAGTTCGCAAAAGATTCCAAGTACGACATTGACGAGGTATATTATTGTCAATATGGTTCCATCAATACCATTCGTAGTTTCTTCGGGGAAGATTATCGATGCGGTGATTGTTAGGGCGGTGAAAATCAAAAGCCACCATTTTTCGTAAGTTGTGAAATATTCCCACAACTGTTTCATTTTTCCTTTTTTGTAAACGTTTTCCATAAAAAATTTTTATCCTTATTTTTAAACTAAAAAACAACATCCAAAATCATATAGATGTTGATTATTATTAATGTATATATTTATTATACAATATAATTCCGATTTTGTCAACACAAATAATCCTTATTTTTTGTTTTGCGTCTTTACAAACATAAGAAATTGTGTTAAAATTAAAAAAAAGGAGAAAAAATGTTAAAGATACACCCAAGATTGCTTGAACTTGAAAAACAAGCGGAAATTGATTTGAAAGAAATTTTTGTGGGCGTGGACAAGGTTTGCGAATACAACAGCAGAAAAATCTTGAATGCGTTTATCAAGAATAGAATCACTGCAGAAACTTTTCACGAGGTTACGGGATATGGTTTTTTTGACAGTGGCAGAGATAAAGTTGAGGCTCTTTTTGCTGATGTTCTCGGGGCAGAAGATACACTAATAAGACCTCATATTATGAGTGGGACAAATGCAATTTGGCTTATGCTGTCAGGTTTACTTCACAGTGGGGACACTATGATATGTATTTGCGGAACACCTTACGACCCACTCCAAAATATTGTTGGAATAACCGGCAACAGCAAACATTCACTCATTAACAATGGAGTTAAGTATGAGCAAATAGAACTTATCGAAAGCGATTTTGATTACGATAAAATACGTGAAAGAATTTCAAAAGGAGATGTAAATCTTGTTGAAATTCAACGTTCAAGAGGTTATTTAAGACGTGAAGGGTTGTCCATTGAAAAGATTGAAAAGGTTTGCAAGCTTATTAAAGAAACAGACCCAAATGTTATTATTGTTTGTGATAACTGCTATGGCGAAATGGTTGAAGAGAAAGAGCCAACTGAAGTTGGCGTGGATGTTATAGCCGGCTCTCTTATGCATAACCTTGGTGGCGGAGTGGCAACTTCTGGGGGGTACATAGCAGGCAAGTCAAAACTCATTGAAGAGATTGCGGAAAGACTTACTGCACCTTGCATAGCAAAAGACCTTGGGGCGAATTACGGTCAGCACAACAAGTTTTTGAAAGGCTTGTTTTTGTCGCCTCAAACTGTTAAAGGTGCAGTCAAGACTGCAATATTCACAAGTTATTTGGTTGAAAAACTTGGGTTTGAAGGTGTTTCACCTAGATACAACCTAAAAAGAACAGATATTGTTCAAACATTCGACCTCGAAACACAAGAAAACCTCGAAAAATTCTGTCAAGGCATACAAGCGGGGTCGCCTATAGATAGTTTTGTCACGCCAATCCCTTGCGAATTTCCGGGCTATCCTCACGATGAAATAATGGCGGCGGGAACGTTTACAAACGGTTCGACAATCGAACTTACTTGCGACGCACCAGTTATTCCGCCTTACACAGCGTATATGCAAGGCTCTTTGACTTTTGAATACGGAAAAGTCGCCGTCCTACACGCACTTTCAAATATGATATCATAAAAAAATACCATTTACCCTTTTTATTGGCTGGTAAATGGTTTTTATTTTTCAATCTGAAATATATCTTTTGTTTTTTCCCCTTCATTAATAGCTAAAAAAACCAAGGATGTTTTTTGGTTTTCGTATGCGTGTTTAATTATGATTAAGGGATTAACTGTTTGGTTTTTTCTGTCAAAACAATCGGTAAAAGATACAATATCCTTACTTTTATTTGCATTCGGATTGAAAAGCACCTCACGTGCAATAATATTGTGTTGAATCTTGTTATCTTCCAAAAGGGTGGATTTATCTGTTGCAAGAATTTTGTGCGTGTCTGAAAAGATTGTTGTCAACCTTTCGTCTTGATTTAACATCTGTATAACGCTAATAATAACTTGTGCTTCCATATCTGGGATTGGAAATTGTTCTTTTAAGAATATAGTCTTTTCGGTGTCCCATTTATCCCAAACATTTTCCGCACCGATAATTTGGTTTTCTGGTTTGAAGACAATGTATCTTTTAATATTGGTTGCTTGTTCATTTTCTAAGCGGTAGTGCAGAAAGCTTGCGACAAAAATTTTAGTTCCGTTTTGGAGTTTAAGTTCTCCTGTTGTTGCGGAAACAAATTTTTCTTTTGAGTTTTCAAAAGTTACTTTTCCATTTGCGTGAAAGTCTATAATTTGGTTGTAAAACTCATTAAAGATTGGGTTGCCGACAAACTCAAAACCATCTGTATGGGAAAGGAAGAGGCTTTTTGCGGTTGCAATATCGACTGTAGGATTTAAAATATTTTTGAGTGATTCTTTTAGTTTAAAAAATTTCATAATATCTCCTTATAAAAAAACAAAAAAACGACTGTAGTATCGAGCCGTTTTTGTGGTTTAGGAATGGAATTCTGCAAGTTTGAAGCCTCTGCGGTTGCGTTCGTATTCAACATAATCCGCAATAAGGGCTTTCACTTTGAAAGGGTTGAGAACACGTCTGATGTAGACTTTGTCAGCACTTTCGTCGTTTACGTGCAAAATTATTGTTCCTTCGTTGAAAATTTTATTAAAGAAAGTTTGCTCGACTGTTATGTCAAAAATACGGAAAACGTAAAGTTCTTCATCGACGGTTGAGAAGAGTCCGGTCGAACTGAAAAACTTCACCCATTGGTCTGGCTTTTCAATCAAGAAGTAACGAGTGAAAGAGAGTGGCAAGCCCGCCCAACGTTTTCTATCTTTCCAAAGAAGTTTATTTCCTTGACCAAATCTTTTTATGTTCATAGTTTCTACCTCACTTAGAAGTATTATAACACATTTTTTTGTGGATGTAAACCCCAAAAGCAAAAAATGTCAATTTTTGGAAGAAAAAAACTTATGCACTTTGTTTTTTGCTTGTGAATAATATACTCATATGGAAAACAAAAAATGCATATCTAATAACGATATTCTAAAAAACAAATACAATTCCTCTGAGTTTAGGGGTGAAAATATTGTTGCAGAATCAGCCAGCCTTGTGGATACAACCCTTGAAAACTGCGAAGTTGGCGAGAATGTGGAAATATCAAATTCTTGTTTAAAAAATTGCTACATTTCTGCTGGGTCCAAGATTGGTACCTTTAAAATAGAAAAAAACAAAGAAAAGAGATTGTTTGGTACAGACGGTATTCGTGGGGTGTATGGTCAGGATTTTACGGAAACAACCGCAGAAAACCTTGCAAAAGCGTTGTGTTATGACAAGAAAGCTAAAATTGTTGTTGGGCGAGATACTAGGGAAAGCGGAAAAATTTTGTTTGACGCTTTTTCCGAAACTGTCAAAAAACTTGGCGGGCAAATTTTGGATTTGGGAATAACAACCACTCCGGCGGTATCATTTATGACAAGACACCACAAGGCGGATTTTGGTGTTGTAATAACCGCTTCGCATAATCCTGTCGAGTTTAATGGTTTTAAGGTTCTAGGGCCCGACGGTGAGAAGATAAGCGTCGAGCAAGAAAAGAAAATTGAAGATATGTTTGATTCTCCTATGCCCGAGGTTGAAACGCAAGGGAGAATAAGAAAGATAAATCTTCAACCTTATGCAGATTTTATTCTCGGCGTTGATGAGAACAAGTTTGACGGACTTAAAATTGTATTGGATTGTGCAAATGGTGCGACATCAACAGTTGCTCCAAAACTTTTTGAAGACTTGCACGCCGAAGTGATAACAACCTTTTCAAATGGGATGATAAACTACAAATGCGGTGCGGTCTACCCCGACGCCCTTGCAAGGCTTGTTGTTCAAAATAAGGCGGATATAGGGTTTGCGTTTGATGGAGACGGGGATAGAATAGTTGCAGTAAATTCAAAAGGCCAGATATTGGACGGCGACGAGATTTTGTATATACTTGCTTGGTATTACAATACATTAAACAAGATACCTTCAAAAAAAGTGGTAGGAACCAAACTTACAAATCTTGGAATAGAAAACAAACTTCTGGGTTTAGGCCTAGAACTGCTTCGAGTCGATGTTGGGGATAAGTATGTTAAGGAAAAAATGGCGGATGAAGGAATTGAAATAGGTGGCGAGCAGTCGGGCCATTTAATGCTTAGTGATTATGGCAAGAGTGCTGATGGGTTACTTATAGCAAGAATATTGACCTCGATTTATCTGGAAAATAAGCATATATTTTTTGCAGTTAAGGATAATAACTATATGCAAGCACACAAAACCATTAAACTTGTCGAGGAATTGCCAACAACATTTTTTGAAAGCAGTGAATTCAAAACGTTGCTGAACTTTTTTCAAGCAAAACTCAAAACGGGCAGAATCTTGATAAGACCAAGCGGAACTGAACCCAAGATTAGAATAATGGTCGAATGTACAGATTGGGTAACCGCAAACGTTTTTGCAAATGAGATTAGAAAGAAACTAATCGTTTTACTCAAAGGCGGTTAGAACCGGGTGCCTGAGGCACCTTGCAGTGAGCGGGCTTTCGCCCGCGTTTTTAATGCAATCAACCTGCTT
>JAFYKO010000061.1 GCA_017537515.1 Clostridia bacterium | reverse complement strand
GCTGTAGCGGATTGCAGATACAGGGCACCGCTAGCTCCCCACCTAGTACGACTTAAGTATTATACCACAACATAAAATAAAAATCAAGGTTTTTTCAAAAAAATTAAAACCAACCTTGCTGGTTCAATACGCAAGCACAAGCTTGAGGGGCTTAAAACAAAAAACAAGGGCCAATCCTTGCTTTAATATACTTAAAAATCTTAAATCTCCCTTCTGCTTTCAAGAGCTCGTGTGAGGGTCATTTCGTCAGCGTATTCAATATCACTACCCATAGAAATCCCTTGTGCTATGCGAGTTATCTTAACACCAAGAGGTCGAAGAAGTCTTGCAATATACATCGCTGTTGCATCGCCTTCGACATCGGGGTTTGTTGCCATAATAACTTCCTGAGTATTGTGCTTTTCAATTCTTGCAAGAAGTTCTTTTATTTTTAAATCATTTGGTCCACGTCCATCGAGTGGGCTTATTGTTCCACCCAAAACATGATAAACCCCGCTGAAATTCTTCACTTTTTCAAGAACGGGGATGTCTTTTGCCTCCGCAACAACGCAGATAATATCCGCCTTTCTTTTATCACAAATTTCACAAAGTTCTTTGTCTGTATAGTTTCCGCATTCTTGGCAGAAGTGTATTTTTTCTTTTGCGTCAAGAATTGCATTTGCAAAGTCTTTTGCCCCCTCTGTTGTTCCGTTAATGACAAAATAGGCGTACCTTTGGGCTGTTTTAAGCCCTACGCCTGGGAGACTTCTAAATTTGTTTACGAGGTTTTCAAGAGGTTGGTTCATAGCCCCATACCTGGCATTGAAGGCATCCCCTCAGCCTCTTTTTTTGCAATTTGAGAAAGTGCGTCGTTGATTGCCGCAACAACCAAATCTTCAAGCATTTCAGCATCGTCTGGGTCAATAATCTCTGGTTTAAATTTAATGCTTTTAAGGGTCCTATTGCCCATCATTAAAACCTCAACCATTCCGCCACCAGCAGTAGCCTTAAATTCTGTTGCAAAAAGTTCTTGTTTTTTTGCCTCCATATCTGCCTGTATTTTTTGTGCTTGTTTCATTAATTGTCCAAGATTGGCACCGCCAAATCCTCCAAATCCGCCTCTAAAATTGTTCATAATTCACCTTCCTTTTTAAATTCAATTCCTAATATTTTTAATTTTTCAAAATCTTTTGCTTGCTGTTCGTTTTTTCTTAGCAGTCTATTGACGATTATTTCAAACTCAAGCCCCTGCCACTTAAAAGCATCTTTCAGAGCCTCTAAGTTGTTGGGCGAAGTAATAGTGCTATAAACCATTTGGTCTTCTGTGTTAATAACAAAATGTTTTCCAACAATTTCTACATTTAAAATATCGCCACAAGCAATTTGAAGAGTTATATATTTTTTTGTCTTTAAGTATAAGATAACCTTACCCCAAATGGAGCGTACATTCTGGCCTTCGCTAGAGGTTGGTTTTGTTATCTTCAGTTTTTTTTTAAGTCTTCACCAGCGATAATGCTGACGATAGCTGTTTCAACAAGGATTTTTGGAGAAAGGGCGTATTTAAGTTCTGATTCAATACCTCCAAAAACCTTCATTGCGGTCATCAAGTCTTTTGCTTCTAGTTCTTTTGCCTGGGCCTCATATTTTTCGAAAATCTCTTTTGGAAGATTTAATATTTTGTTTGGCTCTGAGCAGGTCTTAATAACCAGCAAATCCCTAAAATGCACAGACAAATCTTTTGTGAATACGCTCATATTTTTGCCTGCAAGATATGATTTTTCAATAATTTCAAGACACGCACCGAGGTCCTTCGCAAACAAAGCGTTTGTGATGTCGATATAAGTTTGAGAATCGTTTAAACTTAAAATCTCAAGGACTTTTTCAAGAGTAATGTTATTTCCACAATAAGCACTCACGCTGTCTGCGATAGACAATGTATCCCTCACACTACCTTCTCCCGCCCCTGCAATAACTTTCGTTGCCTCAGGCTCTGACTTTATGCCCTCTTTTTTAAAAATTTCTTCAAGATGTTTTGTGAGTTTTTCAACTGAAACAAGGTTGAAGTCAAATCTAACACAACGAGAAAGAATGGTTGCTGGAAGTTTGTGTGGCTCGGTTGTAGCGAGAATAAATACAACGTGTGCTGGTGGCTCCTCCAAAGTTTTCAAAAGTGCATTGTAGGCACTGTCCGTAAGCATATGCACTTCATCAATAATGTAAATCTTGTATTTCCCATAAAGCGGTGCGAACTTAACACTTTCTTTAAGGTCTCGAATTTCGTCAACCCTGTTGTTTGAAGCAGCGTCGATTTCCACAATATCCATATCCCCGGTATCATTACTGCAAAGTTCACATTTGCCACAAGGGGAACCATTTTGGTTGTTTGTACAGTTTATGGCGTGAGCAAAAATTTTTGCTGTTGAGGTTTTTCCTGTACCTCGACTGCCACAAAACAAATAAGCGTGTACAAACTTTCCAGCCTTGACTTGGTTTGCAAGAGTTTGGGTAATGTGGTCTTGCCCTATAATGCCCTCAAATGTTCTTGGCCTATATTTTCTATATAATGCTTGATAAATCATACTTCTATTATAACCCATCGAAAGAAAAAAAGCAATCAAAATTGCCTTTTTGCTTTTTTAAGTTTTGTTACAACTCCAAAGGTCGATGCGTGAGGTCGTGTTTTAGGTTGAAACAATATTTACTATAATGCTTTTTTAACCCCGTTTCTTGTAAGAGGTTTTCAAATTCAAGTTCTGATACAGTCTTCATATCGCTTTTAGATTTAATAGTGCAAAGGTCCATCATTAATAGATTTTTATAAACCTCTTCGAGATTTTTCTTAGAATAAAAACTCTTTTGCGACATCTGTTTTAATAGGTTGTTTTTGTGTCCGTTGATTAAACAAGCTTGCAATGAAGCCTTTATTTCAAAAGTATCATTGTTGTCTGGTTCTTCCAAATCTTGTTGGAAATAACTGTCGCTAACACCTATCGCAAGATAGAAAAGTTCTGCGTTTGAAAGTTTGAAATTCTCGTCAATGCCTCGTCTTTTAAGTTCTTCAAGTTCTTCTGCGGTTAGGGTATCACGCTCGCCTTGAAAGGTTGTATAAATTCTTACATTTGAAGCATCCACACCTCTTGTTTCACAGCCTTGTTCTCTCAAAATCCCTTCAAGCCCTTCACGAATATTTGAGGAGAGATTGAGGCTATTAAGTGCTTTTTTAAGTTTAAGAGTTTTATTCCTCATATCAAGCACTGAAATATCTGGAAAAACAGTGTGAAGCATTGCCGGAATGTCGGAATGAAGATAATACGGACTTACCGCAGAAAACTGACGTTCTTTCGTCTCATAAACATTGACACAAAGGTTTTTCATATAATACTTTTCACTAAAAATTTGCTCATTTTTAATAAAGTAACAGTTTCTACGCACCAATCCACAATAAACCTCGTTTAATGTCTCGTCCAACGCTAGTGAGCCTTCATCAATATCCACCAATACCGAACTTTCCACAAAACTTCTTTTTTGAGAAGCCTCAATAGAATTGTCGTCAAGCAGATTGGTTACGTAATCTTGGTCTTTCCCGTCATATCTATAATATGGAGACACTACAACTCCAATAAGATTAAACAATTTTGGAAAACTTTTTAACGCATGCACGTGTGCTATTTCGTGTAGGAGTGTAATATCCAGCATTGAGAGATAATCTTGAAAATACCTTCCATTTTCAATATATTTCACCCTTAAATTTGACGGAATAGATATCCTTTTATCCAAAGGGTCATACCACGCAGTCCACAAGTTTTGTTGTGGCAAAAGCCTAGGCAAATATTTTTCCAAGAATATACAAAACTTGTCTGTCAAACTATCTTTTTCATAATCTCTGCGAAGCTTTTCAACAAACGTACCATCAAACCTTTCGTTGTTTAATATGTCGTCTTTTAGTTGTTCCACACAATCAACAACATCCACAATATTTTTGAATGCAAACTTCTTTATCTTTTTAAGATGATGTATAAAGTTATACGCAAACGCCTCTTCTGCCCTTATCTCGTCTTTATCCTTGAATAAGACCTGTACAGCTTCTTGTTCAATTTTTTGGTCGGTCTTGCCTTCTTCTTTTAAAGTGATAGAATCAAAATCAGACCTTTTGAGGACAATATCCTGCTCCGCAAGACTTTCGTAATAAAATATAATATATGACTTAACAACCTTGTCCAAAGTAACTCGGTTGAGGTGTTTCAAAAACGCTTCATAATCATATTTTTGAGTCTCGTTTATTTTCTTCTTGCAAGAAAACTTCTTTTTTGTTTCCATAAGCGTATTATACCACATCTAAAAAATTTGTCAATAGGGTGTCTGAAGGTGGCAGTGTCACATTCCAGTGAGCTGACGGTTGGCAGTGCCACCATTCCAGTGAGCTGACGCTTCTTAATTGCTGAATGCAAGCCCTAGCCAGTGGCGGGCGGATGTGCAGGGCCTCCGGCCCGCATCACCCACTCCGCCACTTATAAAACCACTCCCGCAAAATGCGGGGGTGGTTGGTGCTAGTTAAACAAATTTTTTTATTCTCACAATGTCGGCCTATGCTAAATTCAACACAAAACTCGGACGGACGCCGAGGATTTTGTCCGCATATTTGTATTCGACGAAGCCACCGTGGTTGACAACGTACTCACCCTCGCGGTCATAACAATACCCGGAGCGGAGCCACCAATAAGATGGGATTACTCCTGTAAACGATGCCAGCTTTGGAGCTGTGCCTGTGCCTCGAATATAATCTCCGCCTCCTGAGTATATGTATTCTACCCCGTCTATTGTCTTTGTAACTTCTGTTACATTTTCTGCAGCTACATCCTGCGTTCCTAAATAATCTTCCACTACAAAATTTTGTACATAATACATTTCTTTAGTGGCTGCCGCCACTGATGACTCTTTACCTATCTCTGCGTTTATGCTTGCTGTGTTTCCATCGCCTACAAGACCCCCAAATCTACTTCCCAAAAGAAATATATATGAACTCCCGCCATTGGTTGCGGTTGTATCTATAGAATTTACTACTGCTGAACCACTAGTGTATGCCGTATTTAATTTTTTGTTTGGTTGGACTATATATGTTCCTATATAATCATTTAAATTGCTATTAGTATCTGTTATAAAATCTCCATTTAGTACATCGCGTACAATACTAACTTCCCATACACCTGAAGATGAATGAAAAGAATTTTGTCTTAATACTTGTTCACTTAATACAAGAACTTGGCCGGCACCTAGTTCTTTATTGTTGCCTTCTTTACCATTTACATTACCATCAAATGCGTATGAAGTTATTTGGCTTATATCCGCTCCAGCCAATGCTGAGTTCTTGTTTTCACCTGCTCCAATTATCATCCAACGAAGTGGATAACCATTATATGCTGCAGCATCTTTAAATTGTATATATTTATACCCTGCAAATGCTGGGTAATGCACGTTTGTTGTTCCCTCAACCAAATTTCCAAGCGTTCCGTTAGTTGCATCTACATAAGAACCTACTGTAAACGGCAACCAGCGAGCGTGAAGAGTGGTATCCTCAGTTAATTCTTTGTTTTCTGGGGCTATGCCAGTATTTCCTAAATAATCATTTGAGTAGTATCTTAAATCTGCACTTGGTATGGTTGT
>JAFYKO010000060.1 GCA_017537515.1 Clostridia bacterium | reverse complement strand
GATTTCTTCACATTTGTTGATTTCGTTTTTTGCCTGCTTTCCGTTTGCAACCTCGATACAATAGTCAAGAAGTGCTTCCGTGGGGGCAATTCATGTCCGTCCATCAATGAAGCTGGCGTTCCTCTACGTTTTGAATACATAAACGCAAAGACTTTGCCGTATTTAACATTTTTTAACAATTCACAAGTAGCATCAAAATCCTCTTGTGTTTCCTGTGGGAATCCAACAATAATGTCGGTCGAAAGGAAACAATTTGGAATTTTCTCCTTGATTTCGTTTATTATACTTAGATATTTTTCTACAGTATAATTTCTGTTCATTAATTTTAATATTTTATTGCTTCCACTTTGAACAGGCAAGTGGATTTGTTTTAACATCTTGTCAGATTTTGCGATGAAGTCAATCACTTCACTTGACAAGTCTTTTGGGTGCGAGGTCATAAATGTAACCTTAAAATCGCCCTCCACTTCACACACTTTTTGCAAAAGTGTAACAAAATTGCTGCCTAACTCTTTCCCATAACTGTTTACATTTTGACCCAAAAGCGTTATGGTTTTGTAAGTAGGATTGTGGGCGATTTCTTCCACTTCTTTTAAAATATCTTGCAGTGGCCGACTTCTCTCACGCCCTCTGACATAAGGCACTATGCAATAAGAGCAAAAATTGTTGCAACCTTGCATAATATTGACCCAAGCGTTCTCTCCGCTTGTTCTAAACATAGGCACGTTTTCGCCTTCAAGCCCAAATTCCTCGCTGTGCTGTAAATCCCTTTTGCCTTCTCTTAGGCGATTCAATAAAAAGTCTTTGAATTTGTGAAGGTTGTTTGTTCCAAAGATAATATCCACATAAGGAAAAGTTTTGTAGATATAATCAGCATTTTCCTTTTGCTGACTCATACAACCGCAAACCGCAACGATTTTGTTTGGGTTTTTTGCTTTTAGACGCTTTATTGCACCTATATTGCCGAACGCCCTATTTTCTGCACCCTCACGAATTGCACAGGTGTTGAAAATAATAACATCTGCATCTTTTTGGTTTTTTGTTTCTCTGTAACCAAGGTCCTCCAGCACGCCCGCAAGTTTTTCGCTTTCGTGGACATTCAACTGGCAACCGTATGTTGTAATGTGATATAATTTTTCCATAACTCGTATTATACAACAAAATTTTAAAAAAATCTAGTCAAAAAGCATAAATTTATTATATTTATACCATAATAATTCAGATATGAGAAAAGTTTTTTTTGTTTTTTTCCAAATAACCTGCATTTTAATAGTTCTTGCATTCGTAATGCTATTCAGTGTTGCTATTTACTCCCTCGCAATAAAGAGTGTCCCTCTGCAAACCGCAAAAATCCACGATTCCACCTTGAATATCGAGGTTTACAACTCTCAGGGGCTGGAACTTAAAGAAAACAACTGCTTTAATACGGAAAAAATCAAGATTGAATTGCTGAGTGATTATACAAAAGACGCCTTTATTTCGATTGAGGATAAAAAATTTTATGAACATAATGGCATAAACATTAAACGTATTGCAAGTGCGTTTGTCAAAAACTTAAAAAACTTTGAG
>JAFYKO010000059.1 GCA_017537515.1 Clostridia bacterium | reverse complement strand
GGTGTAGTACACAATAAGGCGATGCAAGTCGCCCAATGACTGGCGGTTCTAACCGCCCCCCCCGGGTGGCATTGGCAGACTTCGTCTGCGGGTGTAATACTCCTAACCGGGCAACATTAGTTGCCCCAATGAGAGTGGTTCTTACCACCCCGCCTTGCCATTGGCAACCACAAGTGGTTGCGGGTGTAGTACACCATAAGGCAACGTAAGTTGCCCAATGAGGGTGGTTCTCACCGCCTTGAAGTGGAGGTTGTTTAAAAGAGTTATTTTAATCCAACCTTAACTGCTAATTGCTAACTCAAATTAACTCTTCGCTCCTAACCGGAAGGCAATTCTCAAAGCGAATTACTTTCCTAAGCAAAATTTTGAGAAAATTTCATCCACTACGGCTTCTGTTTCGGTTTCGCCAGTGATTTTTCCGAGTTCGTTCCAGACGTTACGCACAAGAAAGGCGACGATGTCTGCACTTTCTGTATCGCACTTAGAGATTGCGTCTTTGAGTGCGGTTTCTGAAAGTTTCAAATTGTCAATTTGCCTTAGGTTTGTAAGCACAAGGCCGGACATATCCATTTTTTTGTCGATAACTTTGTCAAAAATCTTTTGCTTGATTGCCTCAATATTTTCGTGTCTTAATGCACTAATCTCAACAACGTCTTCATTCTCAAATTTAAGGGTATTTCCAAGGTCGGTTTTGTTTAAAACAAAGATACGGTTTCGGTTTTCGGTGAGGGCTATTAGTTTTTTGTCCTCTTCGTCAAGTTTTGTTGAATTGTCGAGAACAACCAAGACAACATCCGCTTCGTTTATGGCATCTCGACTGCGTTCGATACCAATCTTTTCAACAACGTCGTCGCTTTCACGAATTCCGGCAGTGTCGATGAAGTTGAACTTCATACCCGCAAAGTTGATGGTTTCCGTAATTGTATCCCTTGTTGTGCCGGCAATGTTGGTGACTATCGCCCTATTTTCGCCAAGTAGGGCATTAAGCAAACTTGACTTTCCAACATTAGGTTTTCCAACAATGGCGATATTAATTCCGTTTTTGACAATCTTTCCCGTTTTTGCTGTGGATAAAAGCTTTTGGACGGTTGTAAGCGTTTCTTTCAGCACGCCTTTTACCTCAACTTTTGCTTCCTCTTCGTCGTCGTATTCGGGATAGTCGAGTGTTACTTCAATTTCAGCAAGTGCTGTTGTAAGTCGGTTTTGAAGCTCAATAACTTGGTTTTTGAGTTCGCCTTTGAGAAGTTTATAGCCCGCACGAAGTTCCGCTTCGCTGGTTGCGTTGATTACGTCAATAATACCTTCCGCCTTGTCGAGCGAGAGTTTGCCATTAAGGAAAGCCCGCTTTGAAAACTCGCCATTTTCAGCCAAGACTGCACCGTTTTCGAGAAGGCTTTTCAAAATATTTTCAGCCAAAAACTCACCGCCGTGGCATTGGAATTCAACCATATCTTCGCCGGTGTAGGAAAGTGGGCTTTTGAAATATGCCATTAGGCATTTGTCGGTTATGCCCTTATAGACAAAGTCGCCAAGGTTTAGGACACGTGGCTGGATGTTGTCCTTGTTTTTGCAAAAGAACACTTTTTTTGCGATTTCGAGACATTTTTCTCCGCTTACACGGATAATACTTATTGCCCCAGTCCCGAGTGGGGTTGAAATACACGCTATAGTTCTGCTCATAATGATTATATTATACCAAAATCTAGGCCAATTAGCAATAAAAAACAAAAAAACACAAATAATTGATTTGTGTTTTTAAAAAGTTGGGGGCTTTTTGATATTGAGGGGTGTTTCGCCTTTTTCAAGGGCCTCGATATCTTGTTTGATTATCATTAATTGGTTTTCCTCGTGAGCAATTTTCCTTCGCAAGTTAGGAATTTCAGTTTTTCGTGTTTCTTTATAGCTCATATGGGCGAGAGCGTTTACACCAATGTTGACAACGTGTGGGATAATGGCTCCTACAAGCATAAAGCCAAGTGAGTCGGTTACAGACACTGCACCGTAATCTAATGCAATACTGCTGATTTTTATTTGAAGTGTATTTGCCATATCTTGCCAAAAAACCATATCTGCGGGCGAAAGGGTTACAGAATAATCCATAAGTTGCTGAGTGATTGTGTTTACGTCGGGTGTTAATGTAACGCCGTATTGTTCATAAATTCCGTTTGTAAATTCATTGACATATTCTTGTTTTGCTTGAAGAATTTCGTCTCGATTTATAAAGCATATTGTGAAGTCAGTTATTAGAGTCACAAACCCTCCGCCAATTGCTGTAACTATGCTTGCCTTTAAGGCTGTGCCTGTGCAACAAGCCACATTGCAAACATAAGAAATCAGGTTAGGTCGATTTTCCTCCAATTCTTGTATTCTGTTGGTGTAATGTGCTATTGCAGAATCGCACATCGCATACTGAAGTTTTTTCCAGTGAAGTAATTTCTCTTTTTCCTCGTCAGTTAAGGTCGTTTTCAATTTTTTGCTCCTTAATAATCATTCAAAAGTTCGCCACCGTTTTTGATTGCATCATAGTCGTTTTCAAGGATTTGTTTTTGCATATAAAGGTTGTCTAATTTGTTTTGGTACGATTCGCATTTTTTGATTGCGTTTTCAATCTTTTTCTTTCGGTTTATTAGGGCCACTCCGCCAATTCCCGCAGTAACAACAAGCATTGACCCAGCAAGCACGCCACACACTAGGCCCACTTGGTCAAAACCTAAGATTTCAGTTGGTATGCTTGAAAGTTTTGCACTTACTTGGTTTGTGTAGACGCCCCAAGAGGTTAGGTCCGCGCCGGACAAAGATGCCTTAATCTCATTCATTTGATGAATAATGCTGTTTGGTCCGCTTGTTTCAGGTGTTAGGGTTATTCCAAACTTAGATTGAGTTGTCTCGACAACTTGATTTGCGTATTCTTGAGTTGCTGTGGTTATTTCACTTAGCTTTGAGCGGTGTATTACGTCAGTCCAGATTGCTGTTAAACTGGTTGTGCCGATAGGCACGCCCATAAATGGGAAAAGGGCGATTGGGAATAAATCTAGTGCACTTTTAAAAATTGACATTTCCTCAAGCTCTCTTAATGCCGACTCTTTATTCGCCTTTTTTTTGCTTAGTTTTCTTATCTCTACATTGGTTTCGTATAACTGTCCACTAATTCTATCATGTGTTCTTTGTTTGGCCCTAGGCGGAATAGCCTTTGCTGAGTTGCCACCTTGCAGGGTTTTGATTTGCTTGGTGATTGCATTCCAGTTGTTTTGTGAATTTGCCATTTTTTCTTCGCACTTTTTGAGTTCTTCTTGCCAATAATTCTTTTCTTTTTGGTTGTGTTTCTTAAAACCTTTTGCAATGATGGTTGAAGACACTGCAGAAACAAGAACTGCAACCGACAAAGCGACAGCACTACTGTTTGTGCTTATGAACTCATAAATCGCTTCATTAAAAGTTGAGTTAAGGACAATATTTTGCACAAGGTATGTTATGCCAAACCCCGCAATGCCAAGCCCTCCTCCTATCCCAACGCTAATAGGAAGGCCTTTTATTGCCCATTTATTGTTATTATAGTCTTCATAATATCCTGTGAAGCGTTTTATATCTTGCTTATAGGCGTAAATATTTGCAAGACACAAATCTCTTTCTTCATATAATCTTTCCAATTTTTCCATTTTTCTACCTCTTTTTTTTCTTTTCTTTTGTATTTTTTACATCCCCATTTCTTGTTGTTCTTTTTGAGTTTCGGTTTTGAGTTGCTTTTCTATTTGTGTGATTTCGCTGGTGATTTTATTTATTTGTTTTTGCACGTCGCTCACTTTTCTTTTTTCTGCATCAAATGAGTCGAGGGCGATTTGCTGTTCTTCTTCAATTTGGTTCAAAACATATTTTGCTTCGGCTTTGATTTTTCTCGACTTAAAGAAGTAATATCCAAGTCCTGCCACTAGTCCAAACCCTGCACCGACAAACAAGAATTCAGGCGTCAAATATCCAATTGTGATGTTACCAAGTGCGGTGGGTATGGTGTGTAAACTTTGTTGGTAGGCTTCTAGTAGTTGTGGGTTTGTGCTTGTTGCTATTTCTAGGTTTGTCATAAAGGTTTCTGGGTTTGGTGCGATTTCGATGCCGTAGTTTGCCTTCAAATCGTTTGAAACCTCGGTTAGGTATGCGGTTTGCTCTTTTGCGATTGCACTTGCGTTTTCGTCGATTGTTTCAAAGAGTTTGTCAAGGCCCATACCTACTGCAAACATACCACCAAACAAGCCTGCGTATATTTTCCCAAAGGCGAGGTGTAGTTTTTGGATTGCCAAGGTGATTTCCTCATCCATTTGAGTTTTGTTGAAATTTTGAGTAAGTTGAACAAGGTTTTCAACAAGTTCAAACCTCTCCTTTTCTTTTGCCTTTAAGGCACTTTGCAAAATAAGTTTTTGCGAATATAGTTTTGTCATTTTTTCACCCTCTCTTGTATTTTTTTTTTAATTTTAATATAAAACCTCTATTTTGTCAATACCCACTTTTTCAATTATTTAATTCCGCCTCCCTACCGGACCGGCGGAGATTTTAATTAGCAATTAGAAATTAGCAATTAGTAATTGAGGATATTTTTAAATAGCCCGGTTGAATGCGTAAGCAATTGATTTTGTAGCCTTGTAGTCGTACGCACTACAGTTTAAAAATAACTACAGCCTAACGACCGTACTATGCAAGGTGCCTCAGGCACCCGGTGGCGTCGCTGACGTCAGCGACTCGCCCTAACAGGGCGAAACAAACACACAAAAATTGAAATGCGACAGCATAAAATTTTTGTTTATTTTTCAAAATAAAAAAAACAAAAAATAAAAAAGAAATCTTGACAAAAGAGCGGTTTGGGTGTAAAATTAGGGTATTATGATAACAATCCAAAGAACTGAATCAGCGGTGATGTTTTACGAAACCGACACAAACACCGCACTTGAGCTTTATACGCACGACAACGGCGATATTTCTTTCCGTGTCAGAAACTACAACTCCGACTGGACGAACTGCATTGAAAAAATCGAGTTTGTCAAAGACGAAAACTCTGAAATCTTCCAAATGCTGGAAGAGTTCTATACCTCGGCTTTTTTCAAGTACAAAAAATACGAACGACAGCTTGCAAATGACCCAAAAATCTTGGGGCTTGTTCGCAGTCGCAAACTTTTTGTTGGGAACGGTATGTTTTTCAAAAGCAGTGAACCCGTTATCGACAAAAGTAACAAAACCGCACTTATCTACACTCCAAACAAAATCGTTGTTGCAAGTAAGTATTATTCAAAATACTACATGGATAAAGACGTAATTATTGACACCAAATACGGGGATTGGAGACCGTTTTTGAGGAGTTTTAAGGGGCTTTATGCGGATGCGTCTGTTCTTTGGGAAAAACAACGTAAACAAAACAAGGGAAAATATTATGAAAAGACAATTTGATGCCATTGTTATTGGTGCGGGGCATGCGGGCTGTGAGTCTGCACTTGCACTTGCTCGTACAGGGCAAAAAACTTTACTTCTTACACTAAATCTCGACTCGATAGGCTTTTTGGCGTGCAACCCTTCTATTGGTGGTACGGCGAAAGGCCATCTTGTTTGTGAGATTGATGCACTTGGTGGCGAAATGGGTGTTAACATTGACAACACTCTCATACAAATACGTATGCTCAATCGCAGTAAGGGGCCGGCGGTGTACAGCCTACGGGCTCAAGCAGACAAAATCCAATACCACACTCGTATGAAGCACGTGCTTGAAAGTCAAGAGAATTTGTGGCTTAAGCAAGCAGAAGTCAGCGAGATTTTGGTTGAAGACGGAAAGGTTGCTGGGGTTTTAACCGCACAGGGCGAAACGTTCGAGGCGAAGGCGGTTGTGGTTGCGACGGGTGTTTATCTTAAAAGTAGGATAATTATTGGCCAATACACTCGTGAAAGCGGGCCAAATGGCTTTGCACCCGCTACGGAGCTTACTGCAAGCCTTCAAAAGCTTGGGTTTAACATTTTCCGCTTTAAGACCGGGACCCCGGCACGTGTTAAGGGTTCGACAATAGACTACTCCAAGCTCCAAGTGCAGACGGGCGACGAGGATATTCAGTCGTTTAGTTTTATGACCAAAGACAAGCCCAAAAACAAAGCTGTTTGCTATTTGACAGCGACGACGCTTGAAACCAAAGAGATAATAAAAGCCAACATTGACAAAGCACCGCTTTATTGCGGACTTATTAAGGGTGTGGGGCCACGTTATTGCCCGTCGATTGAGGACAAGATTATGCGTTTTGCTCACAAGGACACGCACCAAGTTTTTCTTGAACCTGAGGCGTTGACAACTGACGAGGTTTATGTGCAAGGGGTTTCGACTTCAATGCCGGTGGACGTGCAAGAGGCGATGTATCATTCGATTGAGGGCCTTGAAAACGTTGAGATTATGCGAAATGCGTACGCGATTGAGTATGACTGTATAGACAGCTTACAGCTTAAACCTACGCTGGAATACAAAAACGTTGAGGGGCTTTTCACTGCGGGGCAGATTAATGGTACAAGCGGTTATGAAGAGGCGGCGGCTCAGGGGCTTATTGCGGGCTTGAATGCTAGTCTTTATCTTCGGGGCAAGGAGCAAATAGTACTTGGCCGAAATACGTCGTATATTGGGGTGTTGATTGATGACCTTGTTACAAAGGGCACGAACGAGCCGTATAGGATGATGACGTCTCGGGCGGAGTATCGTTTGTGGCTTAGGCAAGACAATGCGGATGTGCGATTGACTGAGATTGGGCGAAGTGCTGGGCTTGTAACTGATGAGCGTTGGCAAGTTTTTGAAGAGAAAAGGCGGAATTTGGAAAAGGCTAATGAGTTATTAAAGACCAAAATTAAGATTGATGACAAGTTGGAGGCTTTTCTCAAGGTACACAACGAAAACGTGCCTAAGCAGAATCCGAAGGTTTATGAGTTGTTGAAGCGTAGCAATATTAACATTTTTGACCTTAATGCGGAGTATGGCTTTTTTGACGGATTGCCGGCTGATGTTTTAGAGGCGGTTAACACGAATGTGAAGTATGAAGGATATTTAAAGCAACAAGAAGAGGATATTGCAAAGATGCTTAAACAGGAGCAGGCACTTATACCTGAGGGTATTGATTATGAGAATCTAAAAGGTTTGAGGCTTGAAGCGAGGCAGAAACTTGCACAGGTACAACCTCGGACTATTGCTCAGGCGTCTCGAATCTCGGGCGTTTCCCCTGCGGATATTTCTATCTTAATAATTTACCTTAAAATGGGCCGTGGGTGAAGCTCAAGTCTTATTGCTGTTAATGACGACTTGAAGGTCCATATTGAAAAATGGACGCTGTTGACCTCTTCGCAAAAAGAAGTTGTCTTAAAAATTATGGAATTTTATATTGGAAAAGAAGGATAATATGGAAAATTTAACGTATCAAGATATTTTGAATAGAATTAGATATTTTCGTAATAGGGCGAATATGTCTGGAAGTAAGGTTAGTGCGGCGATGGGTTTTAACCCTCAATATATTAAAAGGGTTGAGACAAATAAACTACCTTTAAGACTGGAAAATTGGCTCGATTATTGCGAGATTGTCGGCATAACCCCGCAAGAGTTTTTTTATCTAGGCAAAGGGTATAGTGAAGATGACAGGAGTTTCTTTGAACTCTTTTCTAAACTTTCAACAGAAGACAAGCACATACTTGTTGAACTTATGAAAAAACTTGCAACAAATTAAAACAAAAAAATTTAAATAAAAAATATTAAATAGTTTAATTAATATTTATATTTTTTATTTATTTTTTATTTAATTATTATTTTTTATTTATTTTTAATAAAAAATTAATTTAT
>JAFYKO010000058.1 GCA_017537515.1 Clostridia bacterium | reverse complement strand
GTATTACAATAATCGGCAACTCGCAAAGAAGGGGGCGGGCAACACGAGGCAACGCCTCGTGTAATGCGTCCTTTGGACGCATTGTAAAGTGCGAACGCACTTTACTGCCCGCCCCGAGGTTGGAGTTTGTAGAAAAAACAAAAAATACAAATATTGCATATATACAGTATTATGAAAAAGAGAAAGAATTTGGCGGTATTTTTTGGCAGTAGGTCGTGCGAACACGACATTTCTATTATCACCGCAATGCAGACGCTTGCACATATTGACAGAGAAAAATACAAGGTTTATCCGATATACATAACCCGCACCGGCGAGTGGTTCCTCGCCGAAAATTTAACGCTTCCGGACCAGTTTAAGGACTTCAAACCCCGTCGGGCCGTTCACGTCAAGCCCGCACAGCCAATGCTGTTTGCGTCAAGTTTCCCGTACAAAAAAATCGCACAACTTGACTGTGCTATTATTTGCTGTCACGGTATGAACGGAGAGGATGGCACGCTCCAGGGAGTGTTGGAACTTTCAAACATACCCTACACTTCAAGCGGGGTTGTTGGCTCGGCGTTAACTATGGATAAGGTGTTTATGAAGCAAGTTTTTGAGGTAAACAACCTCCCTATTACGCCGTATTTTTGGTTAAGGAAAGCGGAGTTTGAGGCGGATGCGGAGCGGGTTTTGGGCGAGTGTCTTGGTTCTGTGGAGTTGCCTGTTGTTGTGAAGCCTGCGAATCTTGGGAGTTCTATTGGCATTCGGCGGTGCAAGGACGCTGGGGCCTTGCGTGAGGCTCTTGAGGTGGCGTTTGCGTATGACGATAAGGCGATTGTTGAGGAGGCTGTTCCGCATTTGGTGGAGGTTAACTGTGCGGTGCTTGGTTTAGGCAAAGAAATTGAGGTTGGCAAGCTGGAAAGTCCGAAGTCGTGGGAGGAGATTTTGACTTTTGAGGACAAATATTTGCGGTTTGGCGGGGCGAAGTTTGTTGACGAGGTGGAAATTGGTGTTGACGAGGATATTCAGGGGCGGATTGTGGAGATTTCGAAGCGGGCGTTTGAGCGGTTGGACTGTGCGGGCGTTGTGCGGATAGATTTTCTTGTTAATGCTGACACTGGCGAGGTGTTTTTGAACGAGATAAACAACGTGCCTGGGAGTTTGGCGAACTACTTATTTCCGGGTTTAAGTTTTTCGCAGTTGATTGACAAATTAATTGAGGTTGGTATAAAAAAACACGTACAAAAACGTGCGTGTAAGTTTACGTTTGAAAGCGGGGTGCTTGACGCTTCGGCCTGCAAGCTTCGAAAATAATGCGGGATGGCCCGCCTGCCATTGGGCAACTTAGGTGTAATTCACCCGCAAGCTGAAAGCTTGCCACTGCCTTCCGAGGGGCTGTCGCCGTAAAGCGGAATTAATCGTTTAGTCTTTCAAGCACGAAGTCTAGGTCGACGCCGTGGGCTTGGCAGGCTTCCTCAAGGGTCTCCATTTGGGCCATTGGACAACCGCAACAATGCATCCCAAAGCCAAGGAGAATAATTGCGTTCTCCTCGTCCTTTGCGATTATCTCTCCAAGTGTCATATCTTTGTTATATTTCATTTTTCTCTCCTTCTTTTTTTTTAATTGTATTAATTATTTCGCCCTACGGGGCGAGCAACGAACGTTCGTTGCATCACCGGGCGGTCAGAACCGCCAGTCATTGGGTGACTTGCGTCGCCAATTAGGTGTAATACACCCGCAAGCTGAAAGCTTGCCACCGCCTTCCGGGGGGGCT
>JAFYKO010000057.1 GCA_017537515.1 Clostridia bacterium | reverse complement strand
CAACTCACTATACTTATGATTTGGATGGAACTTTGGTTGACGACAAGGCAAATATAAAAGAAGGCGTTGTTGAAATGTTTGATGAAATTTTGAAAAACGTAAAGACCCCTGTATTTACTATTGCATCAGGTGCGAGAGTCAACCAGATTGATGATGTTATGAGGACGATCAACTCAAGGCTTAAAAATGGAAAAATTAAATACAACGTTGTTGCAAACAGTGGCTCGTTGATTCGCACAACCAGTGGCAAAACCTCAATCAATCCGCTTAGTGGTCGTGATTTTATGGATATTTGCAAGATTGTGAAAGCAATCAGCCCCAATGCAGTTGTGGTTTATAGAACAATGCTTTATGATTATATGGACTTTGCGGAAAATTCCGTACAAAAAGCTTTGCATTGTGCAATACAAAAATTTGGCCCAAAGTTTGGTGTAGAACCAGAAGAAGTACTAGAAAAAGATATTTTAAAAATAGCTCGCAACAATGAGGTTATGAATATCTTAATTATGAGTTTAAATCCAAATGATAAAAAGAAGATTTACAATGCTTTGAAGAATCATTTTGGAATCAGTGATATCTTTGTTTCAGATGGCACTGCGATTGATGTAAGCAACTTTGGGAAGAAAAATGCACTCACAAAACGCTTTGGACTCGACACTGTGAAAAAAATGGTTTATGTTGGCGATGGGAAAAATGACATAGAAATGTTGAACACTGCAAGATATTCATTTGCAGTTGGGAAAAAATTGAAAGTCATTTCTCAAGCGGATTATGCAATAACAGATTTTAGGCAAATTTCTGACCATTTATTCCACAACAAAGATATCGCCAAAGAGTCTGAGGAAAGAATTAATTCTTTAAAAAAATCTTTTGTAAAGGGACAAATTGCGAAGCTTCAATCTGTATTAAGAAATGAAGACGAAATGAATTTATAATAACAAAAAATGCACAAATACGAATATTTGAGCATTTTTTTATTTTAGTTATTAACCTTTATTTCAGATACTGGAATATCCAAGTTGTCAGTTATTTGGTTTAAAACAGAAACAAAGTTTTGGTGGAATTTTTCGACATCTTGGCCAGTTGTGATAATGGTTTGAACATCATAATACATTAAAATGTCGCCTTTGTTTAGGTCATAGAACAATGCTAGGTAGGCAGGTAGGGCACACTTTTCGTTGCTGTACATCTCAAATTCCAAATCCTCTGGCTTTGTGTATGGGATAAATGAAAATGCGATTGAATAATAAGTCTCCATAAACGAACCGCCATATGCTTTATGCAAGATTGAAACCATTTGTTGGTCAGAAAAACCAATTCTTCTGTAAAGTTTTGTATGCTGTGGCAAGAACTCTGCAAGATTTTCGTTAAAGGTTTTATTATAATCTATTTTTGTATAAGAACACATACTTTGTGCTTTTGTTCCTGCACAATTTTTTTCTAATGCCGAGCCTCTGCAGTTGTAGAGAAGCATAGGTAACATATTTGAAATATTATTGTTTATGCGTGAAGCAGTTAAACAGCAAGCATAAAGCATAAAGTTGGCTGGAGAACACTCCAATTTTTTACAAGCCTCTACAACCTTATCCATAGTTTCCTTGCTGATATGATGCTCATAACCGTGGGTGTCGTTATGTACAAAAAACATTTTCATAGCACGCTTGCCTTTTGCAAGTTGTTTTTTCCAAAGCTGTTGCTCTGGCCCGTGTATTCCTGCATAATATGGTTCTTCGGTTCCGGCAAAATATTCCTTAAAGAATTCAGTATTTTTTTCAAGACGTTCTTGATTGTGTTTTCTAGATAAATCCTTTTGCAAAACCTCTTCGAAGCTATTAGGTGGTTCGGGAAGGTCTTTCCCCTCAGCCAAAGCATCGTAAACAGCAAATAAATCTCTGAAGATGATGTTTATACCATAGATATCCAAAATAAGGTGGCAAACTTTAAGAAAAACCATATTTTTGCCATCAAATGTTTTAATAAAGTATGGTTCAACGACTTGCCCTTTCATATATTTAATAGGCTTTTTCTTTAGTTTGTTTATAAACGCCACTTGTTCGCTTTCTGTTTTAAATTCATAGACTGGAATGTCGTCAAATGTGTATTCGTCAATAAAATATTGAACAAGTTTTTTGTCTTTTTTGGCAAAGCGAATTCTTAATGAATCATTTCGGTCGATAATCATATTAAATGCATCTTTCATAAGATTGAAATCTATATCTTTTTTGGTTGACATAGACGAAAGGATGTTGACAATCCTCTTGAAGATTGAGTATTTGCATTGAAGCATAACCACATCTTGTGAACCGTTTAGGTCATAATATTTTATTTCTTTCATAATTCTCCTTTATTTAATTGTAATATGGCAAAGTCTAAATAAAAACGACATATTTCGCCAAGATATTGCACCTTAGAATATAATAAAAGTATTGCAAAATATCAAGAGAATTGCGAAAAATAATTCTCTATTACAAAACACTGGGCGGGAGTTGGTAAGAATCTTTTCTCGCTGGGAGAGAATTTTGCTTAAAATCCTTTAAAAATGCGGGATTTAGAGCAGGTGCAGTTCTTGTAGGAAAAATAAATTTTGTGGAATGAGTAAAAAATTTTATTTTTATAGAGTGTTTTTTGAAATATTTAGTTTACATACAAAAAAAATTGTAGTATAATAAAAATATGAAAAACATTAGAGAAATTGTTGCGGGCAACCTTATTGCATTAAGGAAAGAAAATAAATTAACTCAACTTGAGCTTGCGAAAATGATTAACTTTTCAGATAAAGCGATATCCAGGTGGGAAAAAGGCGAGGTCTTGCCAGATGTTGAGACTCTGGAGAGGATAAGCAAGGTTTATAGGGTGCCTCTTACATATTTATTGGAAGAACATAGTCAAATAGCGGGCAGGAAAAGAGTGATTCCGCCACACAATGAAATAATGGTCCAACTTCTTACAATTTGCGTTGTGTGGATAGTGATGACTGTTTTGTTTGTGTATATGAGAATCATTTACGACTTCACTTTTTGGCAAGCATTTGTTTGGGGCGTGCCTTTGACTTGCATATTGTGTCTAAGCTTTGCTAAAAAATGGGGCAATAAACTAACCCAAGCGATAGTACGCTCGGTTTTGACGTGGTCGCTTTTGGCAAGCATATATCTACAACTATTGCCTTACAATTTATGGTTAATCTTCCTTGTCGGCGTACCAATTCAAGCTGGAATTGTTATTGCATCCTTTTCAAAACCGAAGGAAGAGGGGGCGTAGGCGGTTGAATTGCGTTGGTCGGGCTTTTTAGCCCAGGCGGGATGGCCCGCCGGCGAGTTAGGAGTAATTTATTCCGCCTCTCTACCGAACCGGCGGAATGTTTCCCATCTTTTTAATATCTTTTGGCGATATGCTTAGCAAAAGGAACATCCGTGAGAAACCTCAACGGATAACCCTTTTGCGTCGCCTCTCATCCAAAATCTTATTAAAAATCTGGCTGTCCACACTCATAAAATTACGGTTG
>JAFYKO010000056.1 GCA_017537515.1 Clostridia bacterium | reverse complement strand
TTAATTTATTGTATAATTTAAAAAAATATGGAGGCACTGTGGTTACATTAACTTTGGATGAAATTTTTGCAAATAAAAACATTGTCGGCGACACCTTAATTATTCCAAAAGAAGTTAAGGTTTTGTATAAAGATTTTGGAACAAGATTACAAACCACAGATATTCGACACATCAAGTTTGAAGAAAACAGCAACTTCCTCTCGTTTTGTGCTTATGCCTGTTGCGAAAATGAAAAAATTGAGACGCTTGACTTGTCCAACTGCAATTCTTTTTTTAGCTTCGAAAACCTTGCTTTTTATAGATGTAGAAACTTGCGGGAAATTATCCTACCCCAAAATTGCACCCTTGAAAAAATTGGGGAGTTTGCATTTGCCGAAACCGGCCTCCGTTCTCTTTGCTTTTCAAATACGAATTTAAAAACAATTTGCACGCACGCTTTCGCAAGATGTTTGAATTTGAAGACCTTGGACCTTCACGACTGCAAAAAACTTTCCCAGCTTAAAAAAGGTGCTTTAAGCGAGGTTGATTTAGATGTCCTTGACCTTTCGGGATGCAGTTCGATAAAACATATTGAACATTCGAGATGCAACACAAAACTTGCAAAACTAAGCATTGATATTTTAGGCGATTTTAGTGAAAATGACGATTTTAGTTATCAACTTTATTTTTCTAACTTTTTCCCATTTGACACTAAAATTCAGTTGATGGGCAAAAAAGGTGTCGAGGCTGAATTTATTTCAACAGACGACAATCTAGGCTATTTAGAAATACCCAAAACCGCAATTTGGAAGTTTGCAAAAGATGTTAACCCAAACGCCAATCCAGAAATTTTGCCATTCATTGTAGATTTTTTATTTGACAAAAAAGACTATAAAAACCTTATGCACCCAACCAGTCAAAAATATTATGATGCAATCAACAAACAACTAGAAATTGAAGACAGTATTTGCGAGGTGTTCACAGTTAATGCTATGTACAAATTGGGTGGCTTAGGAATAAAAAACGAGCATTATTCGAAGAGCGAAAAACCCGACAAAGGTATTGAGATTTCTTATAGGAACCTACTTGCAAAAAATTACTTGAAATTCCATCCAGATTCCCTTCTTGAAAAAATTAATGATGGCGAAAAATACAATATTGCTTACCAACGAACAATAAATAAAATTGCCAGAAATATGCCGATAAATACGCTCGTAGGGGAATTTTTGCTAAATAATATTGCAACCCATAAAAATGGTGGGGATTTGTTGCTTGCATTTTCTGAGGCGTCTCCAAGAAGAGCGACGGACTTGTATTTTTCAGCGTTTTTCGTTCAGCATATTGATGAAATCTTAAACACTCCAGAGCTTTACCAAGAAGATAATGAAGACAAAAATATTGGCATCGCAGACATTTGCAACAACTTTGCAGATATTCTTAAAAACAGCCACAAGAAGGTGGTAACTCGCTCGGATAAGAACCGCTTGACGCTTAAAGACTGCAGTTTTTCAAATGTTTATCACAATGTTTATGCGGGCAACGAATTGCTTGCACAATACTGTGGTGAGGAGCATATTTCAAACCAAGGATTTGAATTCTTGCAAGAGTTGTTTGAACGTGGCAAAGAGATAAACGACTATCAAATTTTAACCGTTTGCAAAGACGAACCAGGCAATTTAATAACGTATGAATACATTGAAAAAGACAATCCACTAGGACTAATACTCGGCAATAAAACTAATTGTTGTCAAGCGTTTGGAGAGTTTGGCCAAGATTGTATGACTGCGGGTGCGACAGACCCTTGTTGCGGTTTTGTGGCTTTTAAAAATAATAATGAATTAATTGGGCAATCTTGGGTTTGGTTTGACCCTAGCACTCATACACTAGCCCTTGATAACATTGAAGTTCCAGAAATTTGCAAGGACGTCATAAAGGAAAATGAAGGGGCTGTAATTGACTGCATACTTCGTCTTGCAAAGAATTTTAAACACTCAATGGAAGAAAATGGAAATAAGATTGAGAATATCATTATCGGAGCACACGCAACGGATATTCCTTATCTTGAAAAATATTTTAAGCTTGAATTTGATTTAGGCAAACTCCTTTACTGCCCAATTATTGTAGGCGAGAAAAAATGCTATTCGGATATTGACCGAGCGGGGCAGTTTATAGTAATGCGAGATGGGAAGTTTATGAAAATAGCAAACAAAAAATCCCTTCCCTCAAAAATAAAAAAGACAAATGAAATTGTGGAAAACAACGTAAGGGAGTTTGGAGAATAAAAAGATTTTGGTGTAATGGCTGAAGCACAATACAAAAGCAACTAAATTTTTTTGAAATTTGACTAAAAAGTATTGACAATTTGCCTTTTGGATGTTATACTTTTGGAGTAAAGTTATTTTTTAAAAAAAATCTATAAGGAGAAGACAATGAAAGAAAATATTCACCCAGAATACCACGAAGTTACTGTTCAATGTGCTTGTGGCAATACTTTTAAAACTGGTTCTTGTGTTAGTGGCGATGTTATTAAGATTGATATTTGCAACAAATGCCATCCATTCTTCACTGGAAAACAAAAAATTGTGGATGCAAGTGGTCGTGTAGACAAGTTCCAAAAACGTTTAAACAAAAAACAATAATTTTTAAGACAACCTTTGGTGGGTTGTTTTTTTTGTTTTTTTGGATACAAAAAAAACCACTCGGAGGTGGGTTAATCCTCTTTGAGTGGTTTTTTGTTGTCAGCATAAACAACTTGACTAGTATTTGTTGCCTTTGCTTTAGGTTTATTCTTTGCCACTTGCACTAAAATTCAAGAGGCTGGAATTATTATTCAATAATTTTTGAAACGACACCTGAACCTACTGTTCTGCCACCTTCACGGATAGCGAAACGAAGTCCTTGTTCGATAGCGATTGGAGTGATGAGCTTAATTGTCATCTTGATGTTGTCGCCTGGCATAACCATTTCAACACCTGCAGGAAGGTCGATTGTTCCTGTTACGTCTGTGGTACGGAAGTAGAATTGAGGTCTGTAACCATTAAAGAATGGAGTATGACGTCCACCTTCTTCTTTTGTAAGAACGTAAACTTCAGCTTCGAAGTGAGTGTGTGGTTGGATTGAACCAGGTTTGCAGATAACTTGTCCTCTTTCGATTTCGGTTCTTTGGATACCACGAAGAAGAAGACCTACGTTGTCGCCTGCTCTACCTTCATCAAGAAGTTTTCTGAACATTTCAACACCAGTGATAACTGTTGTTTTGTTTTTGCCCATACCGATGATTTCAACTGGTTCGTTGATTTTAACGATACCTCTTTCGATTTTACCAGTTGCAACGGTTCCACGTCCTGTGATTGTGAACACGTCTTCAATTGGCATCAAGAAAGGTTTGTCAGTTTCACGTTGTGGTTCTGGAACGTAAGCATCAACAGCTGCCATAAGTTCTTCGATAGGTTTAATAGCGTCAGCGTCGATATTGCCTGCTTGAAGGTTTTCAAGAGCATTGAGTGCTGAACCTTTGATGATTGGAGTTGTGTCTCCTGGGAATCCGTATTCGCTAAGAAGGTCACGAATTTCCATTTCAACAAGTTCGAGAAGTTCTGAGTCGTCAACTTGGTCAACCTTGTTCATAAATACCACAATGTAAGGAACGCCTACTTGACGAGCAAGAAGGATGTGTTCACGAGTTTGTGGCATTGGGCCGTCTGCAGCAGAAACTACGAGGATAGCGCCGTCCATTTGAGCAGCACCTGTAATCATGTTTTTAACATAGTCCGCGTGTCCTGGGCAGTCTACGTGAGCGTAGTGACGATTTTCGGTTTCGTACTCTACGTGAGCGGTATTGATAGTAATACCTCTTTGTCTTTCTTCTGGTGTGCTATCAATTTCATCATATTTACGTTTATCTTTACCAAAACGGAAAGTGATAGCGGCAGTAAGAGTTGTTTTACCATGGTCAACGTGTCCGATAGTACCGATATTCACGTGAGCCTTGGTACGGTCAAATTTTTCCTTTGCCATAAAAATTAATTCTCCTTTTTAAATTTTTGTTATATTTTAACGATTGTTATTATACAACACTCTAATTTTAAAGTCAAGCAATTTTTTTAAAATTTGCTTTCCTAAAGGCAAATTTTACAAAATTAGCAATTAGAAATTAGCAATTAGCAATTAAGGTTATATTTTTTATCTTCAATAATCAAAAAAACCATTAAAATTAAATTTTATTCATAAGAACTAATATCTTTTTTTAATGTTTTTGTAATAGATACTAACAATAATGTAATTTCTTTCGCATCTTTTTGTAAACTTTCATACTCTTTTATTTCTAAAAAATTTGTATCTAAAAGCAAATGAAGCCAGTATAAGGTTTCATTGCTTTCTTTTAAGGCAATGTACAACTTGTTTAAAAAATCTTTTCTACTAGCGGCAAATTCGCTTTCCGCTATATTTGCACCAATGCTAGTCCCGGCCCTTAAAAGTTGCTTGGACATTACATACTCTTTTTTCGTTTCGGTCAAATATTTATATAGGTTTACTATTCTTATTGCAAAACCATAACTTTTATCTTTAACCTTGTTTTCATTTATCATAAAAACTCTCTTTCAATAAAACATTAATTGCTAATTTCTAATTACTAATTGCTAATTGCGAAAGCTAAGCTTTTGCTCTGTCGCCCATAATCTTTTCGGCGATGCTTCTTGGAACTTCGCTGTATTTGCAGAATTCCATTGTGAATGTGCCACGTCCTTGAGTTTGAGAACGAAGGTCGGTTGCATAACCAAACATTTCAGAAAGAGGCACTTCTGCGTTTACAACTTGTACGCCTGGTTTTGTTTCGTTTCCTTGAAGAATACCACGACGAGAGGTAAGGTTGCCCATTACTGTTCCTAGGTATTCGTCTGGAACTTCAACTTGAACTGACATAATAGGTTCAAGAAGTACTGCGTTACCTTTTGCACAACCGTCTTTAAATGCAAGAGAGCCGGCAATCTTAAACGCCATTTCTGAAGAGTCGACATCGTGGAATGAACCGTCATAAACGGTAACTCTGAAGTCAACGGTTTCGTATCCTGCAAGAATACCGTTCATACGGGCTTCTTGGATACCATTGTTAATAGGTTGGATAAATTCTTTTGGAATTGAACCACCAACGGTTTTGTCGATAAATTCATATCCTGCACCTTGTTCAAGTGGTTCCATCTTAATAAGACAGTGACCGTATTGACCTTTACCACCACTTTGACGAATGAATTTACCTTCAGCGTTACAAGCAGTGCGGATTGTTTCTTTGTATGAAACTTGAGGTGCACCAACGTTCGCTTCAACTTTAAATTCACGTTTTAAGCGGTCAACAATAATTTCAAGGTGAAGTTCGCCCATACCAGCGATAATTGTTTGTCCAGTTTCTGAGTCTGTGCTAACTCTGAATGATGGGTCTTCACGCATAAGTTTTGCAAGACCAAGAGCCATTTTTTCTTGCATATCTTTTGTTTTAGGTTCGATAGCAAGTTGAATAACTGGGTCTGGGAATTCCATACTTTCAAGTTTGATTGGTTTCTTTTCGTCGCAAAGTGTGTGTCCAGTGATTGTGTCTTTAAGCCCCACAATTGCAGCGATGTCGCCCGCACCAACTTCAGTTATTTCTTGACGGTTGTTTGCGTGCATACGGATAAGACGTCCAACTCTTTCGGTTTTTCCTGTGATTGAGTTGTAAACATATGAACCTGCTTTCAAAAGACCGCTGTACACTCTGAAGAATGTAAGTCCGCCCACAAATGGGTCAGTTGCAATCTTAAACGCTAAGCCACTGAATGGTGCGTTTTCGTCCGCAATTCTTTCTTCTTCTTGGTCAGTGTCTGGGTTGATACCCTTAACTGCAGGGATGTCAAGTGGAGAAGGAAGGTAAGCAACCATTGCATCAAGAAGCATTTGCACACCTTTGTTTTTGTAAGATGAACCGCAAAGCACTGGTGTAAATTCTTTCTTGATAGTTGCTTTTCTGATTGCTTTTTGAAGTTCTTCAATTGAAAGTTCTTCGCCTGCAAAGTATTTTTCAAGAAGTACGTCGTCAGTTTCAACGATTTTTTCAACCATATCATTTCTGAGTTTAACCGCTTGAACTTTGTATTCGTCAGGAATTTCAATTTCTTCGATTTCCTTACCTTGGTCATCCTTGTAAATTTCTGCCTTCATTGTAAGAAGGTCAATGATTCCCTTAAATGTTTCAGATGCACCGATTGGCATTTGAATAGGGAGTGCTTTAGTGCGAAGACGTGCTTCGATACTTTCAACGCACGCAAAGAAGTCCGCTGCGTCTCTGTCCATCTTGTTGATGTAG
>JAFYKO010000055.1 GCA_017537515.1 Clostridia bacterium | reverse complement strand
TTTTGTATGCGTCAGAAGGAACTGGGAGTTCATAAAGGCTTGAAATGTCAAATGTTTGATTATACTCAAACTGAATTGTTTGTTGAATATTTGCCGAGTCATCAAACCAATAAAAATTGACATCATACTTTTGTATTATATATCGTCCATAAAGACTTGAATCTGAGGTTACAAGTTCCCCTGAGATAGAAGTCAACTTCTCTCCCCTAAAGTCTGGATACAAATACCAACCATCGAAGTCATATCCCACTCGGCTTGGTGCATTAGATAAGGTTGTATTTGTTCCATAAGTATGAGTATTTGGTGTTTGTCCTTGCAAAAGTTCGCCGTCCACATAATAGGTAAGATTATACTCAACGCCCACCCAAACAATTTCAAAATTGATTTTTCCATTTTCGCCTAAGTGTTCCGCCAGCTCAGAAATAAGCACTTGTTCTCCAATATCATAAATAATATTAGTTCCCGCAATTTTTACCCCTGCAATTTGGTAATTTTCAAGAGATATACTATCTCCAAGGCTCGGGATGGTGTAATATTCAGTTGTTGAGTAAGTCAAAGTTTCAAGATAAGGCGAAATATCTCCAAACCCACCTTGCAAATCAAATGCAACTTCAAATTCGTTTTCAACCCATACTGCTTGGAGTGTGAGTTCTCGATAATCCTCAAAATACTCATTTAAATCTGAAACCCAGTACTGAGCACTTGGTTCTAATGTATACCCAGGCCCCACAGCAATCCACTTATACAGCGTATATCCAAACTTAGACACATCCTCCACCGATGGTGCCTCATATATTTCGTCGGTGTTGTAGAGGTTTTGGACTGGAAGATTCCCACTCCCGCCGTTTAGGTCATAAGTTATAGAAAAACTTAAGAAAAGCGGATAAAACTTAATGTAAATATCAGGTTGTTGGAAATAAGGATAATCAAACTTGTTTGCCTTGTGAGACATTAAGTCTGCATATGTGAAATAATATCCCCCAATATCTTTTGAAAGCTCTAGTGTTCTGTCTTCGTCAAAATACCAACCAAGGAATGTTTGATTGCCCAAAACTGGGTCTTGAAGATAATATTTATCCCCTCTTTCCACACCATAATAAATCGTATTGTTTGCCTCGTCAACATCGCCGTAATCAGCAACCATAAATTCTGCGGTTGTGTCTATGTGAGTTATAATGGTTATTTTATACTCGGTTTCAACACCTTCAAGAGTGGTTGTTTCAAATGTCAAAATTGGTGTTCCGGAGTTTACTACAACTTTATAAAGTTGTGCATATTGAGCAGGGCTTGTGTTTGTCGCAACTGTGAAAGCAGGGTCTCCAACAAAAGAAGTGTTGTATAAAGTTGCATCTCCACCTTCAATGGATTTGTAGGCAATTTTTTCGCATATTCTTGAAAAGTCGTTTACAAAAAATTCAAGGTAAATCGTAGTTGACTGGGCAAGTAAAGTATACTCGGTTCCGCCTGTATAAGTGTTGAAGAACATAGCTTTGTTAAAACCAATTCTACCGTCAGCTCGAGGATACCAAACATTAATATACGCCAGTTCCCCGCCAGTGAAAATAACCATTTGTTTGATGTAGGTTTTCTCGGCTCCATTGTTCTTGACGTGGATAAGTATATCAAATGTGCCTTGATAATCATAATTTCTTATATTTAAAGTATAATTTTCTTCATCCAAAGACCACACAAAATAATCTGACCATTCCTCGTTGTATTTGAAAAACTCAAGTTCAAGCGTACTCAAATCCCAACTTTTTGGTAAAGCATATGTTACGTTGAAAATTTCGTAGTCGTCATATGAAAATATGTTTTGTTGAAGTGTGTCGCTGTTGGTGTTGTAATTTAATGTATAAGAAGAAAAGTTTGTATTGCTGTCAACAATCTTGATTGTTTCATTATCTGTGGCTGTTTTTGTACTTGTAAAAGCCACTCCGTTGTAATAACCTTCCGTGATTCCATAAATATTGTTGGATGCGTGAAGGTCATC
>JAFYKO010000054.1 GCA_017537515.1 Clostridia bacterium | reverse complement strand
TATTCCTAAGTGAATATGGCTTAGATGGAGAATATTTTGACCAAGATTCAAGTTATACAAATCAATGGTCGAGTTCGGACTGCGATATAAGATTATTTTTAAATAATAGAACTACCGATATGAAATCATTTTCGTCTATTAGCGGATTAGTAGATTATTACGACACAAGTAGCACTCACGCAACAGGCAAATATATTCAGCAAACAAAAATTGCTAAAACATCATATGTCCAAAAATCAGAGGCGGCTGATAATGGGTACTATAATATGTTTTTATTGGGTAGCAACTATATGAATGATGGACATGGCACTTACTATTACAATAAGACTGATAGTTATAATATCGCTAGTTATTTTCCTATTTACACAGGAACTAGTGTGAGCGGAATAAGGGCTTATTGTGCTCCTTATGCACATGCTTGCGGAGGAGCTGCTAGTGGTTCACCAACAACAAATACAATCAACTATAATACCGCTTTTTACTGGTTGAGATCTGGTTATTATGGTCTCTCAACTGGTGCTTGTAATGTTACTGGTACTTCTATTACTGACTTAAGTGGTAAGTCTAAGAGCGGTGTTCGTCCTGCGTTTACCTTTAACTTAGGATAAATCTAAAAAAATATGAGAACGAGATATGTTATTTAACAGGTATCTTTAAATTTCTTATTCCAAAATTCTGTGAACTTGTAGTTTGCAGAATTTTTTTACATAAAACACTTTACATTTTGGAAATTTTGTGATACAATAGGGTTTGTATTTTAATAAAGGAAGAAAAGTTATGATAAATACTATTGAGAATTTCATTCTTTCACTTGACCCTATTGTTCGGGCTATGATTACGGGACTGCTTGTTATTATTGGCATTTTGTGTTTCGTGAAAGTGATTAAGGCATATGTCAATGCAAAATCTTATTCGAACTTGAAAATCTTGCCTGTTATTTTTACCATAATCTTTATTTTCCTTGCCGTTTGGGTGGCATCTATTTAAAGGAGAGAAAATGGAATTTGTTAATTTTATGTTTGCAGACGCTGTCGTAAGTGATTTTGTTTCAACTGCATTCCCTATTATTCGTGCGGTGCTTCTTGGAATTGTTACGATTGCTTGCCTTATTATGATTGTTACAACACTTTTGCAATCAAGTGCGAATCAAACAGGTTCGTCTGCAATTTCAGGTGGTGCATCTGACAGTTATTTCTCACAAAACAAAGACAATTCTCGTGATGGAAAATTGAAACGTATTACAATCTTTATGGCGTCAACTATTGGCATTTGCGTTGTGCTTTATTTCATCACTGGTTTCTGGCTTGCATTGTAAGAAAACACATTTAAAACAAAAGGGGATTTGACGCTGTTTCAAATTCTCTTTTTTGTTAAAATTGTAGGAGGTGGCGGAGTGTATATTGCCGACACGAAGTGTCGTGCATATACGCCCGCCACGAAGGTTAATAAAAAAAGAAGGGAAAGATATAACAATGGAAAAATATTATGAAACAATATTTATAGGCAGTGGCCGAGGGTTTGGATTTGCCAAGGTTGAGGGTGTTGAAGAAGACTTTTTTATACCTCCAAATAAAACTTTTGGGGCCTTGGATGGAGATAAGGTTGTTATTGAACCTTGCCCAGACGAAAATAATCCCAATCTTGCCGAAGTTAAGAAGATTCTAGAATACGCAAACCAACAAATTATTGGTACACTTGCTTATGGAATGATGGGGAATTATGTTGTCGCTGACAATCCTCGTATTCACAAAACTGTATTAATTAAACCTATTGACCTAAACGGTGCCAACGTGGGGGATAAAGTGGTTGTTAAGGTAACCGCACAGCCTTCGGGAGATGATGACCTACTTGGAGAAATAACCGAAGTTTTAGGCAAGGCAAGTGAAAGAAGTGTAATGGAAAAAGCTATCGTTCGGGCAAACCGCATTCCTGACGTGTTTCCTGCGGAGGTTACAGAACTTGCTGAAAGTTTTGGGCAAACGATAAGCAGTATCGACAAAGCTGGACGGCGGGACCTTACGAAGGAAATAACCTTCACAATCGACGGGGACGACAGCAAGGACCTTGACGACGCAATTTCAATAGAAAAACTTGAGAACGGGAACTTTAAACTAGGTGTGCATATTGCTGACGTTGGGAATTACGTTAAGAAGGGCAACGCAATAGACATTGAGGCTTACAAGCGTGGAACAAGTGTGTATTTCCCGGGGTATGTTATACCAATGCTTCCAACCACTTTGTCAAATGGAATATGCTCGCTTAATGAAGGCGAAGAAAGGCTTACACTTACTTGTGAAATGGAGATTAATGACAAAGGTGATGTTGTTGCACATAATATTTATGAAAGTGTAATCAAGACTTGCGGTAGGCTAACTTATGACCTTGTTTTTGCAACAATGAAAGGGGAGAAAACCCCAGAAAAATACCAAAAACTTAAAGACAAGTTTGCACTTATGGAAGAGCTTACAAACATCCTAAATGCCAAAAAGGATGAGGCGGGTTACCTTGAGTTTGATTTGCCAGAGACTTATTATAAACTCAACGAAAAAGGCGAACTTTTGGAGGTTTACGAACTTGAAAGACATATAGCCCACGAGATGATTGAAGCTTTTATGATTGTTGCAAACGAAACTGTCGCACAGCATTTTTATGAAAGAAATATTCCGTTTGTTTATCGTGTGCACGAAGTTCCACTTCCTGAAAAAAGTGCGTCGCTTTCGGCGTTTATGGAAGGGCTTGGGCTAAATCCTGTTGTGTTCTCAAAAAATGTTTCGCCGAAGGAGTATCAAACAATCTTGAAAATGATTGACGGCGAACCTTATGAACAAGCACTCAACAAGGTTCTTTTGATGAGCCTTCAAAAAGCAAGGTATCACGACAAATGCCTTGGGCACTTCGGACTTGCAAGCACGTATTATACACACTTTACTTCCCCAATTAGGCGTTACAGCGATTTGACTATTCATAGAATAATTAAGGATTATTTACACAAAAACGTTAACGCTGATGATAAACAACTAAAATTATTCGTACAACAAGCGTCTGAACAAGCCAGCGAAACAGAACAACGTGCAGTTACCGCAGAACGTCAAGTTGAGGCATTAAAGAAAGCCGAGTATATGCAAAAACACATAGGCGAAGTGTATGAAGGCGTTGTTAATGGTGTAATGCCTTATGGGGTGTTTGTTGAACTTGACAACACAGTTGAGGGGCTTATTCATATTGAAAATCTGCCAACTGACGAATATGACTATATTGAAAACACAATGACCTTGAAAGGGCGAAACCATTCATATAGTTATGGCGACAGCATAACCATTCGTGTTGCGGGCGTAAACCTTGCAAAACGTCAAGTGGATTTTTGTGAAGTGAGTATGGAATACACTCCAAAGGACGAAAAAAAGGACCGACCAAAACGTCCTAAACTCGATAAAGAAAAAATTGATAGAAAAAAAGGTAATAGAAGATTCAAAGAAAGAGATAATAAAAACCACAAAAAACACGTCAAATAACAATAAAGCAGCAATTTTTCGGGTTGCTGTTTTTTTGTATTTAGTGGATTTTTAATAGCTATTTCTTAGGTTTCTTTCAATGGTGCGTTGTTTTATGGTTTCTCGTTTGTCGTAGAGTTTTTTACCTCTTCCAACTCCAATTAAAACTTTTGCGTGGTTGTTTTTGAAATAAATTTTTAGAGGGATTATTGTGGTTCCAGAAACCGCAAGTTTTTTTTCAAGTTTTGCAATTTCGTGTTTGTTTAAGAGGAGTTTTCGTGTTCGCCTTTCGTCGGGGATGAAAACGCTTGCTTTGTCATATTGTTTAATGTAACAATTTTTCAAAAAAAACTTCATTATTTGAAACAAAAACGAAACTTTCGTTTATGGAAATATGTCCGTTTCGGATGGATTTAACTTCGCTTCCTTCCAAAACAATTCCCGCTTCAATTTCGTCTGATATAAAATAATTATAATACGCTTTTTTGTTTACTGCAATATCTTTCATAGAATTAATTATAACTTATTTTTTCTATTTTTTCAAGTGTTTATTGATAAGATAAGAAAAAACGTAAAAAAAACGACAAGTCAAACTTGTCGTTTCTGGTGGAGACGGGGAGAATCGAACTCCCGTCCAAAAAGGTCGTCAAGGCTTTTCTACATTTTTAGTTTGTGTTTGGGTTTTACGCCGCAAAAGTTTTTCCACAAACAAACAACTTGATTGACGGGTTTTTAGTTTCTTAAGTCGTTAAAACCATCGCAACTTAAGTTTCACGATGCTTGATGCCTTAGAAATTATCGTGAGTCGTCCCTAAGACAGGTTGAAACTAGGCTGCAACCGCAGCAACATTGTTGCCACCAAAGGTAACAACATTGTTTTCAGAATTATTTTCTGCGTTTATTTTTCCCCGAAAATTTAAGGTTCTATCGAGATTAACCAAATGCTTTGCACCTTGCACGATGCCTTCCTGTCGAAACCAGTCGCCCCCATAAAAGCGTTTTTTCGCTTGATAATTATTATACACAATTCAAAAAAAAATGCAATAGTTTTTTCACAACTTTTTTTGCATTTTTATTAAAGTTAAGTTGTCTTGTGTTTTTGTGTCATAATCCACAAAGCCCATTTTCTTCCAAAAATTTATGACTTCAATGTTGTTGTCAATAACACCTATTTCGCAAATAGATAGGTTTATAGATTTTAGCACTTGCAAAATTTTTGCCACAATCTTTTTGCCAATCCCTTGACCTTGTAGGCTGGGTTCTACTATAAAAAGCCCTATCATACCGCTTTTGTGTGTCGGATAGCCAACAATCAAGTCCATAAACGCAATAAGTTTTTTGTTGTCATAAAATCCTAGAACATATTTTTGTGAGAGGTTTGTGTTTGGTGGAAGTTCTGTAAATATTGTAGACACCTCTTCAAGTGTAGCTTTTTCGTGCAAATATTCTTCGTAGTATTTTTTATTGTTTTTGCAAATTTCCAAAACCTCAAAAATATTGGTTTCATCTAGTTTTTTGACATTAAATTCAAAGTTTTCCAGTTTATTTAAAATTTTTTCCATAATTTTATTTTAATTTTATTTATTCAAAAAGTCAAGTTATATCGCAAAACTTAGGTATTGACTTTTTTCCTATTTATGATAGAATATAACAAAAGAAAAGGTAAGTTTATGATTAAGATTGAGCACGAAGATTTGAAACAGTTTTTAGAACCTATTGTTTGGAGCGATACAAAGAATGGATATAACGCTGTTTTTAAGGAAGACCTTGTTGGCATTGTGGATTCGTCTGTAGAGGTCCGATGTGGAGAGCCGACAGATTTTGCACTTCTTAACAGGGTTCAAGAATCTGACAAAGGGGCGGGGTTTAAGAGCTGGACAAAAAAGACAAAGGTTGACGGGTATTCTTTTGTCAGAGAGATTCCCGTTTTGGTTTCAAAAGCTTACAAATCTCGCAAGGAAGTTGTATATGCATCTGAAAGGCATGTCGGCGTTTCTCCATATATTCGCCTAAACATTGGAAAAGTTGTCAAGTATCTTGAAGATAGTGGGCAAGCCAATCCGTCAATACTTGATGTTGATGGCGAAAGCCAATATATCTTGTTTGGCGAGTATCCGCAAACCCTTTGCAGTAAGTCGGAAGCGGTTGAACTTGAAGTAGCCTACACTCAAATGCATATGGCGAAGCTTAAAGGCATTCCTTACGCTCCTCAAAACAAAGAAGACGAAATGATTGAAACGGGCAAGAAATATTTACTTGACGTCAAGTGCGACACACAAAGACAATGCGTTGTGGATGTAGAAACTGGGCGTGAAATACTTTTTCAAAATCAAAAATATGTAGAGGTTCCCAGAACGGACTACCACAAAATTTCTTCAAGTTTTCTTTCAAATGGTAAAGAAATTCAAAAAGCAATTGATTGTTCTGAAAGCAATTTATGGGCGTTATTTTATATCAAGGTCGAGCCAATAAAGTGGAAAATCTTAAATTGGCAAGATATGCCAAAATCAATCAATCCAGTTGGAACTGGAAAAGCAAAGTATATTGAATGTATGAGCGATAGGATTTTGGTTGGCGGGCTTCCTTATCATCTTAATGAGTCATCACGGTATGCGACATTGTATCAAAACTCAACTATTCGCGGGTTCTTGAACGGAATAAGTGTTGAAGATTCAAAAAATATGAATGAGAGATGGTTTCTTGCAGGCGGTGGGGATTTTAAAAGGTTTGGTATTTCATTTTTAAACTCGGCGTTTTCAGATATTTCGTGTGAAATCAAGATTGAAAAGGAAACAGGGAAGATTAAATACAGCAAGAAACGTGCAAGGGGTTATGGGCTTAAGCTTAAGAAAAACATATCCGTCGAAGAACAAATAAAATATTACATAAATTCCGGCAAGTCGTTTATGCTTCACGGACCTAGTGGTGTTGGCAAAAGCCGAAGAGTCGCCGAGGCGGACCCAAACTTTGTTTCAATAGTTTTAAGAAATGGGATTCTCCCCGAAGAAGTTATTGGAAAAACTATTTACAAAAACACAAAAGGTGCAAAGGCAGGTGAGTGGATGCCTCCAATGTGGTATAAAACCTTGTGTGATATTTGCGAGAAGGAG
>JAFYKO010000053.1 GCA_017537515.1 Clostridia bacterium | reverse complement strand
TACAAATTCTTTTGTTTTTGCGTCGCCAAACATTTCTTCTTCAAATTGAGTCAAGATATTTGTTGAAATTGCTTGGAAGATTGGAAGTTGCATAAATTCGTCAAAGACTTCCACTGCACCTTTAATATATTTTTCGCCAACGGTTTTACCGAAATAATTAAAGTTTGCAAAATCAAATTTTGCTATATCTTCAACTGAAAGAGGTTCAAGCATAAGAAGGCTCATATCATAGAATAGGTCTGAAATTTTTTCACCAAATATGAATTGGCCCTCAGCGTTTTTAACGCCAAATTCAGTCAAGTCAAAGAAGTTTGTTCTTGGTTGTGGTTCTTCGTTGATGTCAAGGATGTATGTTTTGTTGAAGTTTGTTAATATTTGGTCGATAAGGTTGCTTTCATTGACTGTGCCTGTAAAGATTTCCAAGTTAAGGAATCCGTCAACAACTTTTCCCATACTGTAAATTGCGTTTTTGAAACCTTCGCTTTCAATCATTGCCTTAATTTCTGCGTTTGTTTCAAGGTTGTTTGATTCTTCGAGTTCAGCTGAGAAGTTGTAAAGGTTAATCAATTCGCTGAAGATATTACCAAAGTCGCTTGCAAAGTTTTTCCAGTTAATGCTGTCAACTGAAACAGAATCAAATACAATAGAATTTGAAATTTGGTTTCTGATTTGGTCTTTTACATTTTGAGTTTGTGCATTGTTGTAGTCTTCGTCGTATTTGCAAATATTGTCAACGACGAATGTTTTCATTTCGTCAATACCGATATTGATTGTTTCGGCAATAAGTGATTGGATTGTTGCTGATGAAAGCAAACTTTCAAATGCAATAGTGAGATAGTTGTTTTCATTTCCATTTGGCTTTGCACTTAATGCGTCAATAATAGTGGTGATAAGTCTGTCTTGATATTCAGCTTTGTCAATTAAATGATTTCCGTATTCTTCTCCAAGTTCAACCATATCATCAACCAATCCGCTTTCAAGAACTGCTGAACCTACACCAAGAAGGGCAAGTAGGTCTGCTTTAAGGGTATCGGTTGCTGTGCCAGTTTGGAAGTTCACATAAATTGCGTTCAAAAGTCTACGGATTGTGTCGCCATAGCCAGTTCCGTTGATTGCGTCGTCAATCATTTGGTCCATTTCATCTTCGGTTGGCTCGTCTGAGATTGCATATTCAAGATAGTTCATTAATAGCTGGTCGCCGACAGAACGGATAAGCCCGCTGTCAAACAATGTTGAAACAGCATCTTCGAGTTTATCTACATCAAGTTCTGAGAACTGGAAGTTTTCTTGAGATGTTACGTCTTGTACATAAAGAATACTGTCAGTAACCTTCGCAACGGTGTTTATTTCTTGACGAAACTTAACTGGTTCGCCATTGATTGTGGTTGAAGAAATAACATCAAAGCAAACTTGGTCGATTCCGCCAAGGCTTAATGCTTTATTTGCAAAGCTGTCTTTGTAGGCTACAAAATATTTGATGATTTCAGGGTCTACATTTTCTTTAATGAATTTTTGGATGTATTCATATTCACCGCTTTCTGCGTAAGCGGTTTCGGCTTGTACAGATTTTGTGTCAATAAACTGACCTGCGATTCCCACAAAACCAGTTATTGGCAAGAAGAAGCAGAACATAAGAGCAAGGCCTTGGAAAGCCCCCACAAGCCCACCAAGAAGTCTGTGTTTCTTTGGTGCTGGTGGTTGTTCTTTTTCAATAATAACAGGTTTTCCGTCGAGAATAGCATATTGCTTTTCTTGAGGTTCGCCCTTTTTCTTCTTTTTGTCTTTTTTGAAGTGGATGGCACAAGTAATGCGGAAGCCAATATAGCTCATAAACTTAGCCACAAACACGAGGATAACGAAAACAATAAGGTTCACCATAACTGCAGGGAATTTTTCGATAAGTTCCCCAAGTGCTGGGTTGTCTTCGCAAAGTTTTCCAATTTCTGTTGGATTTTCTGGAGTGCCATTAAGCATAAGTGCGATAATGTCATTCACAGAGGCCCCTTCTGCAGGGATTTCTGCCCCTTCAACAAATGATGAAGCGGTGCTTTGAGGGATGTTTATGTTGAGAAGTGCACTTGAAATGTAAGGTGAAGCAAATGCAAAAATCACAACAAAAACTAGAAGGTAAACAAGTCTGACCAAAGATTTTTTGAAGCCACGACCAATACCCCATAAGAAACCAAATAGTACGAATAATACAAGTACTAAGTTGATTATTAATGATACAATAGATGCATCCATATTTTTAACTCTCCTTTTTTATTTTTGTTATTATACACCATTTGAAGACTAATAGTCAAATCTTTTTCCAGTTTTTAAGACAAAATTTTTTATTTTTTTCTTTCAATCGTCAAGATTCGTAAAACCCAAGTGTTTTTTATATATAAAAAAGTTTGCCCATTTTGTAGCCAAACTATGTAAAATTTAATACAAAATAATATGGGAAATTTAAAAGATTTAAAACCTTTTGAGATTATTGTGCTTGGGACTACGATTGCCATAGAGCTTGGAAAATGCAGAAATAAAGAAGAAATAATTGTCATTAAGAGGATATTATCTCAAATATCCTGCAGTTTGTCGATGTATATTTGTTAACAAATTTTATTTAAAAATAAATTCATTTTTTTGAAATTATATTTAAAACAAAAAAATAAAAAACCGCTTAAACAAAGGTTTTTCAGAGATTTTTTTTAATATTCACTTTCTGGTGGTGGAACTTCGTCAAATAGGCTTTCAACATCTTCACTTGCCACGAGTTCACTTAATTCATTTTCTTGGTTTTGGTTTCTTATTTGTCTTTCTTGTTTGACCTCTGGAGAATCATAGTCAAAGAATCTAAGCCAACTTCCAACCCACTTGAGTTTTATTGTCCCCACTTCACCGTTACGATGTTTTGCGATATCAAGTTCTACAACGCCTTGTTCGTCGCCCGCAGTCTTTGCGTTGTCGTGATATTTGTCTGGGTTGTATAAGAACATAACAATATCCGCATCTTGCTCAATAGAACCCGAATCACGAAGATCTGAAAGCACTGGATGGTGGTCATCACGTTGTTCAACTTGACGTGAAAGTTGTGAAAGAAGGATAATTGGAACATCAAGTTCCTTTGCGGCGATTTTGAGTTTTCTTGTTATCTCGCCGACCTCAAGCGTTCTGCTTCCAAGGGCCTTTTCACTTTCCATAAGTTGAAGATAGTCAATCATAACGAGGTCAAGCCCGCTTTCACGCTTTCGCCTTCTGCATTTTGACAAAATATCCATTGCTGTGTTCATACTGTTGTCATCTATATAAAGTCCGCTTTCTGTAAGAGTCTTGCTTGCTCTCCAAAGTTTTTGCCATTCGGTTTCGTTGAGTTTGCCTTTCAAAAGTTTACCCATATCAACCATACCTATTGAACACAATGCACGTTGCATAAGTTGAGATTTAGGCATTTCAAGTGAAAAGACTGCACATTTTTTGCCAAGAATTGTTGCGGCGTGGTTTATGATATTCATTGCAAGTGTAGTTTTTCCCACACCCGGACGTGCAGCAAGCAAAATAAGGTCAGAGCGTTGTAGG
>JAFYKO010000052.1 GCA_017537515.1 Clostridia bacterium | reverse complement strand
GGATATTGAGCGTCGTTTGTCCTTACCCTATCTTTTCCTCTGCTGGAACAATTACGACAGCACAGCAAACACTTATTAACGACGCAAACGAAGTGGAAAGCAAGCCTTATTCCAAGATAAATAAAACTAGTGTAGTAAATCTAGATTGGTTTGAAACCGTAAACTCGATTTTTCCTAAATTTACAGATACAAGAGTCCTTGATATCCAAACCAAAACAATATATGTCGTTCAACGTACTGGAGGTTACAACCACGCAGATGTTGAGCCTATTGACAAAGAAAATAAAGATAAGTTTTTGAGCGTCTACAAGGGCAATTGGAGTTGGGCAAGACGTCCAGTTTTGGTGGAAATTAATGGAATGTGGGTGGCTGGTTCAATAAACGGAATGCCTCACGGCTATTCACTCATAACCGACAACGACCAAGACGGGCATACATGTATTCATTTCCTCAATTCCAAAACTCATGGCACGAAAAAGGTTGACGCCGCACACCAAAACGCTGTTGAAAAGGCGTATACTGCGGGCATTCGTGGTATAACAATTCCCGAACTAGGGTTGCATACATAGACTTGGCTCAGCGGTGTTTTTCTTTGCATGGGCAAGAGATGTAAAAAGTTGCACATAGGTTTTTGTGAGTTTGATATTACCCTTCCCACGCATATGTCTTACCTTCATTTTAAAGCCGTCCTCGATGCAAAAACGCACCATAATTCCATCTTTGTGCTTTTGAAATATGACAATAGGTGCATGCTCGGCGGAAATTAGTTCATCAACTAAAACCGCATTGTTTTGAAATGCACAAATATTTTTACAAAAATCTTCAAAGCAGAGGTAGGCTTTGTTGGATTTGTCGATTAAGAAATTCGGGGAGGGCGGGGCTTCGTCGCTTGAGTTTTCAAGCGAAAGAGAGAATCCGGCATCGGATGCCGTAACCAATAAACTTGATTGGTTTTCAGTGTTGGATATTGAAATAACTTGCTTCTTCGGGGACATATTTTCCTTTATTTTACTTTATAAGTATTATACAACATTAACAGCCTATTTGTCAAACAAATTAAAAAAATTGATAAACCGCAATAAAAAAATTGACGTGAACCCGTAGGGAACCTTCACTATCTGGTGGTTTTCTTTTTACATAAAGAATCAAACATAAAACGCAAAAAAACACAATAAAACTGGATTTATTGTGTTTATTATTATTTTTGAATTTTGATTTCTTTTTCTTCTGCGTCAGTGAAAATAATATTCTTGATTGTTCCAACAGCTTTGATGTCGCCTTCAAAAATTTCTGTGCCTTTGTATCCTGAAATTTCAAGGCTTGAAAGCTCTTCTTTTTGAGACAATCCATTTTCGGTTTTATATCTTCTTACTGCTGACACAATCTCACTCAAAGCGTCGCCGAGTGCTATTATTTCATTGTCTTTTATATCGAAAAATACAAGTTCTGTGTTGTGGATAGAAGGTTTGTTTTCAAATTCAACATAACTCTTTTGCCAAATTTCCTCTGTAATATGTGGCATAAAAATTCCGAACATTTTAAGCATTTCTCTAAGCACATAGAACACTGCAACTTTTGCACTGTCTGTTGCTTCTTGCCCGTAAACATCTGGGTTGTAGAGTCTGCGTTTTGCAATTTCGATATAGTCGTCGCAGAAATTCCAGAAGAATTTTTCAAGTTCGCCAAGTGCAAGCCCAATTTCGTAATTGTTGAAATAATTTTTAAAGTAATTTTGCATACTTGAGAATTTTGCCAAAATCCATTTATCCACTGGCAACAATTTTTCATAAGCATTTTTTACATCGTCTTCAGGCTTGAACCCGTCAAGGAATGAAAGTGCGAATTTGCTTGCGTTCCAGAGTTTGTTTACAAGTTTTGAGCCGTTTTTAAGTTCTTCGTCGCTGAAAATAATATCTCTGCCGAGGCTTCCTGTCCCTGCCCAGTATCTGCAAACGTCGGCTGATTTGTC
>JAFYKO010000051.1 GCA_017537515.1 Clostridia bacterium | reverse complement strand
CATCTTGAAAGTTTAGGGAAGGGGCATAAAAAGGTAAATTACAAGCTTCGTGATTGGAGCGTTTCTCGTCAACGTTATTGGGGATGTCCAATTCCTATGATACATTGTGAACATTGCGGGGCTGTGCCAGTTCCAGAAAAGGACCTTCCTGTTCTTCTTCCAGAGACGATGGATTATAAGCCGGACGGAAGAAGCCCACTTGCTAAGAATGAAGAATATATGAACACAATCTGTCCAATTTGTGGCAAACCAGCCAAAAGAGACCCAGATACACTTGACACTTTCGTTTGCAGTTCATTCTATGAACTTCGTTATCCTTGCACAAAAGAAACAGAGAAGTTTGTGGATAAAGAGTTCGTCAACAAAATATGCCCTGTCGACCTTTATGTTGGAGGAATGGAGCACGCCAACGGGCATTTGCTTTACTCTAGATTTATTTGTAAAGTTCTTCACGACCTTGGCTACTTGGATTTTGACGAACCTTTTAAACGCCTTGTGCATCAAGGTATGATATTAGGACCAGACGGGCAGAAGATGAGTAAATCTAAGGGAAATGTAGTCAATCCGGATGAACTTATAAACGAGTTTGGAAGCGATGCGGTAAGGCTTTATATGCTTTTTGGTTTCAACTTTGTTGAAGGTGGTCCGTGGAATGATGACGGTATTCGCAACTGCCAAAAATTCCTCGAACGTGTTGAAAGACTTGTTGAAAGTGTATTTGCTTTACAGCCAGGCGAAAACGCAAGTAAATACGAAAGTGCAGAAAAAGAACTTGATTATGCAAGAAATTATGCAATAAAAGAGTTTGAGAAGAATATGCAAGACTTGACGTTTAACAGTGCTGTTGCGAGAATTATGGAATTTACAAACGCACTTTACAAATACAACCTTGAAGAAAAGAAAAATACGAACTTTATGCAAGACCATATAAGAGACCTTTTGAAACTTCTTGCACCTTGTGCCCCTCATTTCGCCGAAGAATTGTGGTGTCAAATTGAGGAAAATGGAAGCATTTTCAAAAGTGGTTTCCCTACCCTTGACGAAACAAAACTTGTGAAAGACGAAATTGAAATCGCAGTGCAAGTTAACAGCAAAATTATAGGAAAAATGACCATTCCAACTACAGCGGACAATGCAGAAATTGAAAACATTGCAAAAGAGAAGTTTGCCGAAAGATTTGCCGGAAAAGAAATCTTGAAAGCAATTGTTATTCCAAGCAGACTTGTGAATTTTGTTGTAAAAAACTAAAAGATAACATCACCGGTCAGGTGTTTTTTCTATATCCTTTTCTATATCTATTGACAAAAGCGTAAATGTTTGCTATAATCTTAACAACAGTATGGAGGTTTAAATATGGTTTGTGAACAATATTTTTACAAAAGGGCAATAGACAAGGACTACACTGAAATCAAGGCCTTGGCTTATGAGAATTATAGAATTGCCGATAAATGCACAACTGATTGGGTTATCGGAGCCCCTGCGGTTTTTGCTCTAGGGGTGGTCGTTGGTTTCTTTTCGGGCTTGACTGTTGATGCAGATTTGCTTTCGTATTCGCTTGGTATGGGGGCTGGTGCAATTGCAACAAGCGGTGTTTTGAATTTGATTCCAGCAAACCAAAAACTCCATTCAAACAAAAAAAAGATTCGGGCGATTCTTAAAAAACGTCCCGACCTTTTTCAAAAATGCCAAGAAGAGTTGTTGGTTTAGGTTAAAGCCTAAATCCCGCATAGATAATGAGGATAGTTATAAAAATAGGTTATATCACTTCTTTTTGATATAACCTATTTTTTTATACTGAAATCTATAACCTAAGTGGTGCGTCTCCGCAAACACTTTGTTCGCATTTGTTGAAGTACATATATGCAACTTTGTCGTCTCGAACGAGTTTTAATATCTTTTCAAACAAGTCTTTTGCTTGGTGGCATTTGTTTAGGTTGAAATACCGAACAGCTTGTTCAAACATCGTTTTGGTGTCTTCAAGCTTTTCTCTTTTCTTTTTGGAATAACATTCAAGGCTTTCGAAGAGTGAAAGATATTCTTTGTCGCCAAGGGTAAGCGAGCCAACGTATCTGTACGAAAGAGGATAGTCAATTTTAAGGCTGTTTAAAGTTCGCTTTGAGAAAATTATTTTACTGCCAAAATATTTGTTGAACTCCTCCATTTTTGAAACAAGATTGACGGTGTCGGAGATTATCGTTGGGCTTTTGCGTTCCTCTTCTCCAACAATTCCAAAAACAACCTCGCCGGTGTTTATTGAGATATAAACATCGAGATTTGGTTGCATTTTGGTGTTGGCATTTTGTGATTCGATTATTTTGTATATTGCTTTTGAACATTCAAGGGCGTTTTGGGGCTTAATGAAAACTGCCAAAATCCCGTCGCCCAAATACTTATCTACAAATCCTCCGTGCTTACGGATTATTGGCGAGACAATGTTGAGGTAGCCATTAATATAATTAAAATTTTCTTCAAGGCTTAGAGTTGTGCTTATGTTTGTTGAGTTGTGAATATCCACATACATAGTCGTAACTTCTTTCTTAACTTGATTGCCAAGTTCAAGTTCCAAAATGCTGTTCTTGCCCAAAAACTTCAAAAACTGCTTTGGTACAAATTTCTCGTATTCAGTGTTGGTTTTTTGGATAATATTGTCTTTTTCTTTAAAATTCGAGTTTATCTTGTTAAGCGAATGCTCAATTTCCTTGAAGGTTCTGCTTCCGCCAATCTCAATATCGTTTGCGACATATCCATTGCCAAGTCTATAAACCGCTTTTTCTACCTTCTTTAATGGTTTGCAAGTAAAGTGAAACGTCAAAAACAATGCTAGGAGATAAATCAAGCCCGCAACGCCAAGCCATAGATAGTTATTGATATTGTTTTGGGATACGTTAAGGACTTGCCGAACGTAGGTTACAGGGGCGTTGTCGTAGTTGTTGATTGTCAACAGCCCATAACTCACAGCAAAAAATGTTAGAGTTAGGGGAAGTGTAGAAAAGTAGAGCACCCGATTGAAAGGTTGTGTTTTGAGAAACTTAAAAAACAACACACCAAGTGCAACGTTGCTTATGACATTCATAACAACCCCGACCCAGCCCCAAACGGAAAAGTCGAAAGTCAGGGTTTGCCCCCAAATAAAGCCCTTGAAGACCTCTTGTGCGAGCAAAATCGCAAAAACTGTTGAGATTATGAAGATAATTGACCAAATTTTTGTACTTGTTTTCATTTTCATATTTCTAGTTTGCTGTATTTTAAAAAACATATTCAAAAAACTTTTCGGCATATTTTTACAATTTTTGCACAACCTAGATATGTGGAGTATTTTATGGAAAAATTATTTGTAAATTATTTGACATCGCTTTATCAAAATGTCAATGTGGCTCTTCAATCCATAGAGGATTTAATGCCTAAAATTGAGGACGAAAAACTCAGAAAGGAACTTTCAAACGAGTATGCGACCTATGATGTGCTTGCGAGAGAGTGTGAAATGCTTGGGAAAAGCGAAGATATCAACCTCAAAGAAAATAACTGGTTTGAGAAAATTAGGCTTTGGAGTTCGATAAATCTTTCAACTATGACTGACAAATCTACAAGGCATATTGCGGAAATGATGCTTTTAGGGACGGTTATGGGGCTTATACAATGCCTTAAAGACAAGAAGGATTATAGGGCAGTATCGACTGATATTGACGACTTATGCCAAAAGATTTCTGACTTTGAGGAAGAAAACTATCAGAGATTGAAGGATTTTATTTGATATTAATTCCGCCTCTCTACCGAACCGGCGGAATACCCCCCTCACTTTCAATATCTTTCCGTGATATGCTTTGCGAAAGGAACGTGTGTGAGAAACCTCAACGCACAACCCTTTCGCTTCGCCTCTCATCGAAAATCTTATTGAAATTGAGGCTGGGCACACTCCTAATTTGAGTTTTGTTGTTTTTGAAGTGTACGTTCTTTTTCGTCTTATATTGTATATTATAATATAATATATATAATGTACATACTAACAATATAAAACGAATAACCTTTGTAAAAAGATGAGGGGCGTGGAGTGGAGGAGATAGGCGGGGCGGAGTGTATGGTGCGGGCGAAGGCCCGGCACATACGCCCGCCCCTGTTTTTTGCCTAGAATAAGGTTTAAGAAGAAAATTTCAAAAATCTTGTGCAGAAAGTTTGCCAAATTTTTTGAGAAAAATCCAATATTCGGTAAAAAGTTTTGGAAAGAAAGGACAAAAAAGTCAAAAAATCTTAAAAAAAGTTGAAAGTTTTTGATGAGTTTTTTGCGTTTTTTACCCAAAAATCACCCCAAAAAGGGCAAAAATAGGCCAAAAACCCCCATTTTTTTGTGCAATGTGCACAAATTTAAAAAAAATTAAAAAAATTTTAAAAAAAGTATTGACATTTGTTTTCCTATATGGTATTATTGCACTGTCGCTTGATAAGAGTGACTTGAACATTGATAATTGAATAGAAAAGCAAAGGTTATAAAAAACAACAAACAAAGTGCTATTTTTTAGAACCCAGTTATTGAAGGAGAACTTTCAATAACACAATTCAAATTAGTGCTAAATAACTTTTTAGTCAGAAAAGTATTTG
>JAFYKO010000050.1 GCA_017537515.1 Clostridia bacterium | reverse complement strand
GAATATATGACTGTTTTTGACAATGAAGAATGTATTGTTGCGGAAGGTGTTGCATTAAATGGCTCAACATTATCTTTTAGTCCTCAATTCACAGCCATCTTTCACAGCAACCTAGGTTCTTCTTTTAATATTAAAGTTTCAAACTTAATGAGCGATTATGATTTGAAGGTGGCGCTAGAAGGTAATAATATTTATTTTAGCAACAGCGAATTACTTTGCAATGAAAAAGACAAAGAAAATAACTCAAGCGAACTCGTTGTTTACACAACAAGCGCTCTTGCTAGTTTTGAACTTAATTTTGTTAGAGGGGTTATATATGATATTAGTGTAAATGAAAGTAGTTCATTTGACTTTTTGGGTAAGAAAGGTGTATTTAGCGATTGTTTAGAAAATTATGAAGCAATTTTTGAACCATTAATTGAAAATGCATTGCCTGAAGATTTGGCTATAACATCTGGGGGCGAAAAACTTACTCAAGGTGTTGATTATTCGTGGGATATGAATACTGGTGAGTTAGTGATATATACCTCGGCTATTATTGGCAATATTCAGATATTATGCTCTTCAAATGAAATTTATACCATAAACTACAACTTGGATGGTGGCACAGCAGATAACCCAGTAATGTATACTAAAGATACGCCAACTTTTACCTTAAGTACACCTACAAAGTATGGTTGCGAATTTCAAGGTTGGACTGGCTCAAACGGTGAAACACCTCAACTTTTAGTTGCGATTGAGCAGGGCTCTACAGGTGATAAATCATATACAGCAAATTGGGCACCTGGAAATTATACCCTTTTAAGTGGACCAGGACTAAAAACTTTAATTCAAGGAGAGGGGGTATCTTCCAATCAAAGTATTACATCAATAGTTTTTGATAAATATTCAACTTATGCAAACACTTTCCCGATTTGGGAAAATGGAACTCCTGTTGATATTGATGGTGTAGGATATATAAGAATGTTTTCAGATGATGTGGCAAAAAGATATATACTTAGTGTTGGAAATATTCATTCACACCCTAACTCATCTACAATGTTTAATGGTTATTTCGCTCTTACAACGTTAGTTTTCAACAATTTTGACACCTCAAACGTAACAGATATGAGTTGGATGTTTAAAGGTAGCAGTCCGGACACTTTAGATTTAAGCAATTTTGATACCTCAAACGTAACAGATATGAATGAGATGTTTTCTAATTGTTCCGCAAGTATTACTTTCCCAACAAATTTTGGAAGTTCTGCAACAGATATGAGTTCTATGTTTTACGCTTATAAGGGCTCAAGTTTGAATTTGAGCAATTTCAACACCTCAAATGTAACAGATATGAGTCGGATGTTTTTTTGGTGCAGTAGTTTGGAAACAATATATGTTGGCAATAGTTGGTCAACGGCAAAGGTAACAAGTTCAAACGGCATGTTTGACTCTTGCACAAAACATGTTGGCGGCAATGGGACAAAATATAATTCATTATATGATTATAAAACCTATGCTCGAATTGATGAACCTGGCACACCTGGGTATTTTACAAGCAAATAAAATTATTTAACATGAAGTGGATTGATTCCACTTCTTTTTTTTGTTTGCGAACGGTGAGAAGGTGGCGGAGTGGGTGAAGCGGGCGACGGAGTCGCAGGGCGAATCCGCCCGCCACTTTTATACTTACAATTCACAGTGTCAGCTATCTCGACAAAAATCACCAACAAAGAGAATCTCATCCACAAAAAAAAATCAATAAAACCTACAGAATTTGAGTTCTAGGAGTTTTATATTTTGCAAACTTGTTTATTTTACGAATAGTTAGGGTCAGTAGGGTATACATTCCTACTCCGACTTTTGTGAAAAGATTAGGTTAAGAAATGAAATCAATAAAAGTTGAACTTTTAAAAGGTGGGTTATACCAATAAGAGTGAATTACGTCAAAAAGATTTTTAATTTTTATGTCATTGCTTGACATTTTAATTGTGTATAATGTAAAATTATATTAATTTATAAAACATTCTAGTTTAGCTAAGTTATTTTGTTTTATGGATTCCTATTGGTTATATGTCTTTGGACATAAATGATTATAAAGGGTGGAGAATATGACAAAAGAAGAATTATTAAGTAAAAAAGTATCTGCGATAAGTCTTGGTTGTGATAAAAACAGAGTTGACCTTGAGCATATGCTTTTTGGTCTGCAACAATATGGTTTTGAGATAACTCCTGTTTTGGAAGAGGCGGAAATTATTATTGTTAACACTTGTGCTTTTATTGAGCCGGCTATTCTTGAGGCGTGTCAAAACATTGAACTTGCTGTTTCTTTTAAAACTTCCGCAAAGGCAGAAAAAGTTATTGTCTCCGGTTGCCTTCCTATGCGTGAAAAAGGCAATTTAAACGGTCTTTTCGAAGGAGTTGATGCTTTTATTGGGCTAAGTGATAATGAGAATATTACATCAATTATTGAGAATCTTTATGGTGTAGGGCAATCGAGTTTTAAGTATGAAAACACTGGCAGAATCTTGACAACTTCTGGGGGGTATGCTTATCTTAAAATTGCAGAAGGTTGTTCAAATGGCTGTGCTTATTGCACAATTCCTAGAATACGTGGGCGTTTTCGTTCTGTGCCTCAAAAAGAACTACTAAAGGAAGCCAAAAATCTTGTGGAGATGGGGTATAAGGAGATTATACTTGTAGCACAAGATACTGCTCGTTATGGCGAAGATTTATTTGGGGAGCCAAAACTACTTGAACTACTGCAAGAACTTTGCAAAATCAAGGGCCTTGAATGGATAAGGCTTCAATACATATACCCAGAATGGTTGGATGAAAGACTCTTGGATTTTATTGTAAGCAATCCAAAGATGTGCAAATACATTGATATGCCATTACAACATATTGACGACCAAAT
>JAFYKO010000049.1 GCA_017537515.1 Clostridia bacterium | reverse complement strand
TAGCTGACCGATACTAATAGGTCGAGGGCTTATTCACAGAACAAAAAATTTGTTTTGTTCAATTCTTAGCACGCAGAAAAGATTTTAAGGAATAACTCAATGTCTAAAATTATTCAGTTTGATAAGTTCAAACATTCAATTTGATATTAATATGCACGTGCATTTAATATACCATACTCAGTGACGATAGAGGGAAGGTCCACCTGTTCTCATTCCGAACACAGAAGTTAAGCTTCCTTTCGCCGACAATACTTGACTGGAGACGGTCCGGAAAGATAGGGCATTGCTGGGTAACCTGAAAATCACATCACTTCGGTGGTGTGGTTTTTTTTGCTTTATAACAGCAAAAAAAAAGTTAGGAGTTAAGAGTTGGGAGTTAAGGTTTATTTTAATTAGCAATTAGAAATGAGAAATTAGCGATTATGGTAGGATTTTGTAATGCAAAAATTTAGTTGCGATAGCTCACTACAAGGTGCCTCAGGCACCCGGTTAGAACCGCCGGTCTTGAGCTGACGCATTGTTAAGCAAAGGAGTTGGGCGTTAGGAGTTCAAATTTAAAAATAAGACCTCATTAAAATAAAAAAAAGCCTATTAAAAGTAATTAATAGGTTTTTTTGTTATTAGTGTTGAATTTTTATTCTTTCATATTTCAATCCATAAAATCTCATCCGCCGAAGCCCCAATAACATTGCAAAGCTTGGCAAAAGTTACAAGCGAAGGTTGTGTTCTGCCCGAAATATATTGAGAAAGCGTAGGCCGAGAAATCCCAACTTTATCCGCAATAACACTTTTGGGAATACCGCACCACTCAATCGCTCTTTTCAAATTGATATTGATTTGCCCATAACTAATTTCTTTCATAAAATAATTATTACTAATTTTTTGAAAAAACGCTTGACAATTAGGCTACGCCTAACTAAAATATAATCATAGGAGTATATTATGACAAAAAAATATCAATTTTTACAAATTTTTACGGTTATAACATTAGGCATTACAGCCATTTTGGCAATCTTTTTGGGTATTCAAGCAATCAATAAATCTTTGAATTTAAACCTCGCTTTCAATTCAAACCCAATTATTTATTGCGAAATTTCAATTAAAGGCGAAAATGACACACAATTTGCCCCAATTTTTAACAACTCCGCAACCAATCCGCAAATTGGAGCAGGTGTTCAACTTTCGGGCAATAAACTCACAATCAACAAAGATTATAGCAATACTTTTGGAAACAACTTTGTTATGACAATCAAAAATCTCGAAGATACGGAATCAGCAATTTACATAACCCCCTCAAACGCCTCTTTGACAAACGCAAGCACTGAAGCAACAATTTCAAATATCTTGCTTATCCCCAACGAAACCAGCGTTGAAATGAAAGTTAGCACTACTGGTGCAATTACATTAAATATGACCAAAACACACGAATTTTCATTGTCAAACGCTGTGGGCGTGGACATCGACGCCTCAGGCTCAAATTTAATATACCACGACTCCAAATATTATGTCAACCCTTCAGCGGAAAATGTTGTTGTCAAATTTAAAAATCTCGACGGATACACAGAAAATATCACCTTGTCAAATCTCACAATTAACGGTCAATCAAGTTCAAATTACTCCTTTGATTCAGCCACCAACACTTTGACAATCAGCAAAGAATATGCAAGCGGGAATATAAGTTGGAGCGGGGAGGCGGAAAAGACAACAACTCCTACACTTACATTGAGGTTTACGGGTGCAGGTGCCTCATGGGATAATCCCGATGCGGGAGGACAACCATATTTTCACCTAGCTTATGGTGATGGTATGTTAAATACAAGTTTCTCGGCTACTAGTAATGCTGGTTACTATTTAACTGAAGGTTATACTTCTTGTGGAAGATTAACTGAGTCAGAAGGTGAATTTTCTTGTTCGCTAGAAATTGAAAAAAACAAACATGTGGTTTTATGGCAACCTGAATATAGCAGCTCAGTCTATTTAAAGATAATATCAATAAGTGGTTTAGAATCTTTTCAATATCTTTCTTTATCTAATAATAATAAAGCGGGTTTTTATTTTAAAATGCCAGAAACAAGTATTGTTGTAACTATTCAAACTGAGGTTGTCTTCCGTATTCCTATTTAATGTATCTTATCCCCCAAAGGTATAGTCCGTCTGGTTTGACGGTTTTGCCGGCGAGGGTGCGGTTGCGTGAGGCGATAATGTTTGGGATTTGAGAGGCGTGTATTTTGCCCTCAGCGACGTCTAGAAGCGTTCCTACGATAATTCTTACCATATTATAAAGAAAACCATTACCCGTAATAAAAATATTGATTTCTGGTCCTATTTGCGTTATTTTAAGGTCATAGATAGTGCGAACAAAGTCTTTGACTTCGGTATTTGCCGAGCAGAAGCCCGAAAAGTCGTGCGTTCCAATAAAGGACTCGCCGGCTTTTTTCATTTCCTCGATTTTGTCTAAAACTTTGGGGTGGACACGAAGTGCAAAACCGTCGTACAAAGGCAAATTGACGTCGCTTGCGTAGAGTTTATACATATATGTTTTTTTCTTGACATCGAACCTTGCGTGGGAGTCGCTTGCCACCTCTTTTGCAGAAACTACTGCCACATCTGAGGGGAGTTTTGAGTTTATGGCAAAGTGGAGTTTTTCGGCTGGGATGTTTGAATTTGTTTCAAAATGTGCAGTTTGTGCGATTGCGTGGACTCCGCTGTCGGTTCTACCGCTTGCGAAAAGTGATATTTTTTCTTGAAGAAGGTTTGAAATAGCGTCCTCCAGTACGCCTTGGACGGTGCGTTTTTTTGGTTGTGTTTGCCAGCCGGCAAAGTTTTTTCCGTTGTATTGGATTGTTAAAAGTATTTTTCTCATATGTCTATTTTAACATATTTATATAAAAAAGCAAATATTAATTGCTAAATTTGTTGAAAAAAGGTATAATAGTATTGTAGCAAGGCGGAATGTCCGCAGTGATTATTTAGGATTAGCCTGTGAGTATTAGCGAAGCATACTGACAGGCGGTTCTTGGTATTGCCACTCGAATTGTTTAGTGGTATTCAGCAGAAACTTGCGACAAAGTCGCAAAATATTTTTAAAAAAAAAATAAAAAGGAAAATATGAAAAAACAAACAAAAAAATATATAAATGTAGATGGAAATACTGCTTGCAGTAATATTGCTTATTTTTTAAGCGAGGTTGCGGAGATTTATCCAATTACCCCGTCAAGTGCAATGGCGGAAAATTGCGACGAGTGGTCTGCAAAAGGCAGAGTCAATATCTTTGGCGAACCACTAATGGTCAAGGAACTTCAATCCGAGGCGGGAGCAAGCGGGGCTCTTCACGGAAGTTTGTCCGCAGGCGTGCTTTCGACAACCTTTACAGCCAGCCAAGGCCTACTTTTAATGCTTCCCAATATGTATAAAATTGCCGGCGAACTACTTCCGACAGTCTTTCACATTTCTGCCAGAGAGTTGTCAACCCACGCACTTTCAATTTTTGGCGACCACAGTGATGTAATGGCAGTGCGGGCGAGTGGTTTCAATATTTTGGCGTCCTCAAATGTGCAAGAATGCCAGGATTTGGCGTTGGTTTCGCACATTGCAAGCCTAAACGCAAGTTTGCCATTTTTACATTTCTTTGATGGTTTCAGAACAAGCCACGAGGTTCAAAAAATTGAAGCAATAGACGAAAAAGACATTGCAAAAATATTCCCTTTTGATAAGGTTGAAGAGTTTAAAAAACGGGCTTTATCTCCATTAAACCCAACCCAAAGAGGCACTGCACAAAATCCGGATATTTATTTTCAGAATCGTGAGGCGTCAAACTCCTTTTATGACAAAGTTTTTGACGAGGTTTTGAATGCAATGAAGCAGGTTGAGACCATAACCGGCAGGCATTATGAACCGATAGAATATTTTGGGGCAAAAGATGCTGAAAAAGTTGTTGTAATAATGGGCAGTGGGTTTGAAACAGCAATGGAAACAGTGAGATACCTAAACCAACAAGGCGAAAAAGTTGGAGTCATAAATGTTAGACTTTTTAGGCCGTTTAATGTCGCTTATTTCAATAAAAAACTGCCAAAAAGCGTGAAAAAAATTGCGGTTTTGGATAGGTGCAAAGAGTCCAATGCTATTGGAGAACCGCTATTCCAAGACGTTGTTTGTGCCCTAAGCGGAAAAAACATCCAAGTTGTTGGCGGAAGATATGGGCTTGGAGGTAAGGAATTTACACCAAATTGCGTGAAAGCGGTTTTAGATAACCTCAACAAACCTAAACCAATTTGTGGATTTACCGTTGGAATAAATGACGACGTTACAAAAACTTCTCTAAAACTTGAAGATTTTAATATCCCAACAAATTTCACTGAAATGAAGTTTTATGGGCTTGGTAGCGATGGAACGGTAAGTGCGAATAAAAACAGCATAAAAATTATTGGCGAGCTTACGGAAAAATACACGCAAGGTTTTTTTGAATACGACAGTAAAAAGTCGGGAAGTATCACTATTTCGCATTTGCGTGTGAGCGATTCAGAGATTCACGCACCTTATGTTGCGACAAACCCAAGTTTTATTGCGATTCACAATTATTCGTTTGTGGCGAGGTATGATTTAGTTGAAAATCTTGCAAATGGTGGCACCGTCTTATTGAATACAACTCTTGAAGAATCACAGCTTTCAAAAGATTTGCCAAGGCATTTTGTGGCAAATTTAAAGAATAAAAATGCAAGGTTGTTTATTGTTAATGCTGGGAAAATAGCCAACGGGCTCGGTCTTGGAAATAAAATTAATGTAATAATGCAAAGTGCTTTTTTCAAAATAACTAATATTTTGGATGAAAAAAAGGTAAAAAAAGCACTTGTTGAGGCAATAAAAAAGAGTTATGGTAAAAAAGGCGACGAAGTTGTCGCAAAGAACATCGAAGCAATAAACCTCGGTATGTCGGAGTTAAAAGAAGTTGATGTTTCTGCATTGGTGGGGAGAAAGCACGAAGAAAGCAAAGCGACGGATAGCGAATATTATAACAAAATAATCAAACCTATTAACGCTCTTGAGGGGAATAAACTTCCCGTTTCGGCGTTTTCGGCCGACGGAAGCGTTCCAACCGACACAAGCAAGTTTGAAAAGCGAGGAATTGGGGAGTTCTGCCCAAGCTGGAATACTGAAAAATGCGTGCAGTGTGGTATGTGTGCAATGGCGTGCCCGCACTCGGCGATAAAGGCCCACTTGATTGAACCTCAAAACATCCTGTATGCTCCGGGGGGATTTAAGAAAACCCCTGCGATTGGTGTTGGGGGAGTGGATTATCATCTTCAAATAAGCCCGCTTGATTGTACGGGCTGTGGTGTGTGTGCAAAGGTTTGCCCAACGCACGCCCTTGAAATGCAAATGACGGGCGAAATTCTGGAGAAGGAAAAAGAGAACTACACATTCTCGGAGCGTCTGCCAAAACTCAAGAACCCTTACCCCGCTAGCACTCCAAAGCATATGCAGTTTGAGGAAAGTTATTTTAAATTTTCCTATGCGTGTGCCGGTTGTGGCGAAACGCCTTACATCAAACTTGCAACAACGCTTTTTGGTAAGAATATGATAATCGCCAACGCAACTGGTTGCAGTTCTATTTATGGTGGAAGTGCTCCCGCTTGTCCATACTCCAAAGACTGCGAGGGTTGTGGACCGGCTTGGGCGAGTTCGCTTTTTGAAGATAACGCCGAGTTTGGTTATGGCATTAAACTTGGCCTGAATGTGCAAAAAAATAAATTAAAATCCAAAATAAAACAACTTCAAAATTATGAAATAAATTCTGGTTTAATGCAATTTTTGGATAAGTTTGAAAAAGATGGATTTTTGAATAATATTGATATTGAAATATTAAAAAATTTATTAATTACTGAAAAAAATAATAAAAATTCAAAAAATAATCAAAAAAATAAATTAATTTCGGAAATTATTGAATTAAAAGATGAATTTAACAAAAAATCTGTTTGGATAATCGGTGGAGATGGCTGGGCGTATGATATAGGCTTTTCGGGCCTCGACCACGTTCTTGCAAGCGGTGAAGATGTGAATATTTTAGTTCTTGACACAGAAGTTTATTCCAACACTGGGGGACAGAGTTCGAAGAGTACGCCCGCTGGTGCGTCTGCAAAATTTGCGAGTATGGGAAAGATAAATGCCAAAAAAGACTTGGGTGCGATTGCTATGACTTATCCAAAAGTTTATGTTGCAAGTGTTTCGCTTGGTGCGAATTTTATGCAGTGCATAAAGGCATTCCAAGAGGCCGAAGCACACAAAGGACCAAGCCTCATAATTGCCTATTCTCCTTGCATAAATCACGGGCTGAATATGTCCAATTCCAATCTTGAAATGAAAAAGGCAGTTGATAGTGGCTATTGGTTCTTGTATAGACGCAATCCTGATTCTGATATTCCTTTTGTTTTGGATAGCAGAGAGCCAAAGGCCGACTACGAAGAATTTTTGAAAGGTGAAACAAGATTTTCCGCACTTTTGAAAGGTAACGAATCAGTTGCAAAAGAGCTTTTTGAAAAATCAAGGCTTGATGCACTCGCAAGGTGGAAAAGGTTGAAGAATTTAGAAAATTTACAAAAATAATAATAAAAACGCCTAAAAAATCTGATTTTAAGCGTTTTTTTTAATATTTATTATTTATTTTGAAAATTTATTTGTAGCGGAAAGCATTAGGCTTTTTGGGACAAAGCGGTTTATGAAGTAAAGCATTTTGTATTTGTTGCCAACAATGTATTGTGGTTTCAATTTCTTTTTGCCTATGATTTTGTAAATCTTTTTGCTGGCGTATTCAAGAGTCATTCTCTTGTTTGCTTCTTTGTTTATCTTCTCGGTTGCTTTTTCTATCGCATCGCCATACCTTTCGTTTGTCTCCATAAGCTTGATGCGGTTCTTTGAAAGGTTGGTGAAGATATTGCCGGGGCAAACTGCTGACACTTGTATTTTTGCGTTTTCAAGCTCGAGGCGTAAGCAGTAAGAAAGCATACTTACAGCCGACTTGGTTACGCAATACAAACTTCTAAAGGGAAGTGCAAAATCCCCGCACGGCGAACTGATGTTGATTATCTTTCCGCCTTGTTTCATAAGTGGGAGAACGCACTGCGTTGTGCTTAGGACGCCAAGCACGTTTACGTCAAAAATCTTCTTGACTTCTTCGTCTGGAAGCAGTTCTGTTACGCCGGCAAGGGCAATACCTGCGTTGTTGATAAGAATATCAATCTGCCCGTATTTTTCCTTAATATCGTTGACTGCGGTTTGTATTTCCTCTTTTTTTGCTACGTCGCATTTGTAGGCGTGTTCGCCTTCTGCAGAGCGTGAGAGGTTTATTACCGTATGTCCATCTGCCTCAAATTTTTCTTTCAGTGCAAGTCCAAGGCCTCCGCTTGCACCCGTAATTAATATATTCATATTTCTCCTTTCCTTACTTTACCGAATGGGGGCGGGCGGGTGTGTAGGGCTTTGCCCACATCACCCACTCCGCCCCGCATTTACAACTGCACGTTTGGTAAAGGGTTTAATTTAAAAGGTTTCATTAAAAAGCCTTTTTATTCAATCACTTCAAGAATTCTAAGCACCTCAGCAATCTTTTCAGACGCTTCGTCCATTTGCTCTTTTGTGTGAGTCGCCATATAGCTCGTGCGAAGAAGTGCTTGCCCAACCGGTGTCGCAGGCGAAACAACTGGGTTCACATACACCCCACGTTCAAGAAGCAGTTTGCACGCCATAAACGCTTTTTCGTCCTCGTAAACATAAATCGGGATAATTTGTGTTTGGTCTTTTTCAATAATCTTCACGCCTTTTTCCTTGAGTTTTGTACGCATATAAGTCGAAATGTCTGCAAGGTTCTTGACGATTTGTGGGTTTTCTCTAAGGACTTTAAGCGACGCCCTTGCACAAGCAACGCTGGCTGGGGTTATGCTGGCACTGAAAATAAACGGTCTTGAATTGTGGCGAACAAAGTCCACAACTTCTTTTTTCGCCGCCATATACCCGCCAAGGCTTGCGAGGGATTTTGAGAAAGTTCCCATATAAATGTCCACTTCGTCTTCGAGTCCAAAGTGTTCTGCGGTGCCACGTCCGTGTTCTCCGAGAACGCCGAGGCCGTGAGCGTCGTCGACCATAACTCTCGCCCCGTATTTTTTTGCTAATCTGCAAATTTCTGGAAGGTTTGCGATGTCTCCGCCCATACTAAACACGCCGTCAGTAACAATCAAGATGCCTGCGGTTTCTGGGACTGCTTGGAGTTGGCGTTCAAGGTCTTCCATATCTGCGTGGTTGAATCTAAGCATACGGCCGAAAGAGAGTCTGCAAGCGTCGTAAATACTTGCGTGGTTTTCCTTGTCGCAAATAACGTAGTCATTTCTTCCGACTAGGCAAGAGATGATGCCGAGGTTACTTTGGAAGCCGGTTGAGAAGGTGCAGACGTCTTCTTTGTGCAAGAATTCTGCGAGTTCTTTTTCGAGTTGGATATGTATGTCGAGTGTACCGTTCAAGAATCTTGAACCGCTACAACCAGAGCCATATTGTTGGATGGCGGTTTCGCCGGCTTTCATAACGTCGGGGTTTGAGGTCAAACCAAGATAGTTGTTTGAGCCAATCATAATTGTTCTTTTGCCTTCCATAACAACTTCGGTGTTTTGTCCGCTGTTGAGGTAGTGGAAGTAAGGGTACAACCCAGACTCACGAACTCCGTCGAGTACTTCTTTTTTGTAAGTTTCACATTTTTTAAATAAATCCATTTTTTTCTCCTATTTTGGTTTTAACCATACATTTTTTTGACTACCCACAGCATAAGGCGTTGGGGTAAAATTTTTTGTAAGAATACGATAAGTTTATAGCTTAATCCTACGGTTTTTGTTTTGGCGGGGTGTTTGCTTTTGATAAGTTTCCACACGACCTCGCTCACCGAAACGGGACTTTTGCCCGCTCGCTCATCCCTCTCCATCCTCGCCACGCTTCTTTGCACTCGCTGGGCATACCCCGTTTCAGTTTCGCTCTTAACTCGGTTGTCGGTGAAGCCCGTTTTTGTGTCGCCGGGCAACACGCAACTGACTTTAATCCCGAACTCCTCGACTTCGAGGCCAAAAGCCAAGCTGAACATTTGCACCGCACTTTTGGTTGTGCTGTAGCACGTTTGGAATGGGATTGGTATCACGCCGGCGACGGAGCCAATGTTGATTATCCTGCCACCGCCTTGGTTTCGCATTATCTCTGCCACCGTTTTGCAGGTGTTTATCACTGCCATTATGTTCACGTCGAAAATCCGCTGGATTTCCTCGTCGCTGTTGTGTTCGGTTGCTCCGGATATGCCCATACCGGCGTTGTTGACAAGCACGTCGATTCGGCCTTCTTTTTCCGCTATTTGCTGGAGGGCGGTTTTCGTTGCGGTGTGGTTGGTTACGTCGCAACTGATTGATTCAAACTTCTCGCCCGCAACAATCGTTCTTGACAGGCCGTAGACCTTCACGCCTTTGGCTGTCAAATACCTTGCTGTTGCGAGGCCTATGCCACTGCTTGTGCCGGTGATTACTGCGACCATTCGCCCTCCTTAATAACTCCTTTTAGTATATATCTTTTTTGGCGTTATGTCAATCAAATTCAATTTTTTTTGTTTTTATTTTTTAAAATAAAAATAACAAAATTTCTTTTGCTTCGCAAAATTAAATTTTGAAAATATTTCGCCTCTTGCGAGGCGAGTCGCTTAGCGACAAGCGACGCAGTCGGGCGGGAGGGTCCGCCTCTCCATAGGACGGTCGTTCGGCTTGTGGTTGTTGTAAGGCTTTATAGCGTACGAATGCAAGTTTATTTGAATTAGGAGTTAGGAATTAGGAGTTAGGAGTTATGGTTTTATTTATATGCCTTTTTACAAAATCCAACTTCTTTACAAAATCCAACCTCGGGGCGGGCGGTAAAGTGCGAAACGCACTTTACAATGCGTCCCAAGGACGCATAACACGAGACTCCGTCTCGTGT
>JAFYKO010000048.1 GCA_017537515.1 Clostridia bacterium | reverse complement strand
CGTAGGTTCCCTGACAACTTCGTTGTCGCAGAACCTACACTCCGCCCCTTCCATACCTCTCAATCAAACGTACAGCAAGGCAACAAATATCCTTTAATTGGAGGTGTGGACAGCCAGATTTTTAATATTTCCGGAAGTTGTCGGCAAGCATCCCGAAGGGATATTTGCCAGCAACTGATGGTTATTCAATTTAAAGAAGGCAAGCATAGCTTGCGTGCTAACGGCACAAAAATTGAAAATTTTTCTTCTTTAAATTATAAGATTTTTGCGTTTAGTCGAAGAAATTAGGTTATCCGCTAAGGTTCCTTGCGGATGTTCTAATTTCAAAGAATAAACCAAAAAGATATTAAAAAGATGGGATACATTCCGCCGGTCGGTAGAGAGGCGGAATATCACCTAATCCGTTAAGAAATATTCAACAAATTTTTTGTAATAGTCTTGTCCTGAGAGGCAGGTGTCAATGAGGAAACCTTTTTCGTTTTCCCATTCTTTTAGCCCTCGATAATAGTAATATCTTAGGTGTTCGGTTATGACAAAAGGCACAATGTCGTTTGCGAGGCATTCTTTAAAGGCAACAAGCCTACCCACACGCCCGTTTCCGTCTTGGAATGGGTGAATTGATTCAAACGCTTGATGGAATTCAACAATATCTTCAAAAGTTTTTTGAGGTTTTTTGTTGTAGTTTTCAAGGAGTTTTTGTAATTCCTTTTGCACGTTTTTTGGGCTTGTTGTCTCTTTTCCACCAACTTCGTTTGGCAGTTTTTTGTATTCGCCGACATTAAACCAGTCTTTTCTGCTGTCGCTTGTGGCGGTTTTTAGGATAAAATGCAGTTGCTTGATAAGTTCTTCTGAAAGTGGGGCGGAAACGTTGTCGAGAATATAGTCAAAACACCTAAAATGGTTTGCTGTTTCGATGATGTCGTCAACGTTAATGGCAGAATCTTGCATACCTAGTGTATTTGTTTCATAAATATAGCGGGTTTGTTCTTCGGTCAAGGTGCTTCCTTCGATGTGGTTTGAGTTGTAGGCAAAAATAACTTGAGTTTTGTGGTAAATCCCGCCTTTAAGCCCAGCCTTTTTTTCTTCAATCAACACTTTCAAAAGCTTATTCGCTTGTGTCTTTTCCATAAATCCCCCTTTTTTCTAATTATAATCCACCAAGCCCCCAAATTGCAAGTGATTTTGCTTTTTTGCAAGGTTGGGATTTTTAACGGGGCATTACAAATAAAACCTTAACTCCTAACTCTCCATTCCCGAGCGACGCTCGTCGGAATGGAAAAAAGCCTCTCGCTTTTGCGAGAAGGCTTTTTTTTATGCCCACGCCGTAGGCATTTTTCTGTTGTTTGCAAACCATTCGGTGTCTTTGAGTTTCGTGGTGTTGTTTGACCCCTCAACCTCAACGCCGTTTTTGTTTGACGTTACAACAATATTTCCGTTCATAGACCTAAACCCTTCGTCCTTATACTTCCCGTCCGCTGTGCTGTATTCCACAATGCACTCGGTTGTTACATACACCTCTTGGGTATACTCCGCAACCCTATCGATGAAAAGTTGTGTCGGGAATGTCGTACTCATAAATTCCTTATACGCATTACTTCCAAAAGTCAACTGAGGTGTTTCGTCTTTGCCAGCGTATTCAACACTACCCGCTGAACAAGTCGCAACTACAACTTTTGGCTGAATTTTTTCAAGCAAAACGCTGTTTGAACTTGTCTTGCTTCCGTGGTGCCCCGCTTTGTAAAGTTCCACTTGTGTCAACTGCGAACCATAATACTCAACAAACTTCTCTTCGCCGTTTTCTTCAAGGTCGCCCGTAAACAAGAACTTGCTGTCCCATTGCGTGATTTGGAAAATTACAGAATAGTCGTTTTCGGTCGAAGCGTCGTGTTCATAATAGTAGTTATACAAAATCTCTAAGTTGATACCCTCAGCAAGTTCGTAAATGCTTTTTGCCCCGCCTTCGTTTTTGAAGCATTGAAGTGCGGTGTAATGCACAGCCCCTGCGTCAACTTCCGCTTGGCGTTTGTCTTGGTATCTTTGGTAAGTTGCGGTTGTTTTTTCACTTAATGGGAAGTCAATAATGGTTTCAAATTCAAACATTTCAAACAAGCTTTGGTTTGAGCCGTCGCCTGCAAACCCTGCGATGTGGTCTTGGTCTGCGTGCGTAACAATAGCAAATTCAATTTTGTCGTCGTTCATAAGCGGTTGAATGTAGTTGTAAATAGCGGTCGAACTGTTTGTTCTTGAACCACCGTCAACAATAATATCCACTTCGCCAACTTGGATATACACGCAGTCGCCCGTAAACCCGTTGCCGAGTTCCAAAAAGTGGATTTTTAGGTCGCCGGAAATAAATTTGTCGCTGTCGTTTGGGAGGGTGTAGACACCCCAGCCGGCAAACCCGACAACAAACCCGACTATGAGAGCAAACACGCAAATAACCCCGTTCTTAAAAACGGAATTGGTTTTTTTCTTAGCCATTTTGCACCTCCTGGATGATAATTAAGCGGACTTTTTGAATATGTCCAAACTTGATGTCGTCGACTTTGTAAATAACATAATACTCATTCGCCGAAGACGAGGTATCTATCTTGCCATCTTCGGGGATATTGGTAGTGATTTTCACCTTATCCGAAATGTCTTTTCCAAGTGAAACAATCTTTACACCTTCTTCAACATAGGTGTAGTTATCCCCGACATTCAAGACGATGTTTTTCTCGCCAATAACTTCAAATACGTCATTTTTGCTAAGCTGAGAATAAGTGAATCCGCCTGCGAAAATGCCGACAGCGAGAAAGAGTAGGATACAAACCCACGCACCCACGCTGATTTTTTTAATTTCTTTTTTAACCTCACGCTTTGCAGTTGACTTTGCCTTGCGTTTGATTTTACTTCTTATTTCATCATTCCACGCCATAATACCATATATATAACATATTTCGACAAAATTTCCAAATGTTTTTTAAAAATTTTAAATTTGGGCTTGATTTTTTTGTTTTTGTATAGTATAATAAGTTTGCAATTGATAAAAACCTAAATAAAATATGATTCACTAGCTCAGTCGGCTAGAGCACTTGACTTTTAATCAAGGGGTCCCGGGTTCGAATCCCGGGTGAATCACCAGTAATATTCCGCCTCTCTACCGAGCCGGCGGAATGTTTCCATCATATTCAACATCTTTTGGCGATATGCTTTGCGAAAAGAACGCCCGCAAGAAACCTTAGCGGGCAACCGTTTTCGCTTCGCCTCTCATCCAAAATCTTGTTGAATCTGATGCTAGCCACACCCCCAATTAAGCGACAGTATTTTTTTAACTGCACATTTGAGTGGGTTGTAATCCTATAAAGATTTTTTTGAATCACCCGTGATTGCGATGCGTCCGCATCGCTGAAAAGGCTTTTGCCTTTTCCGAACCCGGGCCCACAGCTTCGCCAACCACTTGGGATTGTTGTACGTGGTGTTGTGGGGGCCTAATAGGACAGCTGAACGACCGTCCTTTGTGCGGTGGCTCAGCCACTCCCGGTCCTCTCCGCATTGCTTGCGTCATGCTACGAGTCGGCGGGCGGGGATGCCCCCGTTGGCATTGGCAACCGACAAGCGGTTGCAAGTGTATTTCAGTAACCTGCAACGTTAATTGTCCCGCCTGCGCGAATCTCCGGGTGAATCACCAAAAAAGCAAGCCGAAAGGCTTGTTTTTTTGTTTCACCGGGATTG
>JAFYKO010000047.1 GCA_017537515.1 Clostridia bacterium | reverse complement strand
TTCATTCCCATAACTATTCATTACAATCCATGCGCCTTTGTATATTCTTCCAGAATAAGTTATTTGTATATTATCATCCCAACCAATGATTGAAACGCCATGAAACGTATCATCGGATTCGCCGTCCATTGTTTGCGAACAAACATAAGTTTGGCCATCAGTGTTTGTTTCAAAATCACTTGAAATTACTGCAACATACATCGCTCCATAGTTTTTTATGTAATGTTTAATGTTGTTTTTAATATCTGTTGCCTGAGGCTCCAAAGCGTATTTATAATTACCATAATTTTCAAAATTGAACTCAGTCAACATATCTTTGTTGGCGTATTGCTTGTAGTGGTTGAAATATTCCAAATAATTTGCATCCTTTCCCACAAGTTCGCCCGCTTGGTCATAAGAAACTTGGCTTTCCATTGCCACGCCGTAATTGTTAATAGCGGTTTCGTAATAATAAGAATTACCCCCACCGCCAAATTCATAAAACGAATACGCATCTTTCACCGCAAGTTCAATCCACGTTTCAGAAAGGTTGTAATATTCTCCAAAATTCTTAGCGATATAAGTTTCAATAACCTTGTTCATAGTGAAAGCCCAACAAAGACCCTCTGAACCTTGGTTTTCAGTGAGGAGTAATATTTCGTCAGTCATATTGTAAATGGTTTCCAACGAACCTTCGCCCGCAATAAAAGGAATATGCGTGCTTACATACGAAGCCCCAACCAAAACATTACTGCTTGCCGGAGGCCTTTCCTTAACTGCAACAACCTCTTCGGAAGATTGCAAAATATTTGTAGATTGTGCTTGTGCAGTTTTAGGGCTAGACAATGACAATACCCCAGCCGACATAAGACAAATGCCTAAAAACGAAAATACAAAAAGTGATAATTTTTTCTTCATAACAGTACCTTTCAAATTTTATCCTTTATAAAATACGTGGCATTAAAATTCAAACAAGTCCACCAACTCGCTGGCAACGCCACAATCAAACAATCAGTCGCTTAAATTGAGTGGGAGAATGCTTAAAAACATCTCAAATTACAATAAAACCAACATAACAAAAAGTCCAATTTTGAGGCAAACGTTTTAAGTAATATATTTATTATATAAAATAAAAACAAATAAAGCAAGCAAAAAATGCGTTTGCAATATTTGTTTTTTTATTATTTTGAACCGACTGTTGGTCGGTTGGGTTATCAAGTCAACTTTTTTAACTGTATTTTATAACATATATTCTAATTGATGGCACCACCACCTACAGCATATACAGTAGTTGCCGTTGCTTCAATTACGACATCAATATTTGGCATAACGTATTTAAGAATCACTATGTGCCCCGTACGAAATGCAGTTGTTGTACAACCTATATCAGAGTTGTTTGTATAACTTGACCAATAATTAAAGCAGGATGACCCACTAAATTCTGGAGAAAAATAATGGTTAAATACAAAAATTATAGTATTAGGAGCAACTTCTTCAGTTGTGGTGTAGGGCTTTTCATCGCTACTAGTATTATCATAATAAACCTCTTTATAATAACACCTTGTTTCATTTAAAGCATCTTTTATAGGTGTAGAACCAACCGCTTCTCTTAGTAAATATTCCTTATTTGCGTCCTCCAAAGAAGTAGAGGTGAAATAAGTTTGAGCATATCCAGAGTCGACCCCTAAACTTAAACCTGTGTCATTAGTAACGACATAACCAATATATTTAACATTAAGCGGCGTCAATTTAAATGTTACTGTATGCGTCCACTGAGCATATAAATCAATCGTTGCACCCGCTTGTGCCAAACCTTGCACTGTTGCACCAGATTGATATTTTGTTTGACTACTTCCATCTGCCAATAAATTCCATTCAACAAATTCATGGACCCCGTTTTCAAATAAATCACTTGGCATTGTATATGATTGATTTTCACCAACAACGTGGCTTATTGTTGTGTCATTCCCAGTCCCATCGTTCTTGTGGAATACGATTGTGTAGCCTTTTGATTCGGCCTGAAGTGTTAAATTTGCTTCTCC
>JAFYKO010000046.1 GCA_017537515.1 Clostridia bacterium | reverse complement strand
TGCATAAAAAACCAAAAAGCCCACGCAGACAGACTCCTCAAAGAATTCGAAGACCACCAAAAATGGCTTAACACAAAAGCACCAATTATGGGCCTTGACGATTTTTAATCACCAAACCTTGCTTATGCGAGGTTTTTTTGTTTTTTAACCTCCAAATTTTATTAAATGCGTTGAAAAGTTGTAAAAATTGTGTATAATTAACATATATGTATATAAAAAAAGTCAACCTCGAAAACTTCAGAAACTACTCACGCCTCGGAGTGGAGTTTTTTGACGGCATAAACGTCATAGAAGGCAAAAACGCCCAAGGCAAAACCAACCTTCTTGAAGCAATTTTCTTCTGCTGTATCGGGAAAAGCCTCAGGGCAAGCCGTGAACGAGAAGTAATAAAATTCGGCGAAGACACCGCACGAATCAAAATCGAAGTTCAAAAATACTACAAAGCGTCAGAGATTTATTTGCTGTTTTCAAGGCTTGCAAAAAAGACAATCAAGATTGACGGAATTCCCATTAAGCGTATAGGCGAGCTTTTCGGCGAACTCAATGCGGTCTACTTCTCTCCCGACGAGTTGAGGCTTATCAAGGACGCACCCGAGGATCGTCGCAGGTTTATGGACATCCACATTTCACAGATTTCCAAGCAGTATTTTTATTACCTCGGCAGATACGAGAAGATTCTCGCAAACCGCAACAAACTTCTCAAAGACTGCAAGGACGTTCAAGTCTTAAAAGAGACCCTCCCGATATGGGACACGCAACTTGTCGAAGTGGGTACGAAGATTGTGCGAATGCGTATAGATTTTGTCGAAAACCTGTCGCCTTACGCTCAGAAAGCTCACACGTATTTAACCGCCAACAGCGAGACGCTGGGGCTAGAGTACACAGGCGGTGCGGTACTCCAAGGCAAGGGCGGTTTACCGCTTGAACAAGAGTTGCAGTTAATCAAAGACGACCTTTCAAAACGCTTGCAAAAAAGCGTGGACAAGGACATTAAGCTGGGGTACACAAGCGTTGGCCCGCATAGGGATGATATTAAAATCAGCGTAAACGACATAGACATCCGGAGCTTTGGGTCGCAAGGACAACAGAGGACGGTGGCACTTTCGCTGAAACTTGCAGAGCTAGAAATTATGAAAGAGGAGACGGGAGAAATGCCGATTCTGCTTTTGGACGACGTGTTAAGCGAACTTGACGCCGGAAGACGGGAGAGGCTTTTGAAGTTTTGTGCGAAGACGCAGACGTTTATCACTGGCACCGACTTCCCGAAGGGCCTGCCCAACGCAAAATATTTTCGTGTGGAGAACGCTACGATAAATTAGCAATGTTATTCCGCCTCTCTACCGAACCGGCGGAATGATTCCCTCATATTTAAGTTCTTTTTGATTTTCTCTTTGAAATTAGAACATCCGCAAGGAACCTTAGCGGATAACCTAATTTCTTCGACAAAATTCAAAAATCTCCTTAAATCTGAGGCTTGCCACACGCCGAAACAAGCGAATCGGTAAGCAGGCTTTCTTTTATGAAAAAGGTTGGATTTTTAACGGGGCAATACAAATAAAACCGCAACTCCTAACTCCTAACTCCTCACTCCTAATTCCTAACTCAATTCCGCCTCACGCCTTACGCCTTCGGCGAATTAAAATATATTTTTTATTTTGTTTCCGGAGAGTTCGAGGGTGTAGGTGTGGCCGAGGAAGGTGCCTTCGGAGTTTTTGGAGAGCAGGGCGACCCTCGTCGCCCCCTGTTGCCTAAGCGGAAGAATAACCTCAAACTCCCCAAAAAACTCCTCAAAATGCTGTGGACAAAGACTCTCCGCAAACTCAGGCACAAGATAAGTCTTTGCAAGATTAAAGTCCTTCACCTTCACAGCCTCAAAAAACGCAATGTGCGACAAAAAATGCGGAACAAACGCCGGCTTCTCCCCAAGATAAACCGCCTCAGAACCTAAAACCTCAAACCCCGAATCTGTTATCTCTACCTCTACTACTTTTCCGTGTTTCGCAAGCGTGTTCAGACACTGCACAGCGTGAATTCTGCTCTCGCTTATCTCCACATCCCCGCAAAACTCCAAAAAAACTTTGCTGACCTTGTGAAAAACTACGCAAAAATCCCAGTCCACACTCCGCCCAAGTACAAAAACAATATTCCTTTTTTCATAAATCTCACAGTCATAAATCCGCTCGGAAATAGCGTGCGAAAACTTTTCTTGACCTAAGAAAACATTAAACCTAAAAGGCTCGCCAACAAGACTTGCAACGCCGTTTTTTAAAACCTTGCTCAAAAAAAACTCACCACTGACAACCCTTTCCGGCTGAATCTCAATAAGACAATGCTCCTCAAGTTGCATTAACTTGATATTCTTGTGCGGACGCCCAACCTCAAAGCAAAACGGAACAAACTCCTTGCCCAGCGAATAAACCTTGACAATTTGTCCAACAAAAACTTCACTCGTCGTAGCAGTGTTAAGCTTTGCAACCTCGCTTTTCGAAAAAAACTCACCCTCTTGGCCCAAAACCTCAATAAGTACATCGCTTCGACTGAACAGAATATATCTCATAAATTTAGTATATTTCCAATTTGCTTTTTGTATGTATAAATACCATAATTTTTGGCAACAACCTTTTTAAGGTAGGTGGATATTATGAAATTAGCGTGGACAAAACCCGAGGTTTGCAAACTCTTTTCAATGGTCGCAGAATGCAAGAGAAAACACCAGCCACTTCTCGTCGCATTCTCAACCTTTGCAGAAAAGTTTTGCAGAAAAACTTTCAGTGTGCGAAACTTTTATTACAGCAAACTAAAAGAGTTCGAAAAAAACAAATCAGCTTGCAAAGAGTTTGAAATAGACCTCACACAGCACCAAAAAATAGAGCAAAAACCTTTTTCAGCAGAAGAGTGCACCAGCCAACTCCAAAAAGTTGCGTCGCTTGTCGCAGAAGGCGTCTCAATCCGAAAGGCTTGTCAAGAAGTCTCAAAAGGTGATTTGAAACTTATGCTCAGACTTCAAAACAAGTTTTACGCCACAAAAAAATTAAGCGAAAAAAATATTGAAAAAATTGCAAAAAAAATAAATAATAATAAATTAAATAATAATTTATTAAAAAAACAATTAAAAAGCGATAATTTATTAAAAAATGAATTAAAAAATAAATATTTTAATAAAAAACATTTAAATAACGCATTCTTAGGCAATTTTTCAGATTTTGAAAGGGGAGAAAAACAAGAAGAAAATTACAATAAATTCAGCCAAAAAAAACCTTTTCAAAATAATTTAAAAAACAGCGGAAATTTAATTGTTATGCCAAAAAAACAAGCACTCTTAAGCGACAGCGAAATTGAAAGCCTTTTTTTGGGCCTTGTCAAACTCGTAAAAAAATCCGCCAAGGACAACGCCGAGGCAACCTCACTCCTTCAACTTAAAAACGCAAATCAAAGCCTAAGGCAAACCATAAAAGCCCTTGCCGACAAAGAGCGTGAGTTTGAGGCTTTAAGCAAACAATTTGAAACAGTCAAGGAGCAAAAAGAAATGCTTGAAGAAAAATTGCAGAATATGTACTGCAACCAAATTGCGACTCTTCAAGAAAAGGAAGAATAAAAAACCTCCTCCACTAGGAAGAAGTTTTTTGGAAGTTTATGATTTTGTCAAACTTAAAGTCTGTGTTTTTTTCTTGGGAGATGTAAATCAACGTCTTGTTTTCAGAAAACTTTGCAAGCTTTTTGAGGAATCGTGCTTTAAGCTCTGGACTTAGGTCTCTTGTAAATTCGTCAAAAATTATGATTGGCGTATCCTTAATGAGAAGCCGAGCAAACGCAATAAGCTGTTTTTCGCCTTCGCTTAGCATATTCGCATTGATAACGGTGTTTTCTTTTTCGGGTAACTTGTTGACAAACGGCAAAAGCCCGGATTTTTTTATTGCCTCTCGAACTTTTTTATCGCTTGCCCGCTTATTCCCGAAGCGGATGTTTTGAAGTATGCTTGCCTTAAATATCCCCACATCGTCGCTTGCAACCGAAACAACTTTTGAAATAGCACTGCGAGAAAGCGTCGAAATGTCGTTGTCGCCTATAAAAACCTTGCCACTTGTCGGCGTGTAGACCCCGCACAAGAGGTGTGAAAATGCGGTTTTGCCAAGTCCTTGACGTCCGACAATCTTAACCTTCTGCCCAAACGGAATTTCAAGATTGAGGTTTTTTATTTTCGCCTTTTGCAAAGGATTTTCATAAGAGAGGTTTTGGCAAGTTATGTCAAAGTTTTTGCCCTTGAAACTCCTTTTAAGGTCCTTGCCTTGCTCTGCATTTAAGCCCTGAACAAGGTCGAGGGTTGTTTTTGCGTCAAAGATATATCCAAGCCCAGTTGAAATACTCTGCATTGGCTGGCTTACCCTTGAAGCGTACGTCAGCACTGACACAATAATACCAATCTCCAAAAAGCCTAAGATGTCGCCAAGGGCTATGTGGTAGATTATCACGGTTCCGAGGCTTGCGAGAAGGTCTGCAAGGGGAGTGAGAGTGTTGTAAAGCCAATAGTATTTTGTACGGATTTTTCCATATTCAGAGTTAACTTTTGTGTAATGTGGCATAAAGCTGTTGTTTTCGTATGCAAGGTAGGTTTCAAGTCCGCTTAGGTTCTCCAAAATAAGCGAATTTCTGTGGAGTTCTGCTTGTTTAAGCACCTTGCCTTTTTCGTAGATAATCCTAGCAAACAGCGACATCACAAGGCCTACGCCAACATAAAGGCCCCCGAGGACAAGTGCGAGTTTGAAGTTGAGCATAACAACATAAACGAAGATTATCAAAAACCTTGAAACGCCCAAACTGATGTTGTTTAGGCCTTTTGCAAGAGTTTGCCCGAGGTAATACACAAACGAATTTGTCGATTGGATAATCCCCCCGCTGTTTGTCTCCTCGAAAAAACTGAGGGGTTTGCGAAGTAACCCGGAAAATATATCACTTCTTATATTGCCTGAGATTTTATAACTGAGATTTGTCATTATTATTGTCAAATACCCCCTTGCGAAAGCGTCGAGAATCAAGACGATTGCAAAAACAAGGCTTAGTGAAACCAGCGAAGAGGCCTCATAAGTCAAAATTGCGTTGTCGACGATAAGACCTTGAAAATACGGCGTAGCTTGGGCCAAAGCACTTGCAAACAAAACAAGAAGCAGAACCCCAAACGCAAGGGTTTTATCAAAAAATATATAGCTTGAAAGCGTTTTATTTTTCATTTCGCACCTCCCGTTTTTTGCTTTTTGTTTGTTTCTTGAAGTTGTCCGTTTTTGAGCGTGAACACATTTTCAAAAAGTGCAATTTCGTTTTTCTTGTTTGAAAGAAGGATAATTGTCTTGTCCTTAAATGCTTTTTTTAGGGCAAGGATGAGGGCCTCTGTCTCTTCTTTTTTAAACTTATTGAAAGCGTTGTCGATAAGCAGAATTGGTGCGTTCTTGAAAACAGCCCTTGCGATGTTTATTTTTTGTCGGTCTTGGGCGGTTATGTTTGCCCCGTTTTCATACAAAAACGTGTCTGCTTTGTGTTCAAGGCTGGATATTAGTGGTGTTAAATTTGCGGTTTTTAGGGCTTTTTTAAGGCGAGTGGGATTCTCTTCTGCAAACATAACAATATTTTCTTTAATGCTACCTTCAAAAATAAACGCTTCTTGGGAGATATAGCTAAACATTTTGCGTTTGGAAGCTTGGTTGAGGTTTTCCCAAGGCTTGGAGTTTAAGGTTATTTGCCCTTTTGAGGGTTTGGCAAAATCTAGAAGGATACGGGCGAATGCGGTTTTTCCGGCACCTTGCGAGATGTTTAGGGCATAATGTTTGCCGAATTCAAAGGTGAGATTTGTGTCTGAAAACATAGTTTTTCCCGCAAGTGCGATGTCGACATTTTCAAAAGTTATGGTTGGGTTACCCTTGAAATCAGGCTTGTCCTCAGATTCTGAGTGAGTAGAGATGAGGTTGTTTAGGCGTTCGATACCGGCGTTTGCGATGCCGAGGTCATAGTTATTTGACACGAAGTCGACTGCGGTGTTGAAGATTGTGAAGGCGTAAGAAGATAAAAGCACGAAAAAGCCGATTGACATTTCTCCGTTAAAGCACGCCACTGCGGAGAGGGTTATGGCTATGATTATTCCCACAACTCGGATGAGGTTTAGGAGGATGTTGCGTTTGTTGATGTAGAGGCTTGCGTCCTTGACTGTGGAGAGGTGGCTTGAGTTGTAGCGGGTGTATTTTTCGAGGGCCCAGTCCTCGTTGCCAAAGACTTTTATTTCTTTTATATTTCCCACAATTTCTTCGCCTGCTTGGACCATTTCGCTTAGTTTTTGGCGGGATGTACGGAAGTTTTGTACGGATTTTTTGTTGAATATGAAGCCGATAATAATTATTGTTGGCAACAGTGCAATAAAGCACAGGGTTATTTTAAAGTCAATGAGAAGGCATAAGATGCTGGCGATGGTAATCAGCACTGGCAGTGCGATTTGTTTTGGCAAGACTGAGCAGTAGTAATTGTACAAGTCGTCGATGTCGCTTGTGAAGTTGAAGAAGACTTGGCTTTTGCTTGGGGTGGGGGTGAGGTGTGCGAGTTTTTGGAATCCGGCTTGGCGGACGTCTCCGCAGGCGTGCATACCAATCTTGAAGAAGTTTTGTGTTGCGAGGAGAGTGCAGAGGTTTTTCAGCACTGCACAGAGGATGAAGCTGATTGAGAGGTAAAGCACGATTTGGGTTGTGGTGAGGCTTGAAAAAACAGAGATAAAGTCCTGCCACCATACGCCGACGGTGGGTTCTTGTGTGCCGGTGAAGGAGAATACGGAGTCAATAAACAGTTGTGTTATTTGGGGCAAAAGCATAACAAAAATTATGCTGAGGATACTCAAAATAATTCCGCACGCAAACGTTTTTGAATAAGGCTTTCTGTACCTTTTTGTGAACTCGAAATTTGTCATTAATTATATAATAGCACATTTTTTTGAAAAAATATATTATTTTTTCGTTTTTTTGAATTATTTTTTTATTATTTTTTAATTAAAAATTGAAAATTCTTTGCTTCGCAAATTAATTTTCAAAATAAATTTCGCACTTCGTGCGGGTGGGCTACTCGCCCACACCCCGCCGGGGGAAGCCCCCCGGGTGGCATTGGCAGACTTCGTCTGCGGGTGTAATACACCTAACCAGGCAACATTAGTTGCCTCAATGAAAGTGGCTCTTGCCACCCCGCCTTGCCAGTGGCAAGCTTTCAGCTTGCGGGTGCATTACACCCAGCCGGCAACCCAAGTTGCCCAATGACTGGCGGTTCTAACCGCCCCGCCTTGCCAGTGAGCAACCGCAAGCGGTTGCGGGGGTGTAGTATGTGAATTAGCAATTATGGTTTTTATTTTAATGCCTTTTGAAAAAAACAACCTCTTTGATAGAAAAAGCTTGCTTACCACTTCGCTTGTTTCGGCGTGTGGCAAGCCTCAATTTTAACAAGATTTTGGATGAGAGGC
>JAFYKO010000045.1 GCA_017537515.1 Clostridia bacterium | reverse complement strand
TTCTTGAAAAACTTGCATTTTTACCCATTTTAGCCTTGATTTTCGCTTATAAACGTGGTTTTTGTGAGTTCTAACAGCACTTCTGCTGTTGCAAGTGCATCAAAAAACGCTCTATGGGCATTGTCAAGTGTCAATTTTAGGTGTTTTACGACCGTTCCGAGTTTATAATTTTTGCAATTTAGCTTTTCTTTTGCGATTGGAAGCACGTCTAAAACCTCATTATCGAACTTCAATGACACGTTTTGTCCGGCTTTTTGTATGAATTTCATATCGAAGCCAACATTGTATCCGCTCAAAACTGTGTTTTTTGAAAAGAGGTAGAAGTCTTTTATAACAGATTCGATAGGTGGAGCATTGTCGACCATATCGTTTGTTATACCGGTTATGTCCGTAATTAAACTGCTGATTCTCTGCTTTGGCTTGACCAAGGTTTGAAATTTTTGCGTTATTTCCCCGTTTTCAACCTTGACAGCTCCGATTTCAATTATCTCGCAAGTATCTGCGTCAAGGCCGGTTGTTTCAACGTCATAAACCACAAAATTTTTGCCTTTGACTATATCTTTAAATTCTGGCTTAACATCGAAAATATTGGCTTGGGACATAGTGTTGTAGGGTTCTGGGAATATTGTAGTGTAGGTCCTAATCTCTTCTCTATACTGTCTGCGGACTTCTTCGTCAATTTGGCATAAACTTATACTCTTGATAAAGCCTGTCAAATATTTATTGTCCTTTTTTACGTCGGCAATAACCAAAACTTCGTCGCCATTTGCAAGTTTGTCCATTTTTTCAACGTGAGACCTTGCACAAAAATGTAGCATTCTCAAAAATCTATTTTCTTCGTAGAGGTCGAATTTAAAATAGTATTTTTCAACTTCTGTTCCGTTACGTATTCTTTTATAGCTTTTCTTCTCTAGGTTTTGCACTTTGCCGGCAAGGATAACGCCCATCTTTTCGTCTTTTATCTTTGAAAGGAATTCGGGTCGAGGTGGAATATCTTTTCCGACAAGTTTTACAGGTGCAAAGACCTCGTATCTTTGTGTTGGCTTCATTGTACGAAGAATGTTTTTGAATTCTTCCTTGTCGCTTTCGGCAAGTTTTGCTTCGTCGTAATTGATTCCTGGCTGAAATTCGCAATAAAAATTTCCGCAAAAGTTGTCTGAGAGGTATTTGGTCAATTCTCTTTTTAGGGTGTCTTCATTTAAGTTTTTTAAAACTTTTTCTGCAATGCTTAGGGTTATATGCACGTCCAAAGCATCTTTTTTTATGGATATTTTATTTTTATCCATAACGCTGTTTACTGCTTTGTGATAGGTTTCAAAAAAATGTAAGATTTTTTCCTTTAAATTGATTTCGTCAAGATAGCTTTTTTTGAATTTCACTTCTGTTTTTGCAAACAAATTCAACTCTTCACGAATATGCTCTGCTATGTTTTTCTTTTGTTCGTCGTGAAATGTTGAAATAGTTTCGGGATATAAAAAAGTGAGTGTACAAACACTTTTTTGTGTATTATACACCACTTCAAATGGTTTGAGAAAGTTGTAGGTTTCTCCAAATTTTTTTGAGATTATATTCTTTAGATTTTCCATAGTATCAAATTTTTAGTTTATGTCCTTATAATGCCCCGAAAGTTGGCTATTGCTTTAATTTATTACTTTCGGAGCACAATCAGCCTAAGAAGTGAATCAAGTCTATTAGGATAACAAATGCGAACAGGATTATCATCCCTATAAAGTGTATCCACGCTTCAACATTTCTATTGATTGGCCGGCCTCTTACCCATTCTATTGTTGTAAAGACCGTATGTGCCCCATCCAGTCCAGGGAATGGAAGTAAGTTAAACACAGCCAAATTGGCGGCAATCAGTGGAAGATACACAAAAATTGCTGAAAAACTCTCTTGGACTGTTGACGCTACTGTTGATATTACAGTCAATGTTCCGCCAAGTTCGGATAGTGGAAGTTGGAATGTAAACAACATAAATAATGTTTTAAGCACCAACCACGCAAAACCAACAGTAAGAGACACACATTCGCCAAGAGCATCCACAAATGATAGAGGTTGGCTTGTAAGCCCCATACTAACGCCCATACCTGTATAGGTGATTTGCTGACCGTCTTTATCTGTTTTTATGTCATATTGCCCTGTTTCTTTGTTGTAAACAGCCTCATAGTTTGTTTGAATTTCTACGACAATATCTTTAACTTCTCCCGTTTCGGCTTTTTGGATTGTTAGGGTATATTGATTGCCTTCAACATTTGAAATAAGTTTATCAACTGTATCGCCCCAAACATAATTTATTTTATGTCCGTCGATTTCTAAAATCCTGTCGCCTTTTTCAAGTTGAACAATTTGATTCGTACTGCCCGCACTTGCAATGAAGTATGGATTTGTGTCTGTAACTTGATATACATTGCCATACCCAAACGCAACGAGAAGAATAAACGAAAATATGATTGCTGAAAGAAAGTTTGCAGTTACGCCCGCCAAAAACACAATAATTCTTTTCCAAGCGGGTTGGTTTGTGAAGATGTTTGGGTCGTCTTTTGAGGACTTTTTTTCTTTTGGTTCTTCATTGTTATCTGAAGAATCTTCCTCCTCCCCATCTTCGCCATAAAAGGAGCAATACCCCCCAAGAGGTAATATTCTAAGGGCTATTTTCTCTCCCCTTTTGTTTACTTTTTGCCATATTGCCTTGCCAAACCCGATTGAAAATTCAGTTATTTTGAAGCCCAAACATCGACCAGCGATATAATGCCCAAGTTCGTGAATTAAAATCATCAGCATTAAAACAAGTAAGGCAATTAATATATATAATACTATCATCTAAAATCCTTTTAATGTTTTGCTAAAATATTTTATTATTATTGTTGACTACAAAATAAACAAC
>JAFYKO010000044.1 GCA_017537515.1 Clostridia bacterium | reverse complement strand
TGAGGTTTCTCACGGATGTTCCTTTTGCTAAGCATATCGCCAAAAGATATTAAAAAGATGGGGTGGCAAGAGCCACTCTCATTGGGCTGACGCTTTTAGTTGTTAATTGCGAAGCCTAATGACTGGCGGTTCTAACCGCCCGCCGGTTCGGTAGAGAGGCGGAATAATTTACTCAACTATGTTGTCAATAATTTTCTTACTGCTTTTCTTGGTTGTCTTTTTCTTTGGCTTTTCCTCTTCTTCTTCCTCAATCTTCATTTCGATTTGTTTGTGCATTCTCTTTGGTGCCTGGTTTTGTGTGTAAATAAGAATTGCTTGTCCACTCTTTTCCTTGACATTTCCACCAATTTGTTGGTAAATCATACTATTGCCCATCATATGCATAATATCCCCGTCGTTGATTGTGTCAATTCTTGCGTTGTCGCAAATTTCACTGACTTCGCCTTGATTTAGCGTTCCAATCTTTGCTTTGTTGAGCATATATCCGATTTTTCCATTCATAATTGTACTGATTTCGCTGTTGTCTGTCATTCCGTCAACTCGTCCGCTTATCATCGTTCCAATCTTTGCGTGGTTTCTCATAAACATAATTTTCCCAGAGTTGAAAGTTGGGATATTTGCGTTTTTGTCAAGGAATTTGATTGACCCATTATTGAAAGTCCCAATTTTTGCCCTACCGGTTACATATTCAAATTGGCAATAATTGATGGTTGTTATTTCAGAGTTGTCCGTCATTTTCTCAATAATTCCAGTTTTCACCATTCCAATAGATGCGTGCCCTTCAAGAACCTTGATGTGCCCGCTGTGAAAGATTTGAATTTTTGAGCGAGAACCAACTTCCAAATAGTCGGTGTCTGTGCTTTCGAGAACGCAAACATCTCCGCTTAGGACAACATTTTTGCAATTTACCAAAATGTGTGCACCTTCTGACAAGTTGAGATTGTCTTCATCTTCGTGATAAGTTGGTTCTGTGATTTGTTTTTTGTTAAAAAATAATAAATTCATAATTTCCCCCATTTTTTGCAGTTTTTTTAAATTCTGCACTTGAATTATGGATATTATAGCATTTTTTTTGAAAAAGTAAAATAAATATCGAAAAATTTAAAAAAAAATTAAGGAAAAATTAAAAATCGTTTGACAAATATTTTTTTTGTCATATAATTTAATTGTATAAAAACGCAAACGAGGCGAAAAACTCTTGCATACACCCGACCAATAAAATTTTTTTGCGAAGAAAACTTCGCTTCGTTTCTGATAAATCTAAGTCAGGAGATTGAAAATGATTATCTTAAACACCAACCTCAGAAAAGACGACTTCGAATTTGCCAGCTTAAACTTAAAAATTATGATTCACACTCGGGACAAAAGAGACACAAAAGATTTTGACAAACTTATTATTGGACTAGCAGAAAGAGGCCAAGTCGAAGCAATGGAACTCTATTGCAAACGACTCAACCTCACATCGACTATGAACAGCAGGATTGTTACAAGATTCAAAGAAATCGAAAACAAACCAATAAAAGAACCTAGAGAACTTATGGCCCTTTCCGCATTCTACAAATGGCACGCACTTTCTTTCAACTTCAGTTTTAAGGACACAATTCTCGACCAGCTTGAAACTTATCAAAATCACCAAAAGTTTTACAACGAAGCATACCAAGACTTATGCAAAAAGAAGAGCCTCGACCCTATTGCCGCAGAGTGGGTGTTAAAACTCAACCACGCAGAACCAGAAAGCGAAAATGATGAATATTTTCGTGAACTTTCAAATTCAAGAAATATGCTTTTCGGGAACGCCACAAAGCAAGTCAACGAGGCAACAAAACTAAAATTTTTGAATGCCTATGCAATGAACGTTATTTTGTTTGCAAACGAATCTGAGTACACCCGCAAACTTCCGCTTGTTACAAAAATAAGCAGTGATTTGCAAAAAACTATTCTTGCAAGCCACGAATTTAAAAGCAGATATTGAAAATTATGGAATTCTACACTTACAACCTAAAAGAATTTTCCCCGTCAGTCGAACTCGCCGAAGCAATGCTTTTGATTGAAATTGAAAACGCAAAAAAATCTAAAATCAAGGGGATAAAGTTTATTCACGGATACGGTTCTCACAATGTTGGGGGCAGTATTTGTTTGCATCTCAAAAGCCTGCTTCCACGCCTCAAAAAACAAGGAAAAATCAAAGATTTTATTCCCGGCATAGACTGGAATATGGCCCACCAAACCACATTCAACTTCATTAAGTCCTGCCCTTCCGCAAGCCTTGATGAAGACCTAAACCACTTTAATATTGGGGTTTCTATTGTGATTCTTTGAAATAAAAACCTCTTCTTATTCCGCTTTAATCTTCCCATCCTTTAATTCAAACACCTTATCAAAACAATCATAGTTGTTGAGTTTATGTGCAATAACGAAGATTGTTTTGTTTTGTTTAAGTTGACTCAATGTCTCGAATAATTTTGTTTGATTTTCACTGTCAAGAGCACTCGTTGGCTCGTCAAGTAATATAATTTTGCTGTTTTTGAGAATCGCCCTTGCGATTTCAATTCTTTGCTTTTGGCCACCGCTAAGATTTGTCCCATTTTCTGTTAAAATAGTATCATAACCATTTTCAAATCCTTGTATTTCATTGTGGATATTTGCAAGCTTGCAAGCGTTTTTCACCTCTTCTAAATTTGCGTTTGGCTTCACGATTTTGATATTATTCAAAATAGTATCATTGAATATAAATGGCTCTTGGTTGACAATACAAACATTTTCCCTAAATGTCTTTTCGTCGATTTGGTTTATATCCATATCGTCATAAAATATCATTCCATCATTTGCGTCATAAAGTTTTGAAAGCAATAAAAATAATGTAGACTTGCCACTCCCAGAACTGCCAATTAAAACGTTTAGGGTATTTGGACTCAGTTCAATATTGACATTGTCCAAAACTTTCTTTTGTTCGTAAGAAAATATTAAATTTTTTATCGTGATTTTCCCTTCTTCAATTTCTTTTTGAGATTCCCCAAACTCTTCTTTATTTAGGTTATTGGTTATTTCCAAAACCCTTTTTGCATAATAATCTCCATTTACATAATAACCTTTGAGTTTAGAGAAAAATCCCACAGTGTCATACATCAAACTTTTGTAATTAAAAATTAATAGAAGCGTAACAATTTCAATTCTTCCTGTTGGCAAAAGCCATAGCATACTCATAAACACAAGTACTGAGTCAATAATCCATTGGGTGTATGTTGCAATTCTGGAAATAAATTCAAATTTTGTATTTTTCTTATAAACTTTTTCAAGCAAATCTTCGTTTGCGTTGCCCATTTTGGCATTTATTTCCGATTTAATTCCAAAGCCCTTAATATCTTTCATCCCGTGAATTATTTCATTAAATTCGGAATTTGCTTTTTCGGTTGACTTTTTTACAAGTTCCAAATTTTTTAGGTCTACATTAACTTTGATACTCTCAATTACAAACAACAATGCCACGCCGATTGTAAAAAACAATCCACATTGAGGGCTTAAAAAATAAATTATCACCAAAAACCCAAAATTTGTAAAAACATCCACCAGCGTCCCTGCGACATTTCCTAAGAACGTACTAATTTCATTGACATCGTCATTCAGCCTTTCAAGATAATATCCCGAGCCTTTTTCTTTAATGGCAGAATATTTGGTGTTTAATAAATTTGACACAATATCTTTTTTGATGTCTTTTGAAACTTTTTTTGAAAGTTTGAATGCAAACTTACTCCACAAAAACCAGTTTATGTGGTGTATGGTTACCGCCACTAAAATATATATCGTAAATTTAATAGCGGTTTCAGCAATTCCGCCAGTGATTCCAATAAGCTGTTCACTCATTAGATATGACATAAACACACCAACAGAACTTGCCATAAACATTACACAAAGCAATGCAACAATAAGTTTTGTATGCTTTTTATAATAAGGCTTAAAAGCACACAAATTTTTAAATCTTTTTAAAAACATAATATATTCTCCTTAAATTTTATTTCGGCAAATACAAAACTAAGGAAGTTTGTTTAAAAAAAGCCCACTTACTCAAAGTGAACTTTATCTTATAAAATTTTTGCGAAGAATGTATCAAATAAATACTGTAATTATAGAAATTAATCACAAAAATAGACAAAACTCACTAGTTTTATATGCAAACACACATAAAACTAGCCGATGTAGTTTTATGTGGCCTATTTAGTTCTTAATTTCATAATTGTACACATAACATTTCTCCTTTTGATGTCAATATATTAACACAACGCAAAACAAAAGTCAATACCCATTTTGAAAAAATTTTAGACAAGAAGAGGTTGCCTGTATGTTTTAAGATTATTTTTCTAGGTCCTTGGCATATTCTTTTACCATAAAGAAACTATTTTTCAAATATTGGTTTTCAGCGTTTTTGGGGTTTGTATCTTGAGAAACGACAAAGCCAAGTTTTTTGTAAAGGTTGAATGCGATAGTGTTGTTTTTGTTTACGTGAAGCGTGCAACGGGATTTTAATTCTTTCAAACCTGCACAAAGAACCTTGGTTGCAAGACCTCGCCCACGATATCCAATCCTCGTTGTTACCGCATCAATATACCAATCCTCGCCCGCCTCACGTTCAAAACTTGCAACAGAGCAAATGCACCCTTCACCGCAAGCGATAGCGAGAAAAATATCATAATCTGCCTCTTCGAAACACTTTTTAAAGCCATTAAAAACCTTTTCGCAAACCTCATTGCACTTTTCTTGTAAAGTTTCGTTTGTAACAGTGGCATCGTATTCTTTTAAGCATTCAAGATTGTCGTAATTGTAAGCCAGCCCTAAATTACTCTTAAAAAACTCCAAATTTTCAAAAAATTCTTTCTTTTTAATAATTTTTATTTCCATAATTTTTATTATATCATAAAATGCATAAACAAACAAGAGTTATAACAAAACAGCCCGGGTTCGGCGAAAACGCAGTTTTCACGCAATGATAAAAACAATGCAATCCTGGGTTAAAAAAATAATTGAACCAAAAATTCCATTACTTTTTTTGTATCAATCACAACCACCGCCTTAGCCGGTTGTGATTATAGATCCAAATCATCTCCGAGAGCAAATAACATAAAAGGTGCCACAGCAAATCCAACAATTACTCCACCCATTGCTAAGCTACCAGCATAACTCCAATCTCCTGTTACAAGTGTTGGCAAAAGCCCAATTGCACCGCCGATTATTCCACCACCGGCAACCACAAGCCCCATAAAGCCCATTCCGCCCATTTTGTTCCCTCCTTTTGTATTATTCAGCTATATTATAAACTATGTGATGTCGCCTTGCTCATAAATTCGCAATGCAAGTTTGTTTACACAAACCCCTTGATAAAATCAAGGCATCACTGTTTGAATAACCATCAGTTGCTGTCAAATACCCCTTCGGGGTGCTTGACGACAACTTCAGATATTACATATTCAATTCATCTCTGAGAGCAAATAACATAATAAAAGGTGCCACAGCAAATCCAACAATTACTCCACCCATTGCTAAGTTACCAGCATAGCTCCAATCTCCTGTTACAAGTGTTGGCAAAAGTCCAATTGCTCCGCCGATTATTCCACCTGCTCCCCCGATTATTCCACTACCGGCAACCAAAAGCCCCACATAGCTCATGTCTCCCATTTTTTCCCCTCCTTTTGTATTATTCAGCTATATTATAAAATATTATTTCAAGTTTGTCAATATCCAAATTTTAAGATATAAAATCAAAGTTGCAAGTCTTATAATTGAGTGGTTAGCGAAGCTGTGGGCCCGGGTTCGGAAAAGGCGTAAGCCTTCCGCGGTGTCTAAGACACCGCAATCCCGGTGAAACAAAAAAACAAGCCTTTCGGCTTGCTTTTTTGGTGATTCACCCGGGATTCGAACCCGGGACCCCTTGATTAAAAGTCAAGTGCTCTAGCCGACTGAGCTAGTGAATCATAAACAAATTCTTTCGAACCTGCTTCTTACATTATTCTGAAAAATTGGAGATAGAGATGAAAAAATGTCAGAATAATGCGTTTTGCTAATTAAATTAACAAATGGCTGGGGAGGCAGGATTCGAACCTACGCATGCAAGAGTCAAAGTCTTGTGCCTTACCGCTTGGCTATGCCCCAAGATATTCACGCCCCTCTAAAGAATGGTGGGAGGGGGCAGATTCGAACTGCCGAACCG
>JAFYKO010000043.1 GCA_017537515.1 Clostridia bacterium | reverse complement strand
TCTGAGGAATATATCCTTTGTTTCTGTTAGGTTTGGAAGGCTGTTTTCGCTTATGTTGGCGATGTATATAACCTTCTTAGTTGAAAGCAAAAACAAGTTCTTGACAACCTTTTCTTCCTCTGCACTAAACTTGATAGTTCTTGCGGGTTTGCCTGCCTCCAAAACGGGTTTAATCTTGTTTAAAACTGCAACTTCTGCAACTGCGTTTTTGTCGCCTTGCTTTGCAAGTTTATTGCCTTTTTCAAGCCTCTTTTCAACGCTTTCAAGGTCTGCAAGAACGAGTTCGAGGTTTATTACCTCAATATCTCTTGCCGGGTCGAGTTTGTCATAAACGCTTACAATTTTCTCATTTTCAAAACATCTTACAACTTGAACAATAGCGTCTACTTCACGTATATGGCTTAAAAACTTATTTCCAAGCCCTTCGCCTTTGCTTGCCCCCGCAACAAGTCCTGCGATATCAACAAATTCGATGCACGCTGGAATAACTTTTTCGGTGTTATACATTTTGGCGAGTACATCCAACCTTTCGTCTTTGACGTCCACGATACCTATATTTGGCTCGATAGTACAGAAAGGGTAGTTTGCACTTTCTGCCCCTGCTTTTGATAGGGCATTGAAAAGCGTACTTTTGCCCACGTTTGGTAAACCAACTAATCCTATTTTCATTTTATTTTTTCCTTTTTTGTTTTTTTAAGTATACAACAAATATCCTCTTCTTGCAAGGCTTTGAGTGATTTTGCTTGCTTTTTATTTTAAATTTGTTTTATTTCAAGCAAAAAAACTTGTACATTTTGCACAAGTTTTCTTAACCTCTATGAGTCATAGACATTTCTCGTTTTTTGATTTGGTCATACAAATTCAATATTTCCTGACAATACAAATGTTGTGAATTAAATTTAAACGAGCTGTCAAAGATTTGGTGATACAATATTGGGACAATATTTGTAAAATATCCATAATCAGCACATTTATTCACGCATTCGACTGGCTTTTCTTGGGCCAAAAACTCGCAACAAGTTTGCAAGTTTTCGATAAATTTATAGCCTTCTTGTTTCACTGGGAAAACATTGATAAAACCCTTTTCGGTTGAGTTTCGCATAAGTTTGAGTGCACTGAGAGTTTTTTCTGCCATTTCTTTTTCTTGAAGTGTGTCAAATTTTGTTCCTGCGATGATTAGGTCAAGTTTTTCAAGGTGTCCGCTATATTTGTTGTCGAGTCTGCGTAGGGCATTAAAATCCCCGTCAAGAATGAGTTTTGCCGCCCCTGCACAATAAGTGGCAACAATTTCAAAATACATATTTATATTGACTTTATTGTTTGCGTCATTGCTTCTATCTAGTTCGTTTTCATAATGTTTTCGTATAGGCCTTACAACATCTTCAGGCTGAATAGGGTATATACCGTTTTGTTGTTTTGCTGAGGTTTTGGCAACGCTTAAGTTATGAAAAAGTCCCATTTCTATAAATCTCCTTTGCAATTTTTTTAGTATTATAACATAAAATTTTAATTTTGTAAATACCCTAACACAAAAAAACTGAAAATAAAGCCCCAGCTGTGGGGCGTTATTCTTAAAATATGCGATTGCATCCGCAATTATTGAAACCGCATGGGTTTGTGCAGCGACATCCGTTTCCTTGTGTTGCCAAGAGAATGAGTAGTATCCAAATTATGGATGAATTTCCGAACTCACCCCCAAAGGCAATGAGGATTATCAGCACCAACAATAAACTATCTTGTGAAAAATTCATAACTCCTCCCACATTATTTTGATTCTAAGCCTTAAACATTTGTGTTTTTTTATAGTCTTGCATTTGTATATCAATCTTCTGTTTTTTCGCCTAACGCTTAAAGCGAAGACAATCTTTCAGCCAACAACTTCGCTTACTATTTATATGAATCCTTATTTAAAAATGTGAGGATAAAAAACAGGGCGGATTGCAAAGTGCGAAGCACTTTGCGTCTCGCCGAAGGCGAGACACGTGGCTAACGCCACGTTATCCGCCCGTCCCTTTTTTTAGCAATTTGTTGATTTCAAAAATCTCAATTTGGTTTTGATTCTTGCAATCGCATTTTCAGTGCTTTTCAAATCCTTGCCCGTCAGCAAAGAAATTTGCAGGTTCTTATGCCCCTCCAAAAAAAGCCTCAATACCTCATATTCGTATTTTGAAAGGGCTTTTTTTATCTTTTTGATAAGCAGTAAATATTCTTCTTCTTCAATCATCTGACTTTCGGGGCTTGGAGAATTGATAGGCAAATAAATCACTGCCCTTTTTTCATCCACAGAATCTGAGGTTGTTGCAAAACCATCACCCGTCAAAATAAGTGCTTGCGACAAGGCAAGGTTTGATTTTTTTGTCGCCATTTTTATAGCACTCAAAATTTGGCGGTTTATCAGCATATACGCATAAGTTGAAAACTTAGTATTTTTGCCGGCATTAAAAGTCATACAAGCCTTATAGAGTCCAATCATACCTTCTTGAACCAAATCTTCTTGTTCTGCCCCAATCAAAAAATATCTTCTTGCGATAGATTTTACCATTGGTTTATATTTATTAATAAGATGCTCAATAGAACTCCCGTCTCCATTTTTGCAGTTGCAAACATATTCTTCGTCAGTCAAAACTTCTTGCATACTCCCTCCTTGTCTTTTGTAAGTTTTTAGTCATCCATACGTTGTCTTGCTATTTCGTAAAGTGCCACTCCACAAGCAACACTTGCATTCAAAGAATTGACTTGTCCACGCATTGGCAATGTAACAATCGAATCACAATTTTTCTTGACCAATTCTTTCATTCCAAACCCTTCACTTCCAACAACGAGTGCGATAGGGCCTTTAAGATTTGTTGAATAGAGGCCCTCGCCACCCAGTTCAAGACCATAAACCCACAAGCCTTGTTTCTTCAAATAATTTATCTCATTTGAAAGATTAACAACTCTTGCAATTTTCATATTTGAAATAGCCCCGGCACTTGTTTTGTAGACTGTGTCATTAACCGCAACTGCTCTATCTTTTTGCAAAATAATTCCGTGCACGCCAATCGCTTCCGCAGTCCTCACGATAGCCCCCAAGTTGTGAGGGTCCATAATGCTGTCAAGAACAACCACAAAAGGATGCTCGCCTTTCTCTTCAGCAAGTTTTAATATTTCACTTGTTGTCGAATAAGAGAAGTCTGTTATTTCAGCAATAAAACCTTGGTGTTTGTTTGTGTTGACTTTCTTTTGCATATTTTGCCTTGTTTCAAAAACAATTTTTATTTTATTGTTCCTTGCAAGGTTTAATAACTCAGCCCCAACATTATCTTTTGCACCATTTTCAACAAATAATTTATTTATTGTTTTTCCACTGTTTATTGCTTCACGAATTGCATTTTTTCCGTATATTAACATTTTTCACCCCTAAAAATTAATTTTTTAAATAATTTTTAATTAATTATTGTTTTTTCTAATATTAACTTTAATTTTTCAAAATCTTTTTTCAAAACCAAATACCCAACCAAAACCTCGAAAGCGGTTGCTTTTTTATAAATTTCCAAATCACAACTTTTTGGCGGTTTGTGGGTTTTTGAGTTTCTTGCACGTCTAAGCAGATTTTTTTCGTACTCATCCAGAAATTCCAATGAGTTTTCCAAGGCGTCCGCCTGAACACTTGCACTGCAACTCTTGCTACAAATTTTATGTAAATTTCCTGCGGTTTCAAGTCCTCTTTTTAAATATTCTGTTCTCACAAAGAGGGTATGAACAGCATCCCCATAATAAGCAAGTGTTATTAAAGGAATTTGTTGCAAATCCAAATTTTCTGGAATTAATAATTTTTCAAACATTTATTTTCCCTATTTTCTCTATTTTTTGGTTTGTTCTTGTCGATGTAATCATTGAGCATCATATCGTGCAACGTCGGTTTCACGTAATCCTCAATATATTCATCG
>JAFYKO010000042.1 GCA_017537515.1 Clostridia bacterium | reverse complement strand
TGTAAAAAAATACAAGGTGTTTTTTTATTCTGCTTGACAAATTGTAAAATGTAATTTAAAATTATTGGATTGTTAGAGTGTCGTAACCTTATCAAATATTTTAAGGAGAAGATAATGAATAACGAAAGACGTGATAGAGGATTATTGATTTTTATAAATCTCGCAGTACAAATTATGTTTGTGTTTTATACAATATTTTTTAATATTTTTATTTACAGCATAAACAATAACGTTGTATTTGTACTTTTATTAAATGCCTTCCTTTTTTTTGTGCATCTTTTATTTCAACTTTTCCTAACAAAAATACTCACGAAGAAAAATGCAATGACGATATATAGATTATCTTTTGTGTTGATATTCTTATCAATCTTGCTTGCGTTTTTCGTAACAGCTTCGACAATTTGGCTTGCGTGGATTATTATGGCTCTTTATGGCGTTGCTAAGATGTGTTTTTACGTCCCTCACGAGATTGCTGTAATGAATAAAGGCAAAAACGTAAGTATGAAAAATTTTGTGGGGTTAAGCAGTATTGTAGCTTCTCTTAGTGCAATTTTAAGTCCGTTCTTGTCTGGGTTTATCATCGGACAATGGAGCTACTTTGCTATTTTTGGGGTGATTTTGGCCCTTGCCTTAGTTGCGTTTGTGTGTTCGATTTTCTTAAAAGATTTCTATATCGAGCCAAAGACAAATTTATCACTTAAACAAGTTTTTGTAGAATCACACAAGAATAAAAAATCCAAATACGCATTATACGCCTTTGGGCTTGAAAAGTTTTCACAAGCAAGCGTTATTCCTATTTTACTCCCTTTGCTTTTGTTTTTTAAAACTGGCGGAGAAATGTCGGTTGGGCTGTATTCATCTCTAATAGCTTTGTTTGCAACTATAATATTGACATTATATATAACCTTTATTAAAAACAAGCCTCTTTCTATGATTATTGTTACCTTCCTCAATGTTTCTGCATCAATTATGCTTGTCTTGTGGACGAATTTTATAAGCTTTATTATTTATTATATTGTCCGAGAAAGTTGCCATAAAATCTTCCATAACGGTATGGCGTCAACCATTTTTACAGCAAATGTCAACACAGTATTTGAGGAAAACAAACGTGAATGGCATATGGTCTTTTCAACTTACAATCAAATTTGTTCTATGCTCTCAATTATGCTAGCAATTTTGTTCTATGTTATTTCACCAACCGAAATTTCGCTTACAATCATTATTGCAGTATTGAGTGTCACGCAATTTATTTCTGTTTACTTCCTAAACAAGAGCGATGCTGTTCAAGTTGAGAATAAAGGGGAAAATCCAACATAGAAAAGAGGACATAAAAATGAAAATAATCAATGATAAAGAGTTTTTTCGGGCCGATACTGAAACGCTTGCGAAAAATTTAATAGGCAAATGGATTGTTACGCATATAGATGGAGTAGAGGCGAAAGCACAAATTTCAGAAACAGAGGCGTATCTTGGTGTTTGCGATAGTGCTTGCCACACTTATATGGGAAAGAGAACTAAAAGAACCGAACCAATGTGGATGGACGGCGGAACAATTTATATTTATCTTTGCTATGGTATTCACAATCTTTTGAATATAGCAAGCAGGAAAGAAGGCGAGCCAGAGGCGGTTTTGATTCGTGCCTTGGTTGGAGCCAATGGCCCTGGTAAGGCAACAAAGAAATTAAACATAACTAGAAAATTAAACGGGCAGAGCATAGTTGACAATCCTCAAATTTGTATAATGGACGACGGGGAGAAATATGAGTTTAAAACTGCAACTCGTGTCGGCATAGCTTACGCCACAGAAAAAGACCAAAAAGCCCTTTTGAGGTTTGTGCTGAAAAGAAATTAAAGGTAATTAGATATTGTCCCAGCGTAAAAACTATTGACAAAACCCATATATTTTTGTATACTAAAAACAAGGAGTAAAGAATGATGGCAAAAGAAGAATTTATTAAAGTTTACAATACTTACATTAAGCGTGAAGGAGCAAAAGATTTATTAAAATACTTAGAGCAAACCGACTTTTTCGTTGCACCTGCAAGCACAAAATATCACAGTGCGTATGAAGGCGGACTCTGTGAACATAGCGTTAAGGTCTATAAGAGATTGCTTCGCCTTGTGCAAAATGAATATGGCGAAAACTTTGAAGAGCACATTTCTCACGAAAGCATTGCAATTTGTGGTCTACTTCACGATGTGTGCAAGATTAATACTTACACCACTCAAATGCGAAATGTAAAAGAAAATAATGTTTGGGTTCAGAAACCATTTTATTCTGTTGAAGATACACTACCTTATGGACACGGAGAGAAAAGCGTTTATATGATAAATGGCTTTATGAAGTTGTCTCGTGAAGAAGCAATGATGGTAAACTGGCATATGGGCCCTTATGATTTGCGTGTCAAGGGTGGAAGCTTCGCTTTAAGTGATGTGTTTTATTCATACCCACATACGATGCTTATGTACCTTGCAGATATGCAAGCATCCTACCTTGATGAAACAACCGAGAAATATCAAAAATTAAAAGATGCAAAACAAAAAACCAAAAACTAAAGTGTGATAAATATAAAAGCTAATAAAAAAGCATTATTTTATCAAAACAAGGAATATAAAAGAATGGAAAAAGTTGTTTTAACAAAAAATGAAAAACAAAATGCCTTACAACAAATTTGCAAGAATATTTGCAACATAATAGTTTATTCAAGCTTAGAAAACAAAGACATAAAAATGCTTAGGGCTCTTATTGGGACCTATTTCGATATAAAGCACGACTTTGAGGTTCAAATAACTTATGTAGAAAATTTAGATGTTAAGGGGCAGTATCACAAGAAAACAAAAACAATTGAGTTGGATATACATTACAGCAAATCATCACGAAGCGTACTAGGCGATATGGATAGATTGGCTGAGGTCATAGAAGTGTTGCATCACGAACTTGCTCATTATATGGACCACGCAGACAATGACGCAACAAACAAAAAAAGAAATTTTATATCCGGACGGCGACATTCTTTATCTGCAATTATACATGCAGGGCTTGAGGATAAGAACGCATATTTCGACCCTTGTTTTGCTTTGTATATGTGCGATAGGAGCGAAGTTTTTGCAAGGCAAAAATCAGCCTTAGACACTATTGAATTTCTCGACAATCTCCAAAACAACGCTTTCGAATTGCTTCGTGCAAACAAAAAACTTAAACAAATTTTTTCTGAAAACAATTTTGAAGATGCACTAAACCTTGCCATTCAGCAATCACAATCTATAGAGACTTATCAATTAGTCAATGCACTCATTTGCCTAAATCACGCCAAGATGAAGGCACAGCATCAAATTCAAGCAGATGAGAGTTCTTTAATGTTTTTTAAACTTCAAAAAACACATTTTTTACCTAAGTTAAGAGAGATTTTTTCCAATAATACCTCTCAATTTTTTGAAGCCATTTCAAAGAATGAAAAATATGAGTTTTTTACACTTGAAAATATTCAAAACGCCATTGAAATTCCCGAATTTTATGATGACGAAATTGCAAACAAAGTTTATGAGATTGCTAAAAATACTAACAATCTCAACATCCTCAAAAAACTGGCAAATTTAGAGTGTTTTAAAATGCCAAAAGAAGAGCGTTTGAAATATAAAGATATTGAAATTCACCGCAGAAATAAAGCAGAGGAAATAGATATCCCAGCTAGATATAAATCTTGGAAACAACACAAACTAAGCAAAGATACTTTGGAAAGATGATGCTTTTGACAACATAAATCTATTGACTTTAAGGAGGATATGTTGTATAATATTTGATAAATAGTATTTAAATTAAGGAGAAAAACGTGGATTTATTCAAAAAAGTTAATCAAGATTTAACTGTAGTAATAAAAAATTATTTAGGGGAAAATTACGACCAAAACCCGAAACTAGCGTCAAGTGTGAAATTTGTGATTCCTCCTTCTCAGACGGAAAGCGACTATTCGACAAATGTAGCTATGGTTTTTGCTAAGGTATTAAGAAAAAATCCAAATATAATAGCCACAGAACTTGCGGGAAAAATAAAAGAAGTAGCTTATATTTCAGAAGTTAATGTTGTAAATGGAGACATAAATCTTGTTTTCAAAAATTCTATTTGGGAAAAATTTCTAGCAGAAATAAATTTTGAAAAAAGCAATTTTGGAAACGGAGAACCTAAGGGCAAAGTGTTGTTGGAATTTATTTCCGCAAACCCAACGGGGCCATTACACGTAGGCCATTGTCGTGGTGCTATTTTGGGCCTTGCTTTATCCAACCTTATGAAAAAAGCTGGTTATGATATCACGAAAGAGTATTATATGAACGATTATGGAGTTCAAATCAGCACACTTTTGAAATCTATTCAATTTAGGTATGAACAACAATGTGGGAAGCATTTAGGCGAAAACGTTCCAGAGGGATGTTATCCAGGGGATTATTTAATTGCATATGCAAAAGAAATATCAGACCAATATGGCGATAAATACGTCGGTGTTTCAGAAGAAGAATTTTATGCAGTATTCAAAAAACCTGCTGTTTCAGCTATGATGAAAATTATCACCAACGACTTAAAGTCTCTTGGCTTGGAATATGATTCTTTTATCTCAGAAACAGAAATTGTAGAAAGTGGTAAAATTCAAGAATCTATTAAATTTTTAGAATCAAAAACCGCATTGAGATACAACGAAGACGGCGAAGAGGAGCAAATCCCTTATATTTATGAAGGCAAATTGGAGGCTCCAGTAGGTGGCAGTGCCAACGAGGAGGAACAAGAGGAAGGAAGATTATCAGAAGGATTGCAAACATTATTCAAATCTACTCTTTTTGGCGATGATAAAGATAG
>JAFYKO010000041.1 GCA_017537515.1 Clostridia bacterium | reverse complement strand
TGGTCTAAAGCGTTAAGGCCTGTAGATATTCCCCTAAGCTTTTCGCTGTCTTGTGCAAGCTTTTCAAGATTTGCCATAACTTCCGGCAAACTTTTTGAAACGTGTTCAAGGGATGAGGTCTCTTCTTTTTGCGAAATTTCAAATATTTCGTGTTCGGCAAAGTTTAGAACTTCTTTTCCGTCGTCTCTTTCAAAAGCGTTGTCGATTATTTTTTGACTTGCAGAAATAACTTCCCTACGCCTTGCGTGGTTTTTGATAATAGCCTCATAGTGTTTGTAGTTCACGCCACTTGGAAGCATACTTGTTATGGTTGTAATATAATTCAAACCACCAACCTCATCAAGCTTGCCAGTGCTTTCGAGCTTGTCAACCAAGGTTACAAAATCAACAGGCTTGCTTAGGGCATAAATTTCTTGCATTGCTTCAAAGATGGTTTTGTGGGCGTTTGAATAAAATTCTTCTGCGTGGAGATTTGTGAAAGCGGTTAAGGGAACTTCCTCATCCAGCAAAATACAAGCCAGAACTGCTTGCTCGGCTTCAACACTATTTGGCAACACTCTTGCTATTGTCATAACACAAATCTCCTTTTTCTTTAATCAGCATATGGGTCTTTTTCTTTTGGTTGTTTGGCTTTTTTCTCTGCTCTTTTTCGGCCGATAATATCAAACACGAAGTAGAGTATTCCGCCTATTGCGACAACAAGCATAATCACAACCCATTGGTTTTCAACAAGTGAAGGCACGAAATAATAAAGCAAAAACACAATGACAAGCAAAATTGGGGCTGCGTAAAGCAAATACCTTAAAATTTGTTTGTTTCGTTTCTTTAATTCTCTTTTTGTTTGTTTATCCATATAAAAAATACCATTTTTATTGTAACACAATTTGCAGTGGATTGTCAAGTCTGTTTTTGTGGTTGGCAAAAAAATCTTGTTGGTTTTAAAAATAATAGAAAAAAATATAAAAAATTTTTTAAATTTATTTGACAAAAATAGTATGTTTTGATAGAATTTTATTGAAGGAGCTAAGATTATGGCAACTGAAAGACAAAAATTTATGTATGAGCTTTCCCTCAAAGAATTTGAGACTCTAAAAGCTCATATAGGTAAAAAACTTAAATTCAACTATATTTTAAATGGTGTAGAAATGAGTGCAACTGGAACACTACTTGAAGTAAATCCATTCAAAAGCATTGTTTTTACAGGCGGAGAAATCCCTTTCGTTTCAAGAGAGAAAATTTTGCGTGAAGTGGTTACTGGGGAAGGCGTAGCACTTTATGACCGCACATTTATGATTCCAAAAAACTTCAGCAATTTGACAGATATTGACCGCATTAAACTTGCACTTATGGGTGCAAGCCAAGAAGTAAAGCAAAATGTTGCAAACCAAACCCTATCGCAAGGATTGGCATAGTTTTTCAAAAACAAACCAAGATTTTAGGCGATTTTCATAGTCGCTTGGTTTGTTTTTTTTATTTTTTTTAAAAAACCTCGCATTTGCTTGACTTTTTTGTTTTTTTAATTTAAACTCTAATCTATAAAAAAGGAGAAAAAATTATTATGGAACAAATCAATATTCAAATGTTTAATGGCAGAACAGACGCAAGACTTGTGAAAGTTCGCTATGACGTGCTTCCTATCACACTGGGACAAGCAGTCAACATCACAAACGAAGACAGCATCGAAATCACAAGAGTAGATGACAGGGCTATCACAATGGAGGTTACTCGTAAACTTGTCGTAAACCCAAAATCACTTTTTGAAATCAGTGCAACTTGCTTTTTAAGACGTACAATCGGCGACAACTTCAAAGATGTACAAAGCCTCAAAGAAATTGACGCAAAAGCTTTTGTTGAACAATACAAAAACGAACTTACAAACGTTGCATTCATCAACCTTTCACACATCATTGCAAACACAACAGCTTCATTTGGCGGAACACCAATCCTCACTCCACCAGCCCCAGCAATGAATGCTACTGTAACTATTAAATAACAAAACCAAATCACTTTGGAAAAACAAAAATGTGAAACAAATTTATGAAATTTTTCATAAAAATGTTCACATTTTTATTTTTTTGTGCTATAATACCAGTGTGAAACAAAATCATTAAAAAAATATAAAAAATGTTCACACAGGAGAACTTATGGAAAATAGAGTAAATACTTTAACTTTAATAAAAGAAAAAGAAGCTTTAACAAAAGAATTAGAGTCCTTAATATATGGTTCAGTAGAATTAAGAGAAAAGGGTGGCAAAAAATATATTTATGTGCATTTCCGTCAAGACGGCATTGCGACGACTAAATATATTGGCGAATACAACGACGACTTGTACAACCTTATTTTAATAAATTCAGATAAAGCAAAAGCAATAAAAAAAGAGATAAAAGAACTAGATAAAAAACTCAAAAAAAGCGGTTATTTGGAATCCGACCTTCCAGAGAGCGTTGCTTTGAATATAGATTTTGCAAAAAGACATTTGGTTGACACTATATACAAACAAGCAGTCTTGGAAGGTATTGCAACCACTTATGCTGACACAGAGACCATTATCGAAGGTGGAAAAATCAATAATATGACGGCTAGTGATGTTCTCAAAGTTTTAAACTTGAAGCACGCTTGGGAATTTGTTTTGAATAAGGATGTTATCACAAGCCCGACAAATTTTGCTTTGCTTTGTGAAATCAATAAGTTTGTAGAAGAAGGATTTTATTACAATGCGGGCTGTATTCGTTCAACGCCTGTTAGTATTGGCGGAACTAATTGGAAACCGGAATTACCTTTTGAAAGCTTGATTAAGGAAGAACTGCAAGAACTTCTCAATTTAAATCTTGATACTGTTGAAAAAGCAATAGAAATCTTGTTGTTTGTTATGAAAAAGCAAATATTTATTGACGGAAATAAAAGAACAGCTGTTATCTTTGCAAATCATTTGCTTATGTCTAAAGCAAAAGGCTTGATTGTAATCCCCAACGATAAGGTTGAAGAATACAAAAAATTGCTTATCGCCTACTACGAAGGTAAAGACGAAAAAGCAATCAAAGACTTCTTAAAGAAGTTTGCATATGTGGGGATTTAGTTTAGATTATATTGATTAATTCTGCAACTAATTTATTGTTCAGAGATAAAGCACATTTCACCCCAGGCCTATTTGCACTGTATCGGTTGCGTAGATTTTTACGCCTGCGTATGGGAATTGGCTCTGAATTTTTGCACCGTCGCCCGCAATTTCGTATGCAACACCTAATTTTTGAAGAGTTTCAAGGGCTTTTGTAAGCGTTTGGCCTACAAGGTTTGGCATTTCAAGTTGTTGGGGTTTGTTTTCAAGCATTTTGGGGTCGTCTGGCGGTATGTTGTAATATTCAAACAAACTTGAAAAAATTTCTTTTGCGTAAGGAGATGCAACTATACTGCCATAATACGCCCCTGCATTTGGCTCGTCAACTGCGATAAGAAGGGTATATTCTGGGTTATTTACGGGATACGTCCCCACAAATGAGGAGATGTAGGAGTTTTTTATTACCCCATCAACATATTTTTGGGTTGTACCCGTTTTTCCACCAACTGCGTAACCCGTTACAAACGTAAATTTCCCAGTTTGTTTTGAAACGGTAAGGTCAAGCATATCGTTGATTATTTTGGAAGTTTCTTCAGAAATAACTTGACGTTTTATTAATGGTGAATTTTCCTCCAAAACTTTTCCATTTTTAGAAGTTATTTTTTTTATCAAATAAGGCTGAACAAGGTTTCCGCCGTTTACTGCTGTTGAAACTCCAACAATTTGTTGAAGTGCGGTAACTGCAACTGCCTGCCCAAAGCCCATACGGGCAAGGTCAACGGTTTTTACACTTGATGCGTTCATCATAATTCCACCGCTTTCGCCGGAGATTCCGATGTTTGTTTTTGCACCATACCCAAATTGTTTGAGGTATTTATAAAACGTTTCAAGGCCGATTCTCTGTGCTAAGGCTGTAAAAACGCAGTTGCAAGAGTTGGCTAGGCCTTCGGCAAGAGTTTGGTGTCCGTGGCCTATTGACTTCCAGCACTTTATTTTTTCACCCGCAACAACGCAAGACCCCGAGCAGTTGAATATGTCCGTAAGTTTTGCAACACCCGTTTCTAGGGCTATTGCCATTGTGATTATCTTAAACGTAGAGCCGGGTTCGTAAACATCCACAACGTTTTTGTTTTTAACTGTATCCATAAGAAGGGCAACGTTATCACGAGGGATGTTGTTTAGGTCAAAGCTTGGTTTTGAAGTCATTGCAAGAATCTCGCCCGTTTTTGACTTCATAAGAATTGCGTTCACGCCCTTTGCCTTTTGTTCGACCATAATTTTTTCGCAAATGCTTTCAACGACCCTTTGTAAATTTACATCAATCGTAAGCTCTATATTATTTCCCGAAACAGAATCCACAAAAGAATTTAATGAACCATTTATACTGACGCCCGTCAAATCGCTTTGGACCATAAGCCAACCATTTTTCCCTTTTAAGGTGTCGTCATAATAAGCCTCGATTCCCGCTTGCCCTTGACCGTCGCTTGTTGTAAAGCCCAAAACCTGTGTCAGCAAGTCTCCGTTTGGATAATACCTCATAGAGTTTTCAGTCAGATACACACCACTGAGTTGTTTTTTGTAGACTTCAACAGCGGTTTGAGTGTCGACTTTATTTGAAACAAGTATTTCGCTTACACCTCTATCGCAAACTTTTTCAAACAAGGATGAAAATTTAATATCCAAGACACTTGATAATATAGTTGCGGTTTCCACTGGGTCTTTTATTTCTTTTGCCCTTGTATAGAGATTATATGTTGTTTTTGAAACAGCAAGCGAGTTTCCGTTTGTATCGATTATTTCCCCTCGTTGTGCGACAATGGGAAGGCTTCTCGTCCACTGGTCTTCTGCACGATTTTGCAATTTTTCACTGTTTATCACCCCAACCCAAAAAAGTCTTACAAAAAGAACTGCGAATACAAAAAAAATTAGTACCATCAGCACCACAATCCGCCTTCGCATTGTATACAAACTGAAACTTTTGCTTGACATTTTTGTAATAATATATTCACATTTCCAAAAAAATAAAACACCTTAAAAAGGTTTCGCCTAAAAAATAAAAACCCCGGCCTATCAAACGCCAGGGTGGAATTTTGCATTAGGTTTTGAAAAAACTTATGCCTCTTCTTTTTGTGCTTGTTCGTATGCTTCGAAAATTGCAGAAGTGATTTTATTTCTTGTTTCAGTGTTGATTGGATGAACGATGTCTTTAAATTCGCCTTCTGGTGTTTTTCTGCTAGGCATAGAGATGAAGAGATTTTCAGCGCCTTGCACAACTTTAATGTCGTGCACAACAAAGCATTCGTCAATAGTAATAGAGGCAACTGCTTTGAGCTTTGAATCATCTTTTTTCACAAGTCTAATTCTGATGTCAGAAATGTTCAAGTTCATTTACCTTCCTTTTTTAGTTTTTCCAATTTCTTGGCTAATTTAATATTACAACATAAATTGCAAAAAATCAAATAAAATCGCATTTTTTCAAAAAAAAATTTTTGTGATTTATTTTTTATTTTTTCTTAAACCTAAAAAACTTCAAGTGTTTTTTAAAAACAAAATAGCTTAATAACAATTTTAAATGTTGTTTCATAAATATTTAGGTGGAAAAAATTTATCATTTTATTGGAATAGGCGGGGTGTCAATGAGTGCCCTTGCAAAACTATTGCACTCTCAGGGAAATATTATCACTGGTTCTGATATTACCCCCACTACAAAACTAGACTTTGCAACAGTCTTTCACGACCACAATCCGCAAAACGTAAAACCCGCAGATGTTGTGGTTTTTAATAACGCCATAGATTCAAACAACCCCGAGCTTCTTGAAGCGAAAAAACTTGGAAAGAAAATTATCTCTCGTGGCGACCTTCTTGGAGAGATTTCGAGAAATTATAAAAACGTGATTGCCATCAGTGGTATGCACGGAAAAAGCACAACAACTGAGATGATTGCAGAGGTTTTTTTGAGAGCGGGGAAAAACCCAACCATTCATTTGGGTGCTGTTTCGAAAAAATTTAATTCAAACCTGTTTATTGGAAGAAAGGATTATTTTATAACCGAGGCTTGTGAATACTGAGATAGTTTTTTATCTCTTAACCCTAATCTATCTGTTGTCCTAAATATTGAAGCCGAGCATATGGATTATTTTAAGTGTTTTTCAAACATAAAAAAATCTTTTCAATTTTTTTTGAATCAAAGTGAAAAAACAATAATTCATAAAAATTTTAAAAATATAATTCAAAATAAAAATAAAAAAATAAAAAATATTAATAAAATAAATGTATTTGATGATAATTATCATATTTATGCAAAAAATATTAGAAGAATTAAAAATAAAATAATTTATGATTTATTTTATAAACAAAAATTTCGAGGCAAGGTTGTTTTGAATTCTATAATTGAAAAAAATGTTGAAAATTCACTTGCTTGTTTTTTAGTGTGTAAGCATTTTAAGATTGACGACCGCTACTTCTTCTCCGCAATGAAAAAATTTAAAGGCACAAACAGGCGTATGGAAGTCCTAAACCAAAATCCTC
>JAFYKO010000040.1 GCA_017537515.1 Clostridia bacterium | reverse complement strand
AGTAATTAGCAGTTAGCAATTGAGGTTGAGGGTGGCGGAGTGAGACGTTTGCCCGCTGAAAGCGGAGTAACGTCTCGCCCGCCACGTGTTCTTCTGATAGACTTCTATCCTATCATTCCCATTTTACCAAATTCAATACACCCTTGTCAACTAAATTTCGACACTTTTTTTAATTTTTTTAAAAATTTCCAAAATTTGTGCAAACTGCACAAAAAAACCTTGTTTTAGTACGCATTGCAACCCCAAAATCACTCAAGCCGAACGACCGTCCTATGCGAGGTGCCTCAGGCACCCATAAAAAAGCCTACTTGCCCATATTTGTGCAAGCATTTTTTTGAACAACTCAGATTAAAGGGCCAATCTTAGATATAAAGAAAGTTTTTAAGCCAACTCTCTTTCGGCTTCTCGTTTTTCGATTTGGCTCTTCATTTTCGTGTAAACCTCGATAAGGTCAAGGATATATTTATCTCTTTGTATTTGATTGAGTTTGTCGTACACTTCATAATCTATCAATTTCTTTATTGGTGCGGTTGTATCTCTATCTGCTTCAATCAATTTTCTTGCCTTGTCTTTTAGGGCTTCAAACTGCCTATCTATTGGCGTTAACGCTTTTTCTTGCATCATCTCAATATATCTCATTCTCTTCTTTGCCATTCTGGCCAAAAATTTCAAGCTTGGTTTTTCTTTGTTCATAATATTTTTTCTCCTTATATACAAATTTTAACAAATTTAAATAAAAAAGTCATAATTTTGGAATGTAGAAAATTGTCGAACCTTGTCTAATTTTGTCGAAAACATTGAAAAAAGGCCAAAATACTTTAATTTTTTCTAAATTTGTGTTAAAATAATAAAATGAATACATTAGACAAATTTGAAAACCTAAATGCCGAACAAAAACAGGCCTTAATCGCAACTGATGGGGCTGTTCTTGTTACTGCTGGTGCCGGAAGTGGAAAAACAAGACTTCTCACCCATAGAATTGCATATCTTATTGAAAAAATGAATATACGTCCCGAAAACATTCTTGCCATAACCTTCACAAACAAAGCGTCAAATGAAATGAAAGACAGGGTTGCAAAAATAACACCGGACGGGCGGTTTGTTTGGATTTCTACATTCCACTCAATGTGTGTAAGAATCTTGCGTTCGCATATAAACCGACTTGACCCGACGTATAACCAAAACTTTTCAATCTACTCCGACTCGGACAGCGAAAAGGTTTTGAAAGTACTTATCGCCGAAAAAAATCTTTCTGATAGCAAAATAATTAAAAACGTGTTATTTCATCTTTCAAATATGAAAAACAACAATATTTCTTTGTTTGACTACAAAAAAGAACTTGAAGTTTTTCCCGACGGGCAAACAATTTACGACCTTATGAAAGGATACGAAGAAAATCTTGCCGAAAACAACGCACTTGATTTTGACGACCTTTTAACAAAAACTTATGCTTTGTTTCAAGCCTGCCCAGACATCCTATATTTTTACGCAAACAGGTTTATGTACATTCTTGTAGATGAATTTCAAGACACAAACAAGATTCAATACGAACTTGTCAAACAGCTTGCGTCAGTCCATAAAAACATATTTGTTGTTGGAGACGAAGACCAATGTATCTATACTTGGCGAGGTGCAAATTTTAGGAATATTAGCAATTTTACAAAAGACTTTGAGGACGTAAAAGTTTTTAAACTGGAACAAAATTATAGAAGCACAAAAACTATTCTTAACCTTGCGAATAAGCTTATTAAAAACAACAAGAGCCGAATCGACAAAACTCTTTGGTGTGATAACGGCGAAGGAGAACCAGTCGCCTATAAACAACTTTATGACGAGCAAGCCGAAGCGGACTATGTCGCAAAAACAATTCACGACCTTGTGCAGAACAGTGGTGCATCTTACAATGATTTTGCAATTCTTGTTCGTTTTAATGCACTGACCTTCCCTTTTGAAGAAAAACTTTTGTCTTATGACATACCCTACAAGATTTACGGCGGTTTTAAGTTCTATGAACGTGTTGAAGTCAAAAACATTCTTGCTTATCTTAGACTTTTTGTTAACCAAAAAGATGAGCAAGCACTTATACGTGTCATTAACTTCCCAAAACGTGGAATTGGAGATACCTCTATTCAAAAAATCCGTGAGATTTCCAAAAACTGCAATGTACCTATGTTTGAAGTTTGTTTAAATCTCGATACATTCGCACTTCCTTCTGCCTTGAAAAACAAAATACTGCCTTTTGTAAATACATTCAAAAGGCTTTATGCAGAATTTGAACTTCAAGACCTTGACTCTTTTGCAAGAGAGGTTGTCGAAGCTTTTAATATTAAATCTGCTTACAACTCAAATTCTCAAGAAGATTTTGACAAACTCGCCAACATCGACCAGCTACTTGGCTCAATTTCAACTTATGCAAAAAAGAACCCCGATGATTCACTCAGTGATTATTTGCAAAGCGTGTCTCTTATCTCTGACCTTGACAATATGGGCGATGATGGAAATGTTACCGTTGCGACAATGCACGCTGTGAAAGGGCTTGAATTTAAAAATGTGTTTTTGATTGGACTCGAAGAAAAAGTTATGCCAATCTCACGTGCATATGGCGACGACTCACAAATGGAAGAGGAAAGACGACTTATGTACGTTGGCATTACTCGGGCCAAAGAACGCCTCTTTCTCTCAAACTCCCAAACAAGATATTTGTACGGACACAGGGATTATATGATGGTCAGTCGTTTTGTAAGCGAACTTGACTTAGTTCCAAAATTTGAGGCAAGGCCAAAAAATCTTTCAGCATCCTCCCAAACTTCGCTCAACCAAGTTGATCATATTAGGACCAGCCTCAAAAACGGAAACGCTTACGTTAATTTCTTGTCAAAACAAGCAAAAGATATATCTATCTATGCAATAGGGCAAACAGTGCTACATTCAAAATTTGGTCTCGGAACGATTTTGGATATTGACCTAGAAAGCAAAACCGCGGATATAGATTTCAAGTCTTTCGGAGTTAGAACCTTAATGCTTGAAATAGCCCCTCTGAAAATTATTAAATAAAAAAGGACAACAAAAAATGCAAAAAATGAAAGAACTTGTTGATGAAATAAACAAGCATTGTTACAACTATTATGTTCTCGACACGCCTACAATTTCCGACAAAGAGTTTGACAAACTTTACGACAAACTCGTACAAATGGAAAAGGAAACCGGCGTTATTCTCCCCCACTCTCCAACGCAACGTGTGGGTGGTGAAGTTTTGGACGGGTTTGAAAAATTTGAGCATAAACACAAGCTTTACAGCCTCAACAAATGCCAAACAAAAGGCGAACTTGAAAAATGGATAAAAGACATCCAAGACGCCTATCCCGAAGCGGAGTTTACGACTGAATATAAGTTTGATGGTTTATCCCTTGTTTGCACATATAAGGACGGAATTTTCCAAAGTGCCGGAACTCGTGGGAATGGTAGTGTAGGTGAAAATGTAACAGAGCAAGCCAAGACAATCAAAACGATTCAACTGCAAATAGATTTCAGGGCGAGTTAATCGTTCAAGGCGAAGCAATGATGACACTTTCAAACCTTGCGAAATTTAACGCAACCACGACCGAACAACTAAAAAACGCTCGAAACGCAGCAGCGGGGGCTATACGCAACCTCGACCCTAAAAAGACCGCTGAAAAAAACCTTGATTGGTTTGCTTATACCATACATTATGCAGAAGGCAAGAAATTTGAAAGCCAAGCAGAAGAGATTGCCTTTTTGAAACAAAATGGCTTTAATGTCGGCAGTTATTTCAAAGTCAACAAAACTGCACAAGAAGTTTTTGATGAGATAGATTTAATTGACCAAAAAAGACGCAATGAAGACATTCTTATGGACGGGGTTGTCATACGCCTCAATAATATTGCACATCGTGAAGAGTTTGGTTTTACCGCTAAATTTCCTAGGTGGGCGATGGCATACAAATTTGAAGCCGAAGAAGTTACAAGCATCCTAAAAAACGTTGTTTGGCAAGTGGGGAGAACGGGGAAACTTACTCCAATAGCAGAAATTGAACCCGTTGAACTTGCGGGAGCGACAATAAAACGTGCGACACTAAACAACTATGGGGATATACTAAAAAAACAAGTTGAAATTGGAAGTCGAGTTTTTATTCGAAGAAGCAACGAGGTTATTCCTGAAATTTTAGGCCTTGCAGAAAAACTTGAGGGAAGTCAGCCTATTACCCAGCCAACAAAATGCCCAAGTTGTGGAGCAGACCTTGTAGAAGTTGGAGCACATATTTTTTGTCCCAACAGAGACGGATGCCCCGACCAAATTATTGACAGGTTGTCCAATTTCACCTCTAAAAACGGGTTTGATGTCGAGGGATTAAGCATTTCAACAATAACCAAGCTTTATGAAATGTTTAAAATAAAATATTTTCACGAACTTTTTGAACTCACCGGGCAAGAATTTATGTGTCTTGAAGGTTTTGGAGGAAAAAAAGGCAGACTCGCAAACCAGGTTGCAGACGCTATTCAAAACTCTAAACAAATTCAGTTTGACAAATTTATTTACGCACTTGGAATCAATGAAATTGGAGTCAAAACTGCAAAAGACCTTGCAAAAAAGTTTTCGACTCTTGAAGCATTAAAAAATGCAACCTTCGAGCAGATATTGGAAATCTACAACATAGGAGAGGTTGTTGCAAAGAATGTTTATGAATATTTTCACAACCCTAAAAACATCGAAGAGCTTGACAAACTTATTATGTATGGCATTGAAATACAAGAAGTGAAAAAACAAGAATTTCGCGAAACAATATTCAATCAAAAAACAGTTGTTTTGACTGGCACGATGCAAAAGTACGACCGCAAAACAGCAACAGAAATTTTGGAAGGTTTGAATGCAACAGTTGTAAATTCAGTAAGCAAAAACACAGACTTTTTAATAGCAGGCGAAAACGCAGGAAGCAAACTCACCAAGGCCCAAACTTTGGGAATTACAATACTTAGCGAAGAAGAATTTTTAAAAAATATTTAAAAAAGGCAAAAAAAATAATTAAAAACCGAATTATTTTAAATATTTTTTAAATTTTTTGAGGATTTTTATGAAATTTAAAATAGATTTTTCAAAATATGATTACGAAACAATTAATAAAGGTGCTTATCCAAAATTTATTTTCAATATAAATGGCGAGAAGTATTTTTTTAAGATGAACGATTTTGACGAAGAAGAAAAAATATATTATCATCAAGATATTATAGAAGTTTTTTCTTCTCATTTTTTCAAAGCAGTTGGCTATGGAAACTACGTCGAATATTTCTTCGCACATTATGGGCCCCGCATTGCCTGTGCATCAAAATCTTTTTTGAAAGAAAAAGATATGCGAGAAATAACTTTAGAAAGAATTTTGGAACTTGAATACGCAAACAAAACAGACAACCTTGTATATGACTTTGACGCAAATCTCTATTCTAAAAGAACATATGATGACTTTTACAATGCCCAAGCAGAAAGCACATACAAAAATTATGATGGAAATCAATACTTCCATTCTGAGGATTATGTTATTGAGTCACTTATCACCTTCTGCAAAAACTACAAACTCAAATATAACGAAAGTCAACTTAGAAAGCACTATCGAGAAATGACAATTTTGGACTTTTTTATGTGTAATGACGATAGGAATTGGGGCAATATCTGCTTTGTAATTGGACACGACAAAACTTTTCGTCCCGCACCACTGTTTGACAATGGCTATTCATTCGGTATGAATTTTTTCGAAACAAAATACAACGCAGACAATGCACCATACATCTTTCATAACGGTTTTTCAGATATAGGAATGCATAATGCACTTGACAACTTCCCTTTTCTAAAAAACGGTGGCGTGGTCGCAGTGGATATATATGAATTATGCCAAAAAGACAAAACACTTTCTAGCCTTGTAGAAAGAATTTTAAACGTAGATATTAAAAAGCTGATAAAAATATTTGAACAAGAACACGAAATTAAACTTAACAAAAATATTAAATCTAAAATAACAGAATTTTTTGAAAGTAAAATCAGCCTGTACAAAAAAACACAATCAAGGCTCAACCGAAAACTTCAGGGCCGGGAACTCGAATAAGAACATAATTACAAAATTTCTCATTGGGAAAATGAGATTTTTATTTTTTCTCTTGAAAAATTTTTATTTATATGTTAAAATAACATTAGGATATTCAAACTCGGGGCGGGCGGTAAAGTGCAAATGCACTTTACAATGCGTCTGCAGGACGCATTACACGAGGCGAAGCCTCGTGTCGCCCGCCCCCCTATGGCTTGATTTCACACAAAAATGTACCTCCTATTTTCAGTTTTTTAATGCGGTCTTGGCGTAATAGGATAACGCAATCGCCTCCTAAGCGATAGATTCCCAGTTCGAGCCTGGGAGATCGCACCACAATGCAAGCAAACTTTTCTGATTTGCTTGTTTTTTTAGAATAAAAAAACGCTATAAAACCAATAAGATTGTATAGCTATTTTTTTTCAACCAGCAACGCTAGACAAGAAGACAAAGAATAGTGTTACAAAGGCAACAACTACTGCAACAGACAACACTATACCAAGAATTCCGACAACCAAATCATACCTATTGGCAGTGCCTTTTGCCTCGTAGTTTTCAACCTTATCCTTCGCCTCTTCGCTTAATTCTTGACCAGAAAGAACTTCTGTGGTTTTTCCAAGTATTTCTCCAGTAACCTTGTTTTTTAATTTCATTTTAGCTCTATGCCTTAATGCAACAATGCCCGTTATCATAAGTTCTGCAGGGGCTTGAAAGATAAACAAAATCCCCAAAAAGCAAAAGATTTTTAATATAAGAATTTCCCCTTCCCAAGGCAATTTAAATGCACCCCAAAGAGAAAGAAGTGGCAATGCTGTGTAAAAGACAAGCATCCAAAGTTCTCCAGAAGTCCCAAGTTTCTTGCTTTTGTTGTGATACTCCCCTTCTCGCTTTCTGTATTTTTTACCAAAATTAAAATACTTTATAATCCAGCCAAAAAATTTCATTAAACTACCTCACGTTTCATAACTTATTTTTAATACATATATCACAAATATATTATTTTTGAAAATTTTTTTTATAAATTTTATTATTTTTCATAATTTTATTTATTTTTAATTTAATTCGTTTGTTTTTAATTGTTTTATTTTATAAATTTTTATTATTTTTTAATAAATAATTTTTTTGTATATTT
>JAFYKO010000039.1 GCA_017537515.1 Clostridia bacterium | reverse complement strand
CAGAAGGTAATGTTATTGAAATTGGTTCTTGGGATAAACCATATGAAGAGAAAGATAAATAGAGGATAAAATTATATCTTTGAAAGTAGAGCGACAACTTTCAGTTTGACGGAGAGTCAAATTCCAATTTATCTAACAGTTGCATCAATTAAGGCTTGAAAAATAGAATATAATAATATATCATAGTTATGAAAATCCATAAAAAAGAAAGGATAAATAACTATGGCACATAAAGCAGAAAGTTTCAAAGTAAATGATGAGAAACAGACAATCATTATTTATAGCAATGTAGAAGTTCCCGCAGGCGAAAAGTTCCTTATTGACCGTTATCTGGATAAGGGTTATACCCCTCTCTTTGAAGAAAAGAAGAAGTCCAAGACAGTTCCGGAAATGCGTAAGGAACTGAAAGCAAAAGATAAAGAAGCTTACGAAGAGTTTGAGCGTATTTATAACACTAAGGTTTCTAAGGATGCAAGCAAGAAAGAAAAGAGTGAAGCAGGTTTCTTTGGTGCTTGTAGATATTATGCTGAATGGGCTAAGAAGAACGGCAAGAAGTAATAGTATTATAGCGGTGGTATTTGATACCACCGCTATTTTTATTAGTATCAAAAGTGCCGTATAATAATTTAGTATCAAAAGATATTGACAACAGACCTTTGATATAGTATTATAGTAGTATCAAATCAAACGAAGGTTAAACTAAATACTATTATAGATACAAAGGGGTTATGAATTATGACTTATGGGTATTGCCGTATCAGTAGAGCAAAGCAGAGTATAGAAAGACAGATTAGAAATATCAAAGCAGAATATCCGGAAGCACTTATAATACAAGAAGTATTTACCCGAACAAGGCTGGATAGAAAAGAATGGCCTAAACTGTATAAGGCTGTAAAGGCCGGAGATACAATTGTATTTGATAGTGTAAGTCGTATGTCTGGAAATGCTGATGAAGGATTTACAGCATACGAAGAGCTTTATAATCGGGGTATAAAGCTTGTATTCTTAAAAGAGCCACATATCAACACAGCCACCTATAAGCAAGCCTTAGAAAGCAATGTGAAGCTGACAGGTGGAAATGTGGATTTCATTCTTGAAGGAGTAAATAAATACCTTATGGCACTTGCCAAAGAACAAATTAAGCTGGCATTCCAGCAGAGCGAAAAAGAGGTTGAAGATTTACACCAGCGGACAAAGGAAGGTTTGGAAACGGCACGCTTGAACGGAAAGCAGATAGGCCAGAAGGAAGGAGCAAAGCTAACAACAAAGAAAAGTGTTGCTTCTAAAGAAATCATATTGAAGCATAGTAAAGACTTTAATGGAACACTTGCGGACGCTGATGTTATGAAGCTGACAGGGCTTGCAAGAAATACATATTACAAGTATAAGAAAGAACTAAAAGAGGAACAGGGGATTTAATAATCCCCCCTCTAATTATACCAAATATTTTTAATATAATCAAATCTGCAAATAGTAAAAGCCAGCTGGATGATATGCCCCAGCTGGCCTTTATTATACTTACTTTGATTTTAACAAAAAATTTTGGTAAAATAATTACATAAGAAATAATAAATTAAGGAGATAAATATGGTAAATAATGAACTATTAGACTTTGTATCGTATGTATGTAATGAAGCGGGATTTGATATGGAGAAAGTTAAGATAATTGATTATGATTTGAAAAGAGTATATTTAGCAGTAGATAGCGAAAGAAATAATTATAATATTCGGCTATGGGATATTCTTCCTAATGCTATTAGATATACTTTATTTGAATTAGTAAATAATTACGGTAAGCCTATTATAGAAAGCCAGTATTATTTCTTTAATTAAAACCGTAGTATCAAATAAAAGTATAACTTCGTGGGGAGTTTTGCCAGATAATAGGGGGATTTGGATAGATAATAATATATATCCCATAATATACCCCCTCCCCAACCGGACAAAACTATAAAATCTTATAGAAAGATTTGTTATAGAGTATAGCGGTAAAGTAAAAAGTCAAACTGTGGTAAAAGAAATGACCGCCCATAATACGGCGGTCTATCTTTTTTATCACAGCACTATAACTTTCCGTAGTAAAAGAAAGAGAGAGTGATTGAATGAATGATTATTTAAGAAACGAAGTAAAACTATTAAAGGCTTTACAGGGTATCACATACAAAGAGATAGCAGAGTATATAGAAGTAAAAGAAAATAGTTTGTATTGCTGGCTGAAAGGTTATTATGATTTTGGAGAAGATAGAGCAGAGAAATTAAAGTATATCATTACTTGCTTAAAGGACTAAGAGAGTATGCCACAGTTTGACAAGAATATAAATACTCCGCACAGTCATTTCTATGCTTTACAACAAAACAAACTTATTGACTTACTGATTACCTATGTTTGGAACTTCTCTTTACCTTATGAACGGTGGAGAGAAATACCAAATACAGGCGGACGCTATCATATATCCAATAGAGGTAGAGCGTTAAGCCTATGTAAAGACGGATATAGAATACTTAAACCCTTCTTGCAGAATGGATATTATTGCGTATCTATTTGTTATGATGGAGAGGGAAAGAAAGATGAAAGAATAAATATACTTGTAGCAAAAGCATTTGTTCCAAATCCATATAATAAGCCAATAGTCCATCACATTGACACAGATAAATTAAATAATGATGTATCTAATCTCTTATGGCTGACCACAGCAGAACACGGAAAAGCCCATAGAATACTTAATAAGCAGGCCAGTTGATGAAGCATTATTATATTCCCTTTATACCAAAAGCAGAGATAGAATATTTACATTTATTTGAATTGATGGAACAGGCAGATTATACCCCCAGCACAAAGGCCTATGATACTATAAGCTATATATCTATTTCCAAACTTGCGGAAAAGCTAAGTTTTTCAAGGGCAACACTTGATAGAATATTGAACGGCGATAAATACAAGGATTACCTAACAGCTGATAAAGAAAAGAGAATAATCAAGCTGAATACCAGCTTTAAGGCTGGCAGTATAACACAGCCTTTTGTATGTTTAACTGAAACCGAAATATCTTTCTTGCGGAAACATCACGATAATAAACTATGTAATTATCTTATCTATATGAAGTATTATTGTGGTATGTGTAAGAATACAGGCCAGAACTTTACAGCGGAACAGTTTCTTACAAATTGCGGTTATTCTACAAGGGCAAATAGTAATTATGATGATTTGAGTAGATATAACAAATTGCTGGAAGATGCTGGCATAATTACGATTATTCGTTATAGGGATGATGATAAAAAGAAAAGAAATACTTATAAATACAATCAATCTTATCTTTATCTATCGCAAGATAGATAAAGATAAGCATAAACTTTGTGGGTTTTCTTTTATAATAACTTTATAAACTATAAAGAAATACCTGTTTTTTGTATAAAACCAATACCTATTTCTTGATAAAGAACAATCCCTATTATTTGATGATAAACCAATCCCTAAAAATTGATAAAAGAAAGAGAGTGTTATAATACTATGGCATACACACAAGAACAAATTGAGTGGCTACACGATAATGGAAAGATGCCAGACTGGGCTTATTTTCAGCAGAACGGAAAGACAGCCCAGCAGAATTATGTGGAAGCAACCCGGCGAGCCAAAGAAAAGATTTTGAAGCGATACGAAGAACAGCAGGCCGAAGCCAGAAGAAAGGCCGAGGAAAAAGAACTGGAAAAGAAGCTGGAAGCAGAGTTAGAAAAGAAGCTGGAAAAGACTTTGGAAAAAGCCCTTGATGATTTACTGAAAGGCTTTAAGTAATCAGCCCATCCCGCAGGCCGTCAGCTGGCCTGTATGCCCTTTTGCTTTTGGAATGGCTACATACTTAACTTAGCAACCAAAAGCCCGACACAAGCCCACACAGCCCCCCACAAGACATATTTCGGGGTGCGTTAGACTTGTGTATTTTCCAAATGCCGTTGTGAGGCCGTAGAAAGCCACACAACGGCTTTTTTCTTTTGGACGAGTTTCCATACTACCACAGGCATAAAATAAGAACTCAGGGCTTCTGGTGGCCTTGTGTGGCCTACTGCATATTCAAGTCCCCTGCTGTTCTGTTCTTAGATAAAAAGATTACAAGTCAAAAAGCCAGAGCTTTACACCATCGGGAACAAATTTTTTAGTGTTCCGCATAGTTCCGCACAGTCAAAAATCAAGAAAAAATTTTCTCGTTTTTTCCGGAACATTTTGCGGAACATAAAAGAGCAAAAAAGCTATTTCCGTTGTGGCTCTAAGACTTTTTCGTTTTCGGGGCTTAATGAGTGGGAGTAATTAAAATCCGGAAATAGGCTGTTTTTCCCGGCTCAAGCCCCGGAAAACTCAGAATTTTTTAAGATTTTCTCCCGATTTGATAGCAGATTGATAGCACTTGATAACATGCCTTACCTTATTTTTACTGCCCGGTTGCGGGT
>JAFYKO010000038.1 GCA_017537515.1 Clostridia bacterium | reverse complement strand
TATACAATATTAAAATTCAAAAGGCAAAGGAATTTTTAGTTTTTTTTTAATTATTATCAAATTCTTGTGTTTGAGAATTGGAAATAAGGGTCAAAAACTCACTTTCTTTCATAGTTGTATAATAAATCTTATTGCCTTCTTCTTCATAAAACATTCCTGCGTATTCAGGATTTGTGGTGTTTTTTGCTTGATTTCCAAGGATAACGCCCCATGGAGTAATCTTAACATTTGTCTCAACTGCTCCAGAGATAATTGCAACATTTGTGTATGAAGCAACTGTGTATCCGTATCCAGCAATTCCGCCATAGTATACATTTGCAGATGCACTGCCTTTCATATCTTGGATATTGATTGAAATTTTTGAGTTTGATGTGCTTTGAAGCATTGCGGTTGATTCGTTTTCGTGTTCAGAATCCAAAATCAACACTTCTCCGGCATAATTTTCTTGTCCGTCAGAGAACACCGCCCCAACAAGTCCACCCGTAAAGCTTTCAAGTGTTCCGTTGTAAATAATCGAGTCTACACTTAAATCCATATCATTGTGAACGTTGTTGAATGTGTGTTTGTATTTTGTTGTTAAAGTTGACGTATTCGCTGAGAGGTCGTTGACTATTTTTCCTACTATGCCACCTGTAATCGTTTTTAAGATATTGATTGAAGAAACGTTGATATTTCCGTCAGTATAGATATTTTTAAGCACAACCGCACCCGCTGGAAGCTCTTTTGTCATTGTTGTTGATTGCGTGCTTAGGATTTGTCCAATAACACCACCAACAACAACTTTTGAAATTGCACCAACATTGGTTTCGGCTTTTATTGAAATATCTCCTTCAAAATCAACATCTGAAAGCGTTCCCGCAAGAACTTCGCCCGCAATTCCACCTACGACTGGAGGAGAAATTTGAGACCAAGCAAAGTCGAGACTCATTGAAATATTTTTGAGACTTCCGTTTGTTTGAAGACCAACAATTCCACCAACCGCAATAGGTAGATTTTGAGTGTCTGTGATGTTAAAGAAGTCAGCTTTTGCTGTTCCAAAGACGTTGACATTTCTTATATCGCCAGAGTTTTCACCGGCAATAATACCACCATAAGCAGTTGCGTTTAGGTATTGAGTGTTTGAAATTTCTTGGTTTATGTTTTCGACAATAACATTTTTACCGACCTTTCCAACGAGAAGCCCTGCAATTTCAGCAGAAGAACGTGTTGCATTCAAAACTGAAATATTGCTTATCGTTCCTCCGCCATAAGCCACGCCAAGAACCGCACCAGCGTATGAGCAGTTGCTTGATTGAAGTGCGTTTGTGAATTCGCCGAGAGGTTTTGAGGCTTTTATGTGGTCATAGGTTGCTTTCGCTGATACTGAACTTTGAACTCCAATAATTTGGAAGTCATTGCAAGCAACACCGATTACGCCACCGACATTGTTAACGCCATACACAGCCACGCCACCGCTTACGCTGTTTTTAAATCCATCAACAGTAATGTTGTAGATTTTTCCACCCTCAAGAAGTCCGGCAAGAGTTCCAACATTTTGAGTGTTTGGGAAGTTGAGGTATTTTGGTGCGAGTGTAAGATTCTTGACAACGCCAGTATTTGAATAGCCTTGTCCAATCTGTGCAAACAATCCACCGTTTTTGTTTGTATCCTTGCTGTTGATTGTAAACCCAGAAAGGCTGAGCCCGTTCCCTTCAATGCCTCCTGTGAATGTGAGCTTGTTTAGGCTTGTTATGTTTGAAGTTTCTGAGAATGTAATATCTGCAATAAGTCTGTAAGTCTTGTTGTTTACTCCCCCGCTTGAATTTTGAATAAAGATATTTTCAAGAGTTTCGGCGGATGAGAGTAGAATTGGATTGTAGGTCGTTCCGCTTTCGCTTAGTGTTTCATAATAAACATAAATTGTTTCCCCGGTTTCGGTGTCAACGGTTGTGAGATTTGGGTCTTGGGCCCTCATTGAATTTGTAATAATATTTGGGCTTACGAGTTGAGGTTTGTTTGGGGTAAACACTTGCGTATTGCCATTGAGCGTAAAGAACAATTCATTTCCGCTTGCTGGATAGAACCAGATTCCCTCGGTTTTGTCTATGTTTGAAGAGAATATAAAGTTTTCAAACACAGAACTATCCGCAAATTTGCTTGCAGTAAGTCCGGTCAAACCTTCTGTTTCGGCGTTGTCTGCAAGGTTGAGATAGAAGCAAGATTTAAGGACGCCTTCATTTTTTGACTGACTGTCTCCAGTGTAGTTATTGCAAATAAATGCGTGTGTGTTTCGGCCGTTGTTTTCATTGAATGAGCAAGTTGCATAAGAGTTTGTTATTTCACCTGCATTTGCAAGAGCAAATCCCGTTCTTGTAGCACTTGAGTTGATGTAGATATCGCTGAAACAATCACTTATTTTGCAATAGTTTTCATAAACGAAACCACTTGCATTTGGGTTTGAGTTGATATAGTAAAGCTTGCTTGTTGAATATACCCCTTGTGTTGTTGCTTCGCCAAGAACATAACAAGAGATTATTTGAGCGTTTTGAGAGGTTGCTGAAAGTCCGTTTTTGAGAACGAATCCAGCAGTTGAGTGATAGTGTGCTGAACCGCTGTTTGAAATAAACGAGTTTTTCACATAAGACGATGCAATTTTGCCTGAGTTTTCGCAAACAAATCCAGCAATATTTGCAATTCCAGAAAGGTTGACTTTCACCCTACTGTTTGTGATTGTTCCGTCGTTAACTGCGACAAATCCAGCAACGTAATTTTCGCTTGTGTCAGTTGTTTGGTTTGGAAGAATCACGCTTACTTGAACATAATCACTGCAAGATATTTGACAGTTTGTTATGCTTCCAAGGTTTCTTCCTGCAAGCAAACCGAAGTTAACGCTCTCTGTTGTTGTTAGAGTTATTCTTGTTTGCGTAGGGATTTTGATTGTTATGTTTTTGAGAATGGTTGATTGTTCTATGGTTCCAAACACGCCGACATCGTCGCTTCCGTCAAAGGTTAATGCCGAAGGCAGAATAATTGAGTATCCATTTCCGTCAAGGCTTGCAACCTCTGTGAATAGTGGAGCGTGGGTTGTTGGAAGTTGTATGTCTGAAAGCATTATATAATGTCCGCCATCTTCCATTGCCAAAAGTTCTTCATAGGTTGAAACTGGAATTGCGTTTTCCTCTGTGCTGTTTGGGTAAATATCTGGCACAAAGTCAGAAGACAAGTCAAATGCGTATTCGTCGTTAAGGTTTGCAAAAGTTGGAATACCGTTTTTGTAAGTAAACTTCGCCCCATAACTGAAATAATACATTGGGTTGTCATAGTCTGTTATTTTGAGTGGTACGTAATTTATTTCAATATTATTTCCATTAAGCATACCAGTTATTTTGAAGTAATCTGTTGTAAGGTTGGTGTTTTGGTTTAGTGCAACTTCTCTTACATACTTACCAACAACGCCAAGTGCATCTGCTTTGACTTTCCACTCTCCGTTGTTTGTGAGAGATTGTTCAAATGCTTGAACAAGTGCGACTGTTCTTGAGTTGTCAGCATCGTATTCTACTGTTATTCCGTTTTGAAGTCCGGCACTTAATGTATGTCTATTTCCAACAGAAAGGTTGAGAATTGCGTTTTCAGTTCCCGCAATAACAGTGTTTGCAGTGTATTCTGAAATATTCTCGCTTCCGCCTTGCACGAATGGTCGGATGTTGTCTGTAAGAACAACAACGTCAACTACAACGATATTGAGATAAGATTTTCCGCTTGTGTATTCGAGGTTGTCGGACATACTTCTTCCATAGCTTGCTATTTCAACCTCCAAGCCTTCCGCACCGTTTTGATAAACAATATCACGATTTACAACAAGTTGATAGCCATCTGAATAGACGATATCCACTGGAGATTGCGTATCTATTTCCCCATCAAATGGGTTGATGGTTGTCTTGTAATTTCCATAAGTTGCTTCAATCACCATTTCGCTTTCTTCAAAACCATAAATACTGAGATTTAAGTCATATGAAAGTCCTTTTGCAACATAATTTTTTAGGTCCGTTGCTTGACGGTTTGCGATTGAGAATGAGACATTGTCTTTTATGATGATTGTAACTGCTTTTTCGGTTTCAAAAACAATCTTTTCGGAGTTGTCTTCAACCTTTACAACCTCGAGTTCTATTTTTGCTTGGCTGTCGATTGTTGTTTTTGAGGTTGTTGAATAAAGCACATAGAGTTTTGAAAGAGTTTCGTCAATGGCGAGGTCTTCTATAATTGATTTTGGTATTTTGATTCCGTCATTGGTTGAAGTTACGCCATTAAGGAATGAAAGTTTTCCGTTTTCTCCAAGGGTGTAAAGTTCAAACAAAATGAAGTTGTCTTTTTCTGCGTTTTGTGGGCCGTTTTTGATGTAAAGATAATCATAATCCGCAAAATAAGGATAGAATTCTACAATCATAAGATTCAACGCACCACTTGCCATATAATCTGATTGAAGTTTTGTTGCGTCAAATGTGGTTGTTACATCATAATAATTTTTTATGTTTAGGTTGTTGACTTTTTGTGTTTCAAGAGTAATTTGCAACTCTATTGAATAACCATTATCCGCTTCAAAAATTATTGCATAATTTCCCGCATAATCTGTTATGAGATATTTTTCATAATTGAATACAAAACTGAAACTGCCGAGGTTTGTATTGTTTGAAATTGCTGAGAGTTTGTAGACGTTGTTTGCTTCGTCATACTCATAACCAGAGACGTTTGTGATAATGAAATAGTCATTGTTTGTGTCAACGCTTGAGGTTTCTTTGTATGAGTATATTTTCAAATAATCCCCATCAAAATCGGTTGTTTGAGTTATTTGAACATCGATTGAGTCGATAGGCTCAACCTTTGTGTTTGAGATATTGCTCCTGATTTCTGATGTTCCTTTTTTTGCGGACATCAAAAGCTCAAGTGATGTAGGGCTTTCTGTAATAATCTCATTAAGTTGATTCTCTCCAAGACTTGCACTTCCAATACCAGTGAGATTGACTTCAAACTTTGGTTTGATTGTTATAAGCTTTGTAACTGTTTCGCCGTCAACTGGCAAGGCAGTAAAGGTGATAATATTCCCCGAAATTTTGATTGAGATATATCCTTCCGCCTCGCTTGTGTATTCTATGCTTGGAGTTGTTGAGGCTTTAAGAGGCACACTGATTGTTTGTGCATAATCGTCTATGGTCTCTATATTTGAGTGCGTAAAGAAGTATTGAAGTGTAAGAGGTTTTCCGACATAAATATTCCATTCACTTGTTACGATAGGTTCTTTGACTGAATTTCCAAGTGCGAATGAGTCAAATGCATTGATAACATAGATATAAACATAATCAATTTTGGTGTTGTCGAGAATGCTTGTTACAACCAATGTTGCAAGGCCGGTGGTTCTTATTTCAATCTTGCCAAGAGAGTTTACGACAAGGATTGAAGGTGTAAGGGAATTGATTGTTATCGAATCCGGATTTTCAAATATAAATGGAATGTCAATATTTTTGTTTAGGTGTTCAATATACTTTTGCTCTGCGGTGTTTTCAGCTTCATAATACATAATCATTGCAACCTTGTTGTCAAAAGCTTGGTTCACTGTCAATTTTTGTGCAGTGCCAGCAATCTTTTCAACTTTTATGACTGCTTCACTTTTTCTGAAAAGGTTGAAATATTGGTCTTGGTCGCTGTATTTCACGCTGTCATAAGTTCCTGCAACAACTGAGTTGTAGACAACTGGATATTGTTTTGAGTTTATGTCGATGTCGTAAAAATATGTTGCACTGTTTGTTGGTCCGTAAACATCTTTGTTTATTGCACTTGTTTCATTTCCTGAAATTGCACCTACATTTGAACTAGCAGTTGTTGTTGCCATAATCATAGGTGCAAACACTGTTGTTTTGACTGCTTGAACTTTGCAGTTTGTGATAAACATATGACCTTCGGCATTACTTCCGCTGTAATCGTTGACTCTCTTATCAAAGCCCGCAACACCGCCGACGTTGTTAAAGCCTTTTATTGTTGTGCGTACAATAGAGTCATCAATGTATGAATTGTTGTAACCAACAATACCGCCAACGTTTTCCGCACCGTAATTGTTTTCACCATCAAGCGAGTGTCTTTCAGCTTTGATTGTGCCAGCGATAAGATGCCCACTGATAATTGATGAAGTGTATCCATTTGCGTTTAATGTTTTGTATTCGTGAACACCCGCAACACCGCCAACGTTTGAGAAACCTGAAGTTTCGATATTAACAATAAGGCTGTTTATGTTATCATTGAAAAGTACAAGATTTTTGTCTTCAACGGTTCTTGCAATAACGCCGTTATTTTCACCGGCAATCGCACCGAATCTTGTACTTTGTGAATATCCGCTGTAAGTTATTTTTTGTACATTGAGGTGTTTGACCATATTTGAGATTGTATCATTTGGGTTGCTTGATACATTGTTTTTAATAACGCCTGCATTTAACCCAACCACACCACCAACAGCAACTGTTGTAAGAGTTTTTAGAGGGTCATAAGCGGTGATTTGGATATTTGAATCAGTAAAGAGGAATGAACAATTCTCAATCAATCCGCTGTTTTGCCCCGCAAGGAGTCCGATGTAGTTTGCGTGGTCGTTTTCTACGTTTAGATTTAGTGCACCTTCAAAGCTAATGCTTCTCACTTTCCCTGTAATCATTTTGAAAAGACCTGCGTAAGTGTTTTCCGTTCCGTCGTGAGTTGCGACATTAACACTCAGGTTGAGAAGTCTTATGCTTGAATTTGAGCCAACAATACTGCCTGATAAAATGTATTGTCCAAATTGATAGTTGTATTTGCTTGCAAGTTGTGAAAGGTCAAGGTTTGTGGTTATGAGATAGTGTTTATCTGGGTGAGACATAATTGCCGTTGCAAATTGCTGTGTTGTGCTGATTGGTTCTGGATTTTCTTCGCTTCCGTCTCCATAACTCAAATTTATTGTTTGATAATACGCAAACTTAACTCTGTCATTATCAAGATAATAAGCACAAATTGGGATGAAGTAAAGCACGCCTTTACCACCGCCTGCATTTGAGTTGTGAGAAATCTTCACGCTTGAAAAATCGCTTGAAACCTCAATATTGAAAAGGTCTCTATTTTCTTCACCATTGACAGTGAACACAACATCAAATTCTTGACAATCCGCTTCGCTGTCCATAAATGTTTGGAAAGTGTATGTTGGGTTTGACGCCGAAAGATACAAATCAGAAACATAGTTGTAGAAACCTATTGAATAAAGTGGGCTGTACTCCTCAATTATGACATTAATCACATCAGTGGTTGTTACGCCATATTCTGTTATAGAGAATTGAAGCCAGAATGTACTTCCCGCAATAGCAAAGTTTGAATTGCAGTCCAAAGTGTAGGTGTTTCCATTCTTGGTGTAAGACCCAAAGTTGTTTATTTGTCCGTTTGAAGAGATTTGGTATTGTCCACGAATACCAAACGAAGCGTTTTCGCCGAGTTTAGTTCCGTCAGCTCTCCTTGCGTCAACTGTGAATGTGGTTTTTGCAAACCCTAGTTGTGCGTATTCATAACCAACATCACTTTCACGATAGGTTGAAACTTTTGTAACTTCGTCTTCATCTTGAGTGAAGAATATTTCGGTTATTGGGCTATACGAAATTACTGAGACATTAAATGTCAACGGATTTGACAACATCCTCTTTTGGAAGTTTTGTATTTCATAAAGCGTAACACTGATTCTTATATTTGAAGTCCCAACAGAGAATAATTCAAAACTGAGTTCTTGAAGGTCGAATTTCAATACATTGCTTGCTTGTTGCACTGTTGCGTTAACTGAATACAAATTTGAATCGTTGGTTTCAAGGTGCAAGTCAGTTATGTAGTTTTCGTCCTTATCATTTTCAATAAAACGCATTGCAATGCTTGTTACATTTCCGCTTGACTCTTGTATTTGTGTTATGCTTGCATTGTTTGCATTGTCGCCCATTTCCAAATGCACATCACTTCGTGCAACAGATTTTTCAACAAAAATCTTCACACCAACAAGAATACCGTTCGGCATTATAACAGAAATTGTTGCTTCGCCCATAGCTTTTGGGGTGAGTTTTAAGGTAACTTTTCCAAGGGTGGTAACTTCTGCTGTTGCTTCAACAAAATCACTTGCATTGCCAAGATATGCAACACTCACGCCGTTTACATACGCACTTGAAGAGGTGTAGGAAATTATTCTTGCATTTTGAGTGCCTTTTTCAATATCAAGGTAAATGCCGTCTTTGTAGGCATTGTCAACTGTTAGTGTTTTGACGCCTTGTTTTATTTCAATCGGGATTGAGATTGATACAACATTATCGAGAAGTAAAGAACTTTTTACTTCCAAAACGATATAGAACTTAGATATTTGCGATTTGCCATAAACATAAATCGTGTTTTTAAGTGCGTTGTCCTTAAAGTCTGTGCTTGGGATTGAGAAGTTTTGCGTCATAGGGATGTTTTTGTATCTGACATCTATATAATTTCCCCAGTTGTTGAGCGGTTGAGGGTTTGTGCCTAGGCTTGCAAAAACTTTGAATTCGAGGGTGTCAAAATGTGAATCTGTCTTGTAGATTGTTGGAAGCATTGCGAAAAGACCACTTGCACCGCTGAACGTATCAAAAAGGACTATTGTATCAGCAAAAACTGTTTTGTTGTTTACTGCAATACTTGTTGGAGAACTTGTTGTCTTAACTTCATAAGTCAATGTTTCAACATACGCTGGATAGTTTTTGTAATACAATTCAATCGTAAGCGTATCATTTCCTACAAGGTCGGCTTGAAGATACAAAAATCTGCTGTGAATAGATGTTGGTTGATAATCGCTTAGCGGAATATTAACCTTTGAGGCAATATTTTGGGCGGTTGTAACTTTTATTTCAACATCGCTTTCACATTCAAGTTCAAATTCATAGTAGCAGTTTGCACTAAGATTTGATACGAGGGTTATTGGTTCAGAAACCACTTCGGCTTGCGACAAATAGTTTGTCCCAAGGCCTTTTTTTATGTATTTCAAATCCCCAGTAATGATTGGAGAAAGAATATCCACTTGGAATGTTTTTGGCTCAATTTCGAGGCTGTCATCAACTTTTGCGGTAAGGGACATAATTTGGCCCGGAACAGGGATTTCATCCTCTTTGTCGGTAAGAAGATATAAGATACCTCCTTCAACCTTTGCACTGGTTACTACTTCATCAATACCCATATAACGGTATGTATAGATAACTTCTTCGCCACGTGCAGAATTTGGAGAGAAATGCACAAACCCCGCAGACTCGAAGCGTACAAAATTCCCTTCGGTTTTCAAGAGATACGGAGAGTCGCTTACCACTATTTCGGAGATTTTTTGATAAACATTGATTGTAATCTTGCATTGTTTGTTGCCTTCAAGCGAACGAACGTCCAAAATTGTTTCGCCAACACGAAGACCCTTGATTGTTACAAAGGTTTTCCCCTTATTTACTTCTGTTTCTTCAATAGAAATAATGTTGTCGGGGTTGTTTATGCTTAACACATTCGAGATTTCGGAGTTGTAGTTTTTTATTTCAACATCAAAGGTCTTTTCTTCACCGACTGCGAGTTCTATAGAGGTTTGAGAAGGTGCAAGACTGATGTCTTCATATGAAACATCGCAAGCAGAAAATAGCATCATTGAAAACCCAATGACAACCAGCGAAAACAAACTAAATATTTTTTTCATAAACTCTCCAATTGAACCACAAGTTTTTGTGTGGCAATATACAAGTATATTTTACCCTATTTTGCAATTTTTTCAAAACGATTTTTCAATTTTTTTATAAAATTTTTCAAATTTTTGTCGTTTTGAAGCATTTTTTGGGGTTTCATCATAGAAAACAGTGGAAAATTAGCAATTAGAAATTAGTAATTAGCAATTCAGGTTGGATTTCTAATTAATTAAAACAGCAAAAATTTTTTAATATTTGTTTTTTTATTGCCCTCTCCACTCAGTGGCGGGCGGCTGTGCAGGGCCTTCGCCCGCACTAGCCACTCCGCTAC
>JAFYKO010000037.1 GCA_017537515.1 Clostridia bacterium | reverse complement strand
GAAGAGGCGTTAAACGTCGCACGTAAAAATGCAAGAAATAATAATGTAGAGATAACATTTAAACAAAGTGATGTTTTTGAAAAACTTAGGCTTAAAAAATTTGACTTCATACTTTCAAACCCGCCTTACATCAAAACAGGCGATATCCAAAAATTGGATAAAGAAGTTAGGGAGTTTGACCCCATTTTGGCACTTGATGGTGGCGACAGCGGATTTGAATTTTATGAAAAAATTATCAGAGAAGCCCCAAAACACCTCACAAACAAAGGGATGATTTTGTTTGAAGTTGGTAAAGGACAAGCAAGCAAAGTGAAAAAACTCTTGACAGATGACTTTAAGAATATTAAAATAATAAAAGACTACAACAACATATCACGTGTTGTTATTGCAGAAAGGAAAAATAGGAATGATAAACACAACAAAAAAATTTAAAGACAGATATGATGAGTTAACCGAACTTATTATGAAACCTGAAATCATTGCAGACAATAAGGAATGGAAAAAACTTGTAAAGGAACATAACAGTTTGCAAGAAATTGCGGATATGCACGATAGGTTCGAAAAGGCATTAAAAGAAAAAGAAGAGATTGAAAAAGCTATTGAAACCGAAACAGATGCCGAAATGAAGAAGTTTATGGACGAAGAACTTTATTCTCTCAATGGGAAAATTATTGAGATGGAAGAGGAAATCAAAATCCTTCTTTTGCCAAAAGACGAAAACGACAGCTCAAACGTTATTATGGAAATACGTGCGGCAGCGGGCGGTGAGGAAAGTGCACTTTTTGGGGCTGTGCTTTTCAATATGTATAGACGTTATGCGGAAAGAAATCGCTGGACGGTTGAGGTTATGGACATAAATGAGACGGAACTCGGCGGGATTAAGGATTGTACTTTTATGATTAAGGGCAAAAATATTTATAAAAACCTTAAATTTGAAAGTGGAGTGCATAGAGTCCAAAGAGTGCCCGAGACAGAATCACAAGGAAGAGTGCATACTTCAACAACTACGGTTGCAGTTCTTCCAGAAATGGAAGAAGTAGATTTTGAAATCCTAGACAAGGATATCAAGATTGATACATATCGTGCAAGCGGTGCCGGCGGACAGCACATCAATAAAACAGATAGTGCAATACGTATTACGCATTTCCCTACAGGTATCGTAGTTTGTTGCCAAGATGAACGCTCGCAACTGAAGAACAAAGAAAGGGCGTTTGGTGTTTTGAAGGCAAAATTGCACGATTATTATCAAAGCCAAATCGATAGCGAATACAAGGAAAACAGAAAAAATCAAATCGGCTCTGGTGATAGAAGCGAGAGAATAAGAACCTACAATTATCCTCAAGGAAGAATCACAGACCATAGAATCAATTTTTCGGTTTATTCTATTGATGCATTCTTGGATGGGGATATTCAAGATATGATAGACGAACTTTTAAGACAAGACCAACAACTCAAACTCGAACAAGCAGGGAAGTAATAACCTACTTTTTTGACGAAAATAAAATTTTTTAAAAAATTTGCAAAAAAAAAGTAAAATTTTAGTTGGGTGGCAGTGCCACCAGGCCATTGAGCGGGCTTTTGGCCCGCGTTTTTAATGCAATCAACCTGCTTTTTTACTAAAATAAAAAAAATTCAAAAAATTTATCAAAAAAAGTAAAATTTTAGTTGACTTTGTGAATTTTGTTTGTTATTATGGAAATAATAGAGTAGAAAACTCTATTTTGGGAATACCCAAACTGGCAACGTAAGTTGCCCAATGACTGGCGGTTCTAACCGCCCGGGCGGGCGTAGGTTCCCTGACAACTTCGTTGTCGCAGAACCTACACTCCGCCCGGTGGGTGGAGTGCACCCCAAAAACAAGAGTAGTAGGCAGGAAGTAGGAAAAAGGTTTTAAAATAAACCTTAACTCCTCACT
>JAFYKO010000036.1 GCA_017537515.1 Clostridia bacterium | reverse complement strand
CGAGGCTGTGGACTGTGGCGTTTGTTAGCGTGGAAAAAAGAGGCGTTGGCGTGGTTATTTTGTGGCCGTTGCCGTCGAGTGTGCCGGAAAATGGGAGCGGGGTCCAGGCGTTGAGGGTTAAGTCGGCGGTGAGGACGTAGTTTCCGGTGGGGTGGAGTTGGGCGAGTTGGGAGGCGTTGGAGATTTGCACCGGTTCGGTTTGGGGCAGGCTTTCGGCGTGGGCGGTTTGTGGGCTTGTTAGCACCATACTTGAAACTGTCGCAACTGCTACTGCGACTGCTAACGCTATGCGTTTTATTCTTCTTTTTCTTCTCATATCTCTATTATAACTAATTTTTTCGTAAATTACAAACACTTTTTGTGTTTTTTGTGATTTTTTTGTTTTTGTTTAATTTTATTTTGTTTTAAATTCAAAAATTTGACGCTTTGCGTCAGAAATTTTTCAACGAAATTTAATTTTTATGATTGAAAATTCTTCCGCTTTGCGGAATTCATTTTCAAAAATTAATTCCGCACTTGCGTGCGAAAAATATTTTTTTAACAAAAATTTTGTGCGTTGCACTTCAATTTTTGGAAAATTATTTCGCCTCATTCGAGGCGAGCAACGAACGTTCGTTGCATCCCCGGGCGGGTGACCCGCCTTGCCAGTGAGCTGACGCAACTCAATTTCTGTATTACAAAATCCAACCTTAATTGCTAATTTCTAATTGCTAATTGCTAATTTAATTTCCGCCGGTTCTAACCTCCCTTATGAGTTCTTACCCAGGCAAGAAGTTCGGGGTATGTCGTTTTGTTTTGGGCAACTGAGAGGCCCAAATTTATGAGTTCATCGTCTGTATAACTTAAATGAATTCCGTTTATTTCTAGAAATGAAATCATTACCAACAGCCCAATTCGTTTATTTCCATCTACGAAAGCGTGGTTTGCTATTAGGCCAAAACCCAGTCTCGCCCCTTTTTCTTCTTTGGTGGGAAACAAATCCTTCCCGTCGAACGTTTGAAAAGCACTTTCAAGAGCAGAATCCAAAAGCCCAAAATCCCGCACCCCAGCACTTCCGCCAGACGCTTCAATCACAAGTTTTTGCAATAGCAATACTTTTTCTTTGTCGAATTTTATCATTCTGCAAGTACCTCGAATGCGTGCTTATGGTCTTTTAAGATTCGTTTTGCAATAATTTCAAGTTTTTCGTTGTCGGTTAATTTCAAAGGCTCTGAATCCCCAATTTTTCTGATAATATATTTCGGTTGGTTGTTTTTGATTATTACAACCTCCCCATTTTTATCTACTTTCTTTGCAACTTGTGAAAAATTTTGGTTTGCCTCAGTCATAGAAACCATATTTTCTGTATCAATAAACATACAATCATACTCCTTTTTTTTAATCTTCCATATATATTATACACAATTTATCCTAAAATTCAAGCCTTTTTTTTTATTAAAAGGGTTGGATTTTGTAAATAGTATTCAAATCCAACAATAACTCCTCACTCCTAACTGCTAACTCCTAACTCGCCATAGGCCTCGCCTATGGCGGAGGTTTTGTGTAACTGTCCAAATGTTACATAGGTACAAAATGTCCACTTTTTTGATGAAAAAAGAGGCGTTTTAGGACATAATGTCCAATTTTACATTTTTTAGAGGACATTTTGTCCCCTGGTTTAGACAATGTGGCCACCAATAAATAATAGAAAATAAATTAAAAAATAATTAATATATATATATATAAATAAAAAACGCGTGCGTGCGTGTGTATGCGTGCGTGCGTATGTATTTCTAATATACTTTATTAGGAGATTGTTATTCCGCCTCACTGACGCTCGGCGGAAGTAATCCCTCATATTTAAGTTCTTTTTGATTTTCTCTTTGAAATTAGAACATCCGCAAGGAACCTTAGCGGATAACCTAATTTCTTCGACAAAATTCAAAAATCTCCTTAAATCTGAGGCCTCGCAAACGCCGAAACAAGCAAAGTGGTAAGCAGGCTTTCTTTTATGAAAAAGGTTAGGTTTTTAACGGGGCATTACAAATAAGACCTAAACTCCTAACTCTTAACTGCTAACTCCTAACTCGCCATAGGCCTTGCCTATGGCGGGCATCCCCGTT
>JAFYKO010000035.1 GCA_017537515.1 Clostridia bacterium | reverse complement strand
CACACTTCTTGACGCCATTCCGTCAAACATTCCACTGTTGACAAGTTTGCCATTATGGGTGTAAGGAAGCACCGTTTCCCCGAAAGAGTTTTCAATAACCTTAATAATTTCAAGGTTATATTTTTTTGCAAACTCAAAATCCCTTTCGTCGTGAGCTGGTACGCCCATAACCGCTCCCGTAGCATAAGACGCAAGGACATAATCAGCAATAAAAATAGGAACCTTTTTGCCATTAACCGGATTTATCGCATAACTTCCCGTAAACACGCCTGTTTTTTCAAGGGTTGTGCTTTGGCGGGTAATGTCGTCCTTCTTGGCGGTTTCAGAGATGTAATCCTTCACTGCCTCGAGATTTTCAGGGGTTGTAAGTTTAAGCGTAAGCTCATTTTCTGGTGCAAGAACAAGATAAGTTACGCCAAAAAGCGTGTCGACACGTGATGTAAACACTACAATTTTTTGTTCGCTTCCATCGACATCAAACTCAACTTCTGTACCGATTGACTTACCAATCCAATTTTTTTGCGAAATTTTGGTTTTTTCTGGCCAGTCGATACGGCCAAGCCCCTCAAGAAGTTGTTCGCAATAATCTGTTATCTTGAAAAACCATTGAGTGAGGTGCTTTTTAACTACTTGACTGCCACAACGCTCGCAAACTCCGTCTACAACTTGTTCGTTTGCAAGAACGGTGTTACAAGAGGTACACCAATTCACCGGAGCGTGTTTTTGGTAAGCAAGACCCTTTTTGTAAAGTTGGATAAAAAGCCATTGCGTCCATTTGTAATACTCTGGTTCGCAAGTTCTTAATGTATAATCCCAGTCATAAGAAAGGCCCGCCGCAGCAAGTTGCTTTTCCATAACTTCCATATTTGCATTTGTGCTTGTGCGTGGGTGAATGCCGGTTTTAAGTGCGAAGTTTTCCGCAGGAAGCCCGAACGCATCAAAACCCATAGGCTGAAACACGTTCTTGCCTTTCATAATTTCATACTTGGCAAAACTGTCTGGGGTTGTGAAGTTGAAGAGATGCCCAATATGAAGCCTTGACGCACTTGGATAAGAGAACATTTCAAGAATATACTCTTTGTTGTCAAGGTCGTTTTTATTGAAATTGAAAGTGTTGTTTTTCTTCCAAATTTCTTGCCATTTTTTTTCTATTGTTTTAAAATCCATAATTTTTTCTCCAAAATAATAATTAATAATAACACTTTTTTTATCAAAAATCAAGCAAATAACCTCGCTTTTTTCATAAAAGAAAAACCACAGCGAGGGTTTTGCTGTGGCGAACTGGACACAAGTGCGAGTATGTCCAGGATACAAAAGAGGTGTTAACATGAGAAGTTAACGTGGGTATTATAACACGCCAAAAAACTTTTTGCAAGCGTTTTTTCAAAAAAGATTTGTTTTTTTAAACTCTTGAAATATTTTTTGCATATTGACCGCTAAATTCCTTCAAATGATTCAAAAGATTGAGATAAATCATTGCATCATTTTTGTATGCGTCAAGTTTTTTTGGATTGCCGACAAAACACCAGTCCTTGAAATTTCTCAAAAGGACAATTCTCCTGCTCATAAACACAGCCTTGAGTGAATCCAGTTCACCAATCTTCAGGACTTTGAACAGATTGTTCAGTGCAGTTTTTGTGTCGTCAATAAGAATGTCGAAATAGAATTTCATTTTTTGGTTGATAAATTTTCTATTTGTGTCTTGCATATCAAATTCAAACTTTGCCAACGTATAAGAAACATCAGCAATTCTTTCAATTTTTTCTTTTTCCATAAGAGTCCTCGCCTAGTAAAAAATTATTTTATGCTTCCATAATACCACACCCAAACGAACTTGTCAACCAAAATCCAAGAATTGTTAGTTGAGGGAGGGTCGCGGAGATTTAGCTAGCACCACCACCACTATGTATACTACTCGTCCAACAAGTCGCACTTATATTGAGATTGCAATTAGGCATCTCAAAGAAAGTAATTACATAAGTATAATTACTGGTATAAGCCAAAGAATCTACTTCCTCACCCCCACGATAAGTAGTATCTGCGTTAAGCATCCAATAGCACTTTATTTTTTTTGGTGTTTGGTTTTCATAAAAAGACATCTCCTTGATTCCAGATTTATTCGTACAAGCATTCGTTGCAATTATAAATACCTTATAACCAGCTGGAACTTTGTCAAATGTTCCAGTATACACCTGATTTTTAGTAGTGACATATTGATAATTTTCTAAGTATGTATATCCCGATTGCAAATTTTGGTTTTTAATATAAGCTGTTTGCGTGTTACTTTCAGTAAATGTAACCCCTGCATCCATAGAGTTTGTTTTAAAAGAAACCTTCGTCTCATACCCACCATCAGGAGTAAAACTCAAAGAATCGTCATCCGTTACAACAACACCTGTAAAAAGCCCCCAGCTCAGAGAAGTAGCCGAAATCGAAAAAGTTAATGTATACGTCTTTACTTGCCACTGAGCTGTCAAAGTTATAGTTTCTCCTGCCCCGGCAAGGTCTTTGACTGATTGTTTGTCGGTGTATGAGTTTCCTGCACTATCTTTCCAACCTGTGAAATTGTGTTCGGTTTTTGTAAAGGTATTTGCCGGCAAGTTGTAAGAACTACCTATATTAAACATTTCATCTGCCATACTCCCGCTTGTTGCACCATTGCCATTGAAAATAATTGTATATGTTTGTTGTTGGGCTTGGATATTTAAATTGACACCCGCAGAAATATTTGAGGAATCGATTGTTATTGTATTGCCAGAAACTGTACCTGGTGAATTGCCACCAAGTGAATATTGTGGATTTTCGTAATTATCTTCAAGGTCAATGACAATCTTTAAATCCTCTCCAATAGGAGCATAATGTCCACCATCTTCAAAAACGTTGCTTTCTGCATAATTAATTGAAACACCAGTTAAACCAAGATTTATTGGCACAACTTTTTTCATTGTTACTTCCACAATACCTGTAGGAGTTATTTGCAAAGTTTCAGAATTATCAAGCGTAATAACCGTTGAATTGCTTGCATTATTTTTTATTGTGGCATTTTCAAAGGTTACGCCGATATCATTTAGCGTTGTTGAGTAATTTGTTATAGTCAAACTAAAACTAGTTACACCCAAATCACTTGAAAATACAGACGCATCAAAAGTCAAAGT
>JAFYKO010000034.1 GCA_017537515.1 Clostridia bacterium | reverse complement strand
TCCAATGATTAGCCTATCTCATCCATTCCGCTCGCAATTGACAAGTTGGCACTACCACCTTCTAATCCTTAATTTCAATCTCCACCAGTGTATTTTGCAAAAGGTCGCAGGAGGTTAGGTGGTAGGTGATGTTGTTGTAGGTGTATGTGAGGTCGGCTCGGACTTTCTTGCCATGTAGGTGGCCGAAAACTACGGAGGAAACTCCGTATTTTTCTATTAAGGCGGTCATTTCGTTGGGTTGTCGTCTTGTGTTTGTTGGCGGATAGTGGAGCATACAGATTATTTTTTCATTGTTTGTTTGAAGGCGTTTTGCGGTTTGGAGAGTGAGTTCTAGGCGAATGACTTCACGTTTGTAGATTTTTTCGTCGTGTGGGGTTTCAAACTCGGCTTCTGGGACCGTCCAACCTCGAGTGCCACAAATAATATAATCCCCAAACTTTATTGCGTCGTTTTGTATTGCGTAAACTTTTTCGGGAAGGACTGAACGCACTGCGGAAATACTGCTCCACCAATAGTCGTGGTTGCCTCGGATTATGACTTTGTGGCCTTTCAGTTTGCCTAGGAATTCAAAATCTTCTTTCGTGTCTTCGAGTTTCATTGCCCAACTTATATCGCCGGCAATCAATACAACATCTTCGTCGGAAACTTTTTTATTCCAATCTTCTGTTATTTTTTCGAGATAGTTTTCCCAGTGTCCGCCGAACACATCCATTGGTTTATTGCTTCCAAAAGACAAGTGCAGGTCGCTTATTGCAAAAATTTTCATAAAATCTGATTTGCTCCTTTTCTTGTTTAAATTTTAGCAAAAAATGGCAAAAAAGTCAAATAAATAATTTTTTTCAAAAAAATATCTAAAAACATATTGACAAATTGGTTTTTGAATAATAAAATAATAAAGAGTTAATTATTTAATTAATTAATATATTTTTAGGAGGAAAATTGTGAATTTTACTATATTGATATTTTTATTTATCTTTACATTCCTAGGTCTTTGGCTTTCGGCAAAATATCTTGGAAAGTTCGGTTTGAGTGTGTTTAGTGTTGTTACTTATACCCTAAGCCTTGTTTTGACTATCCCCGTATCTACCTTGACAGCGAATGTAAGTGTGGGGGCTGTGTTCTTTATTTCGAGTGTGTTCTCGCTTTATATGTTAATAAAGAAATACGGGCTTAAAGAAGGTGCAAGGACTTTGAGTGTTATTCTTGGAGTTATTGTTCTTTACTTCTTGTTTGAACTTCTTGCCTATCTTTATATGGGGGCGTTGTTCTTTGAAACTCTTGGAAGAGTGCTTTTGGCTATTCTTGTTCAAGGTCTTGCGTTTCTTCTTGGGTTTGGAATTGTTTATTGGCTTTTCAGCATCAAAAAACTTTTCAACAAACTCAATCAAGAGTTTAAGGAGTTTTTAATCATCCTTATTGGCTTGTTTGTGTATGCTTTCATTGCGGTGTTTATGGCTCAAATCGGCGAAGCGTCGTTTGTGCAAATGCTCCTTAATTGGCTTGTAACTTATCTTGTTTATGTTATCCTTGTTGCGGTGTACTTCATTTGTGATAGGTTCATTATTATTGAAGAAAATGTTACGTTTGGTGATAATGTTAACGAAAAAATCTCAAGAACTATTGAAAAAACTCGCAATGCTATTATTAAAAAAGGTAAGACAAACAAAACTGAAAGTGCAGAGAAAGAAGAAATTGAAATTGACGACGAAGACGATGACGACGATTTTGATTTTGATTTCGACGAATACGAAAAAGATATCTTACCAAACAAAAATGCAAGTGTAGAAACCGAAGAGAAGGCACAAACCGAAGAAAAACCAAAGAACGAAGAAAAGGTTGAAGAGAAGGTTAAGCCAAGCACAACAAGTGGGGTTGTAATTCGTCAACGCCCAAGACAGTTGCCTGAAAAATTAAGAAAACAAGAGGAACAAGTCAATGAAGAAAAAGAGTCTGACGAAGAGTAATTTTTTTCAAAAACTTGCAAATAATAAATCCGATAGTATGAAAGTTTTTAAGAGAAGAAAGAGTGTTAAGGTCGGATTGGCTTTGGGCGGTGGCGGTGCAAGAGGATTTGCACATCTTGGGGCAATTAAGGCATTCGAAGAGTATGGCATAAAGTTTGATTTTGTCTCTGGCACAAGTGCTGGAAGTTTGGTTGGTGCGTTTTATTGTGCGGGCCTAAACTTCGACCAAATGTTGAGAATCGCCCGAAGTTTTGATGAAAAAGATATAAGAACAAGCAAGTTTGTATTTGTCCCTTCAAAAACTGAAGGTATTGAGAATTTGCTTATAAAAACGCTTGGGGATATAAATATTGAGGACCTAAAAATCCCATTTTCTGCTACTGCGGTTGACCTTAAAAGCACTGACGAGGTTTGCTTGACAAAAGGCAATCTTGCAAAAGCTGTTGCGTCCAGCTGTTGTGTGCCGGGGGTGTTTCAGCCAGTTGAACACAACAATAGATTATTTTGCGACGGTGGGTTAAGAAATACCCTTCCAGCAGACGTACCAAAACTGTTTGGTTGTGATTATGTCGTTGGCGTGGATGTAAACAAATCTAGGCTTTATGGCACAGACAGTGCGAAGGTTTTGGATGTGTTGGCGTGCAGTGTGCGAATCCTTATGGAAAGCAACGTTATTAAGGGCTATGAATACAGCGATGTGGTTTTAAGACCTGAAACAAAACGTTTTAAGGCCACGAAGGCGGACGGGTTTTTGGATATGATTGAAGAGGGTTATCGAGAAACTATTGCCAAAATGCCTGAAATATTAAAACTCTTTTCAAACCGACCACTTCGAAAACACAAAAAGCGAAAATGCTTATCCCTTATTGAAAAACCAGTTATTGAATAAAAAAAACAAACCGATTTAATCCATTTGGACTAAGTTGGTTTGTTTTTTGTTTAATTCCCTTCTGAAGCGGAGTTGAAGTTGATTGTAAGGTCAATTTTTGGTTGTTCGGCTTTGTTTTCGCCAAATGTGTTGTTTGCATCCCATCCATCACCGATTGTAAGGGTGTATTTGATAATTGCCATATTGTAAGCAAGATATGGATCTGTCTTATCATAACGCCAGGTTGCTGGTTCAACAGGAACAGTGGTACTCATTGAAAGGTTTGTCCAGTTTCTAGCTGTAGCAGTGTTGAACATTTCAAGGTTGAAGTAGTTTGCTGAATCGGATGAAACAACTGTGTATTGCCAAGCTGAAGAGAGACCGTCAGTTGCAACGGTTGAGTCGTATGCTTTGAAATCGCTGTTGTCAGCGAATGAGAGAGTGATTGTTCTGTTGTTGTAGCCTTCAAACACTGCGGTGTTGACAAAGAAGAAGTAGAGGTCTATTTTTCTGTGTTTGTCATCT
>JAFYKO010000033.1 GCA_017537515.1 Clostridia bacterium | reverse complement strand
CAGCTCAATGCCATCCGGGGGGTGGCAAGAGCCACTCTCATTGGGGCAACTAATGTTGCCCGGTTAGGTGTAATACACTCGCAGACGAAGTCTGCCAATGGCAAGGCGGGGCGGTTAGAACCGCCAGTCATTGGGCGACTTGCGTCGCCGATTAGGTGTAATACCCCCGCAACCGCTTGCGGTTGCCAATGCCTTCCGGGGGGCTTCCCCCGGCGGGGTGTGGGCGAGTAGCCCACCCGCACGCAAGTGCGGAATTTTGTTTTTTTGTCAAAAATTTCTGCGGTTTGCAGAATTTTTTTTCAAAACACTTGACAAAAATGTAAAAATGTGTTATCCTTGCTCCGCAAGGGTTATGCCCGGGCCAAAAAGTTGCTTAAAACTTTTTGAAAATCTTAACGGCAGGTGTTCCTATTCGTTTACACACTGATTATGCTCGTGAGGTTTTTCTTTAATTTTATTTTAAGTAAACTTTTTGATGGATTGAATTTTTTGTTCAAACCATTTTTTATTTATTCGAACTTCGGTTCAACAAAAATCTAAAAAGGAGGAAATTATGCCAACAATCAATCAGCTTGTGAGAAAGGGACGTAAGACTTTCAAAGCAAAAAGCAAATCTCCACTTCTTGAAAACAACCCTCAAAAACGTGGTGTCTGCCTTTCTGTTAAGACTACAACCCCTAAAAAGCCAAACTCAGCACTTCGTAAGATTGCCCGTGTTAAGCTTTCAAACGGTTCAGAAGCAACTTGCTACATTCCAGGTATTGGACACAACTTGCAAGAACACAGTGTCGTGCTTGTTCGTGGTGGCAGAGTAAAGGACTTGCCAGGTGTACGTTACCACATTGTTCGTGGTGCTTTGGATGCCAGTGGCGTTGCAAAGCGTATGCAGGGGCGTTCTAAGTATGGTGCAAAACGCCCAAAGAACTAAAATTTTGAGTTTTTGCGGGCAAATACTTTGTCGACTGTCGGCTCCCTAACACAGTCACGTACGTGAGTACGCTCCTGCGTTAGGAACCCTCGGTCTCCTCGTCTTTGCCTCGCAAAAACGTCAAAATTTGAGTACTGTAAATTAATTTTAGTAGATAGAAATCGCAAAAATCTGCTATCCTAAAATTAATTCTTTGTACTAAAAATTATCTTAGTACAAAAATATCTTATTAAATAAACAATTAAAAAAAACTACCGCAAGATTATCTCTATTGTAGAGAGGCGGAATCTAAAAAAAAGGAGAAAAACAATGGCTAGAAGAAATAGAGCAGAAGTTCGTGACGTTTTGCCAGACCCAATCTATGGCGACAAGCTTGTTACAAAACTTGTAAACCAAGTTATGCTTGACGGAAAGAAAGGTCTTGCAGAAGCTATCGTTTACGGTGCTTTTGATATTATTAAAGACAAGACTGGCACTGAAGGTGTTGAGGTTTACAAACAAGCACTTGAAAACGTTAAACCAGTTCTTGAAACTAAAGGTCGTCGTGTTGGTGGTGCAACTTACCAAGTTCCTATGGAAATTCGTCCAGCACGTCGTCAAACTCTTGGTATTCGTTGGATTGTTATGTTTGCTCGTAAACGTAACGGCGAACGTACAATGCAAGAAAAACTTGCTGGCGAACTTATGGACGCTTACAACAATACCGGTTCTGCATTCAAGAGAAAAGAAGAAATGCACAGAACGGCAGAGGCGAACAAGGCGTTTGCACACTTCCGCTGGTAAATTTTTTCGTTTTAACTTCGTTATACTTTGTCGACTGTCGGCTCTCTAACACAGTCACGTACGTGAGTACGCTCCTGCGTTAGGGACCCTCGGTCTCCTCGTCTAACTCGTTAAAACGAAAAAATTGGCTGGATTACTGCAAATTGAGTTTGAGGGTATAAAGGCGATGTCGACTGTCGGCTCCCGCCCAACCTCGCAAAAACGTCAAAATTTGAGTACTGCAAATTTGGTTTTATGAGTAAAAGGCTTTTTGACTGTCGGCTCTCTAACACAGTCACGTACGTGAGTACACTCCTGCGTTGGCGACACTCGGTCTCCTCGTCTAACTCGTTAAAACGAAAAAATTCAAAATTGCAAAGCGGTTTTTACCATCTAATTAGCAATTAGAAATTAGAAAGTTGTATTTTTAAATTTTTAGGAGAAAAATGGGATTATTTAAGAAAAACAAAAAACAGGACGAAGAAATAGTGAATTGGATTGACCAATTTAAACCACAAAGAGATAACAGTGGTTTGTTGTCGCCTGAATTGGTAGAGAAAAAATATCTTTTGGAAGAGAGAATGATTAGCTCTGAAAGACTCATCATTGAGAATAATGTGAGGTTAGAAAGAATGAGGGGAGGAAATTATCAAGAAGCCCCTTCATATGTAGCCCTAAATAAAGATGTTATTAAATCAGGTGAATTTTTGGAAACTTGCAGAAAAGAGTACCTTGAAACATTTGGAGAAGAAGCTTGTGAAAAAGCCAAAAAAGAATGTTTTGAAAAGGCTATCAAATTAGCTGGTTTCCAACTAAAAGTGCGTCCACGCAGAGAACTCGTGGAGTATAGTTATGACAGACAACTTTTGGAACCTGTGCAAGAAAATCATATAGATATGTTTTACGGAGAAAAACAAAGACAATACAACGTAAGAATGGCACAATACTACGAAAAAAACATAATCGAACTTCTTCAAGAGCAAAACAAACTTCTCAAACAACAAATCTCGCTTTTGGAGCAACTAAAGCCTGCCAACAAAAGACAACCTACACAGCAACAAGAAAAAGGTATGGAATAATACACTTATTTTAAATTTAACCAACAAACAACTCTTTAAAAATAAAAATAAAACCGTAAAAAAGCGGTTATTAAAGGAGAAATAATAAATGGCGAAAGAACCATTAACATTAACTAGAAACGTGGGTATTATGGCTCACATTGATGCTGGTAAGACAACTACTACTGAACGTATTTTGTTTTATACAGGAAAAAGCCATAAACTCGGCGAAGTTCATGATGGCGTTGCCACT
>JAFYKO010000032.1 GCA_017537515.1 Clostridia bacterium | reverse complement strand
TGGGTAAAGTTCCGCCGGTTCGGTAGAGAGGCGGAATGGAATATGCTATAATGTAGGAGTAAAGTTAAGAGTCGAGCGAAAGCAGAACAACTTTACTGAGTAAAATTTTGCCTTAATAAAAACAAACAATATTTTAAATCCAACTTTCATATTTTAGGAGGTTGGATTTTTCATAAGAGGTTGGATTTTTAACGGGGCATTAACTCATTGAAAGTAAGGAGGAAAAAATGAAACAATTCTTAACAGCAAATCAAGGAGATATTGAAGAGTATGGCTTGACGTGCAAGGAAGACATAGTGTTGGACTATCTAAAAGCTTTTGTAAGAAGCGGAAGGATGTACAAAGTGGAAATTGACGATGAGGTGTTTTATGAAATATCTTATCGGAAAATTCTTGAAGATTTGCCAATTGTTGGCAGTCGCAGGTCTCTTGCTTATGTTCTTCGAAGTTTGGAAGACAAGGGAGCTTTGAGACGTGCAACACCATCAAAACAAATGATGGTTTTTCAAATTGACAACTACACGGCACTCAATTAAACAGTATAATCTTTTGTTGTGGGTGAAAAAAATAAACAATAAAAAATATTAAAAATAATAGGAATTAAAAAAAATGAAAGAAAGTTTTATAACTAATCAACATTTTGGCTTAAAAAAAGGTTTAAGCCTTAAAGAATTATTAGTGTATGGGTACATTACAGAGTGCGTGAAAAAAGAGGATATTCTTAAACTAAAATTTAATGGTGAGGATTATTACAAATTGAACCTCGAAAAAGTTGTGAAAGATATGCCTTTGCTTGGTTCTACCAAAACTGTGGGTCGTGCTTTTAAGGCCTTGTTTGACAAAAAACTGCTCGAACGCAAAGACAATGACACAAAGGAAATTTTGTTTAAGTTTGCAAAGCTTGAAATATCAGACGTCCTTTGCGGGGAATTTATATTCAGTTCAACTACGCCTTCGGCGGAATAACAAAAATTTTTTAAAAAAGTTTCGATTTTATGTCCTATATCTATTGACATTTGGAAAAAAGTATGCTATACTATGCCCGTATCAATCAAAGAATTGGTATTGATTTAAATTTTTTCAAACAGTCTGGCGTCCATTTTGGATGGCCAGATTGTTTATTTCCACGCACCTAAATAAATAATAGCAATTATCCAACTTTCATATTTTAGAAGGTTGTAAGAGGTTGGAGTTTTAACGGGGCATTACAAATAAAACCTTAATTATTCATTATTCAATATTCATTATTCATTAAATCGTTAGACGCAAAAATAAATAGCAATTATCCAACTTTCATATTTTAGAAGGTTGGATTTATTAATTCCGCCTCACGCCTTCGGCGGAAATTAAAAGGAGATTAACTATGCTTACGGAAAAGGATAAAGAGGATATTTTGCGGTCGCTTCTTAAAAAAGCGGTCGGGTTTGAGGTCGAAGAAGTCTCGGAGGAGTTCGCTCGGGATTCGCTGGACGGCTCGGAGGTGCTTGTGAAACGCAAAGTTAATCGGCATTACGTTCAGCCCGACCTCAACGCACTCAAAACCTTGCTTTCTCTTCTCAACGTCTCTTTCGAAGACTCGCTTGAGGGCCTTTCTCTCGAAGAACTTTTGAAGGAAAAAGAGGTGCTTATTTCTGCTTCGTAGAAGCAGAAATAGAATTAGCAATTAGCAATTAGAAATTAGCAATTATGGTTGGATTTAATGAATAATGAATAATGAATAATTGAGGTTGGCGGGGCGGAGTGGGTGAAGTGGGCGACGCAGTCGCAGTACGAACCCGCCCGCCCCAAAGCTTAGGGCTTGCACTCGGCAATTAAGAAGCGTCAGCTCACTGGCAAGGCGGGTGGCAAGAACCACTCTCATTGGGTGACTTGCGTTGCCGATTAGGAGTATTACACCCGCAGACGAAGTCTGCCGATGCCTTCCGGGGGGCTTCCCCCGGTGGGGTGTGGGCGAGTAGCCCACTCGCACGAACGTGCGAAATTTATTTTGAAAATTAATTTGCGAAGCAAAGAATTTTCAATTTTTTAAATAAAAAAAAATAAAAAATAATAAAAAAACAAAAAATTGGAGATAAAATGGAAATAAGAGAAGAAGATGAGATGATAAGAGGAATCGTGGCGGAGGTACGAGAGGACTTTGAGAACAGGAAGATGCAGAGACGCACGTTCGACGCCCAGTGGCGATTGAACATAAACTATTTACTCGGCAATCAGTACTGCGACATCAACGCCAACGGCGACGTAACGGACTACGAGAAGAAGTACTTCTGGCAAAACCAGGACTCGTTTAACCACATCGCAACCGTCATCGAAAGCAGACACTCAAAACTGCTTAAAATCCGCCCACGCCTCAACGTCTTCCCAGCAACCGACAACGAAAACGACGTTAAAACCGCCGAAATCTGCAAAAAAATCCTCGACTCAGTCTGCAATACCGAAGACGTTTCGAAGGTTATCAGCGACACAGTCAGATGGTCAGAAGCGTGCGGAACAGCGTTCTATAAGGTCATCTGGAACCCAAAACTCGGACATAAAATCGGCAACGAAACCCCGTTCCAAACCGGCGACGTCCAAGTCCTTTCAATTCCACCTTTCGAAATCTACCCCGAATCGTCCGCAGTCGAAAACGTCGAAGACCTCAAAAGCATTATCCACGCAAGGGCCTACCACATCGACGAAATCAAAAATACCTGGGGCGTGGACGTCGAAGGCGAAGACGTGGATATCTTTATGCTGAACGGCTTCAATTCCCAAGGCCTAGCCTCAGCAGAACACTACCAAAACAGCAAGAAAAACTACGCCGTCGTCCTCGAAAAATACGAAGCACCGTCAATTAACTTCCCAAACGGTCGCTTAATCATCGTGGCCGGGGATAAACTCCTCCACTTCGGCGAACTGCCTTACGTCAACGGCCCAAGCGATCAAAGAGGCTTCCCGTTTGTTAAACAAACATCTTGTAGCGGTATCGGTTGCTTCTGGGGTACAAGCATTATCGAACGCTTAATACCTATCCAACGTGCGTACAACGCCGTTAAAAACCGCAAACACGAGTACATTAACCGTGCGTCAATCGGCGTTTTGGCGGTCGAGGACGGGTCTGTGGACGTAGATAACCTCGAAGAAGACGGTCTCTGCCCGGGCAAAGTGCTTGTTTATCGCCAAGGCTCGAACCTTCCGCAGTTTATGGACGGCGAGCATCAGCCTTTTGACTTTATCGAAGAGGAAAAAACGCTACTCGATGAGTTCTCGTCAATCTCGGGCGTGTCGGATATGTTTTTTGATAACTACCTTTCAAAGCAAATAAGCGGTAACGCACTCGAGCTTATGATTGAGCAAGACGAAAATCGTATGCTTGCGACTATCGACAATACCCGCAGTGCTATCAAGCAAGTGGGGAAACTGATTTTGAGGCTTTACAAACAGTTCGCTTCGGTGCCTGTGCTTGCGAAAATCGTCGGCGACAGCGGGAAGGCGGACGTGTTCTACTTCACAAAAAGCGACATTTCTTCCGACGATGTGGCGATGGATGTGCGTAACGACGTTTATGATAGTTACGTGCAGAAGAAACAGCTTGTGCTTGACCTTCTCGACAGGGGGGTATTTAACGGGCAGGATGGGAAGCTTTCGCCCGCATTCAAGGAAAAAATCCTCGACTTTGTCGGCCTCGCCGATTGGAAGTAGTAAATTCCGCCTCACGGCGTAAAAATATTTATTTCCTTACTTCGTAAGGAAAAATAATA
>JAFYKO010000031.1 GCA_017537515.1 Clostridia bacterium | reverse complement strand
CAAGACAAGATAGTTCCTGTTTATGTCCCTGAACTGAATAGTTCTTGTGGCGGTTGTATGATGGAATTGCCTTCTGCACAGATTGAAAAATTTGCAAGAGACGGAGTTTTGGAATGTGAAAACTGTAGACGAATTATATTCAAAAGTCCAATACAGTAAGGTGAAACCTTGTTTTAAAAGAATTAAAAAAAAATTTTACAAAAAACTATTGATTTTTGAATCAAAATATGCTATATTAAGAAAGACTTTGGGTGGTCCGCTATGGCAAACGCTGTATGAACACCTTATTTAAATAGGAGGAAAAGTCGTGAATATTCTAGACGTAATCGAAAAAGAAAACGAACGCAAAGATGCACCAAAGTTTAATATTGGTGACACTGTTAAGGTTTTCAACAAGATTAAAGAAGGCGAAAAGGAAAGAATTCAAGTTTACGAAGGCGTTGTTATCGCAAGAAAAAACGGAAGCGTTCGTGAAAGCTTCACCGTAAGAAGAGTTACTTACGGCGTTGGCGTTGAAAGAACTTTCCCTCTTCACTCACCACTCATCGACCACGTTGAAGTTGTTAGAGAAGGTAAGCCACGCAGAGCAAAACTTTACTACGTAAGAAAATTGACTGGTAAAGCTGCGAAAATCAAAGCGAAAAAAACAACAAACAAATAACAAGCCGTCCACTCGGACGCTTTTTTTGTTGCTATTTTTTGGACACTTTTTTTTTGCTTCACTTCCTCTTTTATTTCACTTCCCATACGATTTTTTGTTTCACTTGTCATAATCACAACCACCGGCTAAGCCGATGGTTGCAATTGATACAAAAAAAGAAGTGAATAACTTGATTCACTTCTAAAATTTTTAACCCTAAGTTTTAAGTGTCAAATACCCAGGTGTTTCGGCTGTGTCAATTCGAGCATAGGTTTTGTTAGTTTTTGTAGAATCAAAAACTGTCCCATTGCCACCAACAAGGCTTGTGCAACCAGAAAACATACCGGTTGAACCTGTTATACTTTTTAAGTTTGCTGTTGACCAACTATTGCCAACATAAATTTTTGTCAAACCACTGCACTTTTGAAACATATAATTCATAGTTGTTACATTTGAGGTGTTAAAACTGCTTAGGTTTAAACTTGTCAAACCACGGCAATCATAAAACATATAACTCATATTTGTTACATTTGAGGTGTTAAAGTTGCTGACATCAAGACTTGTCAAACTAGGGCAAGAATAAAACATATAATTCATATTTGTTACATTTGAGGTGTTAAAACTGCTGAGGTCTAAACTTGTCAAACTACTGCAACCATAAAACATATAAAGCATAGTTGTTACTTTTGAGGTGTTAAAGTTGCTGACATCAAGACTTGTCAAACTAGGGCAAGAATAAAACATATAATCCATCTTTGTTACATTTGCAGTATTGAAATTATTAAACGTTATAGAGGTTACACCTTGAAAGGCATAAAACATCCGGTTATAATTATCACTTTCCGTTAACTCTGCATTTGCATAAATATTTCCATCTGAAAGAATATAGCAATTTGCATTGCTGTTTGTTAAAAACATCCTAATATAGCCAGCACCATCTCCATCAACTGCTATTCCGTTTGCCCAACCTATCTCCGCTACATTGCTAGAATAATCAGAATATTTGCCAAATATGATTGTTTTTATTGTAGTGTCCGTAGTAGAAGAATTTGCCGTTGTGTTGTTGTTTGCTGTTTGTTTTATTTTAGCATTCAAATCTTGCCCTTGCATAAGAGTATAATCCCCAAGCGTCCAACTTGATACCGTATATGTTTTATTCCCCGTTGAGCCTTGTGGGATTGTTACTGAAGTTTGAGGTGTTGCACCATTTGAGCCAGTCCAACCACCAAATATATATCCTCCATCCTTTATTGGTGCTTGGAGAGTTATTGTATCTTGTATTGTATAAGTCGTAGGGTTTAGGTTTGTAACATTATCACCTAAATTATATGTGATTGTGTATTGCATCAAGGTTGAAACTGCCGTAATAACAATATCTCCAGTGATTGCCTCTTTATTTATTGTCAAAGCACCAGTGCTTGGAGTGTAGGTATATGAGTTGCTATCTATTGCAACTCCGCCGACTGTTATTGAAACAGAAGATGGAATATTGTAACCTTCTTTAGGTGTAAGTGTTGTTGAATAAGCATCTCCGCTTCCAGCCTCTGCAGTTGCGTTTGACACGCTTGGGCCACTGAATGACACTGTGTAAACATTATATTCACTAATTGTCATTTTTAATGTGGTTGTTTGTGGGAAAACTGAGTTGACATAAATTCTGAAACTTACAGAATCGGCAATTTTGGTATCAGGGTCGTATTTGCTTGCTGTGTTTTTGATTTCTTGAATTTGGGCGGGAATTCCGTCTGCACCGCTATCAATTTTTGCGGTTGATTCCATAGCAACCTCAATGCCGGTTGACTCGGTGTAGTTTTTAATAATGATTGTAAAATCATTGCCATAATCTTTAAAAGCCTCTTCGTCAGCAACCAAGGTATCCCCGTTTAGGCTTGAAATACCATTAT
>JAFYKO010000030.1 GCA_017537515.1 Clostridia bacterium | reverse complement strand
TTTGGGTCCAAAATTGCACCAAAAATATTGTTTTGATAACTTTTTATCCTTTCTTCTCGGGTCAATTCAATATTCCCTCCATTCAAATTTTTATTCTTTTTCAAGTTCGTTAGCATCGTTTGTATCTGTTTGTGCGATTGGCTGAGTGGTTTCGTTTTCGATAATATTGCTTGCAACTTCAAGTGTCTCTTTTTCTTCGTCGGTTATTTCACTTTCTTCCACGTCACGAGCGGTCAAACTGCAAGAAATGATTTTTGCCTCACCCTTCATACGCATTACAATCACGCCTTTTGAGTTTCTAGCGATTTTTTTGACTTGGTCTGTATGAATTCTTATGACAAGGCCATTATTTGCAACCACGAGCAAATCTGAGTCCGTTTTGTTCTCTACAAGTGCGACAAGGTCTCCCGTTTTTTCGTCAAACTTACCCGCACGCACACCTTTTGAGTTTCTGCGGGTCTTTCTAAACTCGCTAACTGCACACGCTTTTCCAAAACCTTTCTCGCTGATTGTAATAACCTCTGCGTCTTCGTCTACGATAATAAGCGAAACAACCTTTTGTCCTGGGTTGAGTTTCATAGAATGCACGCCTCTTGCGGTTCTGCCCATACTTCGGACGGTATTTTCTGAAATATGTGAGCAGTAACCATCAGTTGAAGCAATCAAGATGTCTTTATTTCCGTCTGAAAGCCCTGCCCCGACAAGTTCGTCGCCTTCTTCGAGTGTTATAGCAAACTTTCCGGCTCTTGAAATTCTGCTAAACAACGCAAGTTCGCTACGTTTTATAAGCCCGTTTTTGGTTGCAAGAATGAGATAGCCATCCTCTCTGCCTTTTTCGACTGGGACAATAGTTGTTATCTTCTCACCTTCTGTAAGTTGAAGTAGGTTGACCATTGCCCTGCCTTTTGCATTCTTTGAGGCTTCAGGAATCTCATACGCTTTTATGCGATATACCTTTCCGAGGTTTGAGAACATCATTAGGAATGAGTGAGTGCTGGTTGTGTAGATGTCCTTAACTGAGTCGTCTTCCTTAGTTTTATGGCCAACCATACCTTTTCCGCCACGACGTTGGGCCTTGTATTCTGTCATTGACATACGTTTGATATATCCGCCGTGAGTCATTGAGACAACAACTTCTTCTTCTTTGATAAGGTCTTCGATATCTATATCGCCCATATCCATCGAAATCTCTGTTTTTCTTGGAGTGCCGTATTTTTGTTTTATTTCTTCGAGGTCGGTTTTTATTATTTCAAGCACTTTGGCAGGTGTTTCGAGGATAAAGCGTAGTTCTTTTATGAGACTTTCAAGTTCTGCGAGTTCTTGGTTGAGTTTGTCCACTTCAAGGCTTGTAAGTTTTGAAAGTTTCATTTCAAGAATAGCGTTTGCTTGTATTTCGTCGAGTGCAAATTTTTCTGTTAAGTTTTTAAGAGCGTCTTGTCTATCGATAGATTTTTTGATTGTCTCAATAACTTCATCAATGCTTGCAAGGGCGATGACAAGCCCACGAACGATATGTGCCCTTTCCTCTGCCTTTTTGAGGTCGAATTTAGTCTTACGGATAAGCACGTCTTTTTGGTGTTCGAGGTAGTAGTAGAGCATTTCTTTGAGGTTGCAGACTTTTGGCACGTTGTTTACGAGTGCAAGGAAGATAATGCCATCGCCACGTTGGAGCATTGTGTGTTTGTAAAGACTGTTTAAAACGACTTGGGCGTTTGCATCACGTTTGACTTCAACAACAACACGCATACCCTCTCTGTCGGACTCTTCCATAATGTTTGAGATACCTTCAAGGCGTTTATTTTTGACCATATCCGCCATTTGGATAATGAAGTTCGCTTTGTTGACTTGGTAAGGCAGTTCGGTGATAATAATCCTCTGTCTGCCCTTTTCGTCTTCTTCGATTTCTGCTTTACCACGAACGACGATACCGCCCTTTCCTGTGCGGTAAGCGTGTTTGACGTTTGTTCTGCCCATAACGATACCGCCGGTTGGGTAGTCTGGTGCAGGTATTATTTTCATTAATTCGTCAATTTCGATATCTGGGTTATCTATAAGGGCCTCGACGCCGTTAACGACTTCGACGAGGTTGTGTGGTGGGATGTTTGTTGCCATACCCACAGCGATACCGTCTGCACCGTTAACGAGAAGGTTTGGGAACTTTGCAGGGAGAACAACCGGTTACATAAGTGTTTCGTCGAAGTTTGGATAAAAGTCGACAGTGTCTTTGTCGATGTCTTTAAGCATTTCGCCGGCTATTTTTGAAAGTCTTGCCTCTGTATAACGTTGTGCGGCGGGGCTGTCTCCGTCGACGCTTCCGAAGTTTCCGTGGCCATCAACGAGAGGTTCACGGATTGAGAAGTCTTGTGCTAGGCGGACGAGTGCGTCATAAACCGAGCTGTCGCCGTGTGGGTGGTATTTACCCATAACTTCGCCGACAATTCTGGCACATTTTTTGTAAGGCTTGTCGTGGAAGTTGTTTAGTTCGCCCATTGAAAACAAGATTCTTCTGTGGACTGGCTTTAAGCCGTCTCTAACGTCCGGAATTGCACGAGAAACGTTTACCGCCATTGCGTAAGCGATAAAAGATTTCTTTAATTCGTCGTTGACTTCAACTTTTTTTACAACGGTGTTTTCAAAAAGCTCTGCAACCGTCTTTTTCTGTTCTTTCTCTTTTTCCATTTTTTTACCTTTTTGTTTTGTTTTTATTTTATTTGTTTAGAATTTGAAAATTCGGCGAGTTTCTCACTCTCATTGAGCGACTTGCGTCGCCTTATGGTGTACTACACCCGCAAGCTACAAGCTTGCCAATGACTCCCGGTTCTAACCGGGTGGGGATGCAACGAACATTCATTGCCCGCCGATAGGCGGAATTTGCCCGCAAGGGCAATAAATTAAATATCAAGTTCTTTCACAAGGTCGGCGTTTTCTTGGATAAACTTTCTGCGGAGGTCGACATCCTCGCCCATAAGCTCGGTGAATATTCTGTCCGCCTCGACAGCGTCCGCCATTTGCACTTGAAGCATAACACGCTTTTCTGGGTTCATTGTCGTATCCCAAAGTTGCTGTGCGGTCATTTCCCCAAGACCTTTGTAGCGTTGAAGAGTGATACCCTTCCTTCCACGTTGTTCAAGCTCCATATTCAAGTCGTCGTCGCTGTAAAAATACATCTCTTCTTTGCCACGAGTGAGTTTGTAAAGCGGTGGTTGTGCGATGTAAACGTGCCCGAGTTCAATCAGCGGTTTCATAAACCTAAAGAAGAACGTCAAAAGCAGTATACGAATGTGCGAACCGTCGACATCGGCATCGGTCATACAAATAATTTTGTTGTAACGGAGTTTGCTTTCGTCAAAGTTTTCGTGCGTGCCGGCACCGAAGGCGGTAATCATACTCTTAATTTCTTGATTTTCCAAAATTCTGTGCATACGAGCTTTTTCAACGTTCAAGATTTTACCTCTAAGCGGAAGTATCGCTTGAAAACGTCTGTCTCTGCCTTGCTTTGCCGTTCCGCCCGCACTATCACCTTCGACGAGGTAAATCTCGCAGTGGAGTGGGTCTTTTTCAGAGCAGTCGGCGAGTTTGCCTGGGAGTGTGGTGTTTTCAAGCACGCCTTTACGTCTTGTGAGTTCTCTTGCGTTTCTTGCCGCGTCCCTTGCACGCTGTGCGGTGATACACTTGGTTATAAGTTCTCGGCTTTCTTTTGGATGTTCTTCCATATAATCGCCAAAGCCTTCCGTAACCGCCTTTTCAACGATGTATCTCATCTCGCTGTTGCCGAGTTTGGTTTTTGTCTGGCCCTCGAACTGTGGGTTCATAAGTTTTACGCTGACGATAGCGGTTATACCTTCCCTACAATCTTCGCCGGTAAGCTTTTCGCTTTCTTTAATAATCTTGTTCTTGACGCCGTATTCGTTTATGACCTTGGTTATGGCGTTTTTGAAGCCCATAAGGTGCGTTCCACCTTCTTCGGTGTTGATATTGTTTGCGTAAGCGTGTATTTGCTCGTTGTAAGAGTCGTTGTATTGGAAAGCGACTTCGACTTCGTTTGTTTCGGTTGTTTTGTTGAAGTAAATTGGTTCTGGGAAAAGCGTTTGTTTGTTTTGGTTTAAGTAGTCTACAAACTCAATAATTCCGCCCTTAAACTCAAATCTGTCCGACTGTTGTCTGCCTTCACGTTCGTCGATTAGGTTGATGACAAGGCCTTTATTCAAGAAAGCGATTTCTCTGAATCTGCTTTTCATTGTGTGGTAGTCAAAGTCAATTGTTTCGAAGATTTCTTTATCTGGGAAGAAAGTTACGGTTGTGCCACGCCTGTCGACTTTTTCGAGTTGTTGGAGTGGTGCAACTGGTTCGCCACGTCTGAACTCGATAAAGTGGTGGTAGCCGTTTTGGTAAACATCGACTTTCATAAACTCGGACAAAGCGTTGACACACGAAACGCCGACGCCGTGCAGACCACCGGAGATTTTGTAGCCTTCGCCACCGAATTTACCGCCGGCGTGGAGTTTTGTGAGCACGACTTCGACTGCACTTTTGCCTTCGCTTTCGATAATGCCTGTTGGTATACCACGGCCGTTATCACTGACAGAGCAGGTTCCGTCGTTGCCGAGGGTTACTGTGATTTCCGTGCAGTAGCCGGCAAGTGCTTCGTCGATACTGTTGTCGATAACCTCTAC
>JAFYKO010000029.1 GCA_017537515.1 Clostridia bacterium | reverse complement strand
TTTTAAAAAAATTAAAAAAAGTGTCGAAATTTAGTTGACAAGGGTGTATTGAATTTGGTAAAATGGGAATGATAGGATAGAAGTCTATCAGAAGAATATGTGGCGGGCGAGACGTTACTCCGCTTTCAGCGTGCAAACGCCTCACTCCGCCCCCCCCAACCTCAATTGCTAACTGCTAATTGCTAATTACTAATTCAAATATCTTAAAAAGGAGTAATAAAAATGGGTAAATTTTCAAGTAAATTAGGCGTAAAAACCCTTATTTCATCAGCCATTTCCCTCGGGGGGGGGGGGGGGGTATTTAAGCCTTATTTTAGCCTCTAAAAATCAAAATTCCAACAATGAAAAATTAGGCGATTTCGCCTTTAAATATAATACAAGTTAATAAATAATTAGGCACTTTTTTCAAAGTGTCTGTTTTTCGTTGTGTTATATATGTATGCAAATATTTTTAGTATTCAAAAAATTTGCAGTTATAAAGCAAAAAGTCTTAAAAATTGTTTGACTTTAATAAATAAAAGTGTTATAAAATAAATATACTAAAAATATAATGCCTAATAAATACATATTACTTCTATTAAAAACTATTAAAAAGATAAGGAGATTTAAATAAATGACGTCAAAAAGAAGTAGGTTCTATCAAGTTGGTTTTTTTGTGGTTACATTTGCATTTATTACGTTGTGTGCATATATGGGCATAACCGCAATGCAAAAGTCGTTGACGTTGAAAATGCAATTCAATACAGAACCTGCTGTTTCTTGTGAGTTTGCAATTAGGCAAGCGAATTCAACTCTTGAAAGTGATTTTGCCTTAATTTTCAAAAATTACGACAATTCAGAGATTGGAGACGGAACTTCTTTGTCTGGAAATACTCTAATTTTCGAAAGTGACAAATACGACAATTTTACAGGCAGTGCAATGGATATTAAATTCACCAACAAAACGAGTGAATGCAGTGCAATCAAATTGAGTGTGCTGAACGTAACTGTTGGTGGCAACACCGGTTATTCAGTATTTATACCTCAAAATGGCGTGCAAGTGATTGAGGATATCAGTTGTCCAGCGGGTGAAGATGTCGTTTTTCAAATGGAATATGTTGCTGAAATTACTTTCAATTTATCTTATGCACAAGTTTCGTCTGTTAATGGATTGACGTTAAAAACTGGTTCTACATATTATGCAGTTTACGGGACAACCCCAAGTGCAACATTAGTTGCGACGGATAACCACATGAATCCACCTCAAGGGGTAAGTATTTCAAATGATTTAGGTTCATATTCTAGTGGCACAGTTAATTTTGATTCAATAAGCCAAGATGTTACAGTTACTGTTGTTAACTCAGATATGCAAACATATGCAGTGGTAGAAGAATTAACAAAAGCGGATGTATCTTACGCTATTTCTCCAACACATGGGCAAGATTTCACTTTTACGGTTACTATTGACAATGACTGCACACAAGTTGAAGTTAGTTATAAAATAGGAAGTGGTGAGTATATAACCCTTTCCAACCCAACACCAAACAATGGGGTTTACACCTACACAATATCGAGTGCAAATGTTACAAACGATTTGATAATTAAGGCGGTGGGCCTAAGTTCTTACACAATCACATACAATGCTAATGGTGGAAGTTTTTCAAATAGCGAAACAACTTCTTCTGTGCCTGTTACTGCAGGTTCAAATTATACTTTGCCAACCCCACCAACAAGAACAGAATACAACTTTCTAGGTTGGGCGGACGATTCTAACGATGCTTCACCAGATTGGGAAACTGGCAATCAAACAGCAAACAGCGACAAAACTTGGTATGCTGTTTGGGAGTTGAAAACCTATCGCTTCACTTATACAATTACAGCAAATGCATTGTCATATTCACATTATTCTGGCTTGGTAATAACAAACGACGATGAATGTGAGATTACTTTTGTTGGCAATACTAGTACAGACCCAGGAACAACTTATTATAAAACTAAGAATATGGCTAATGCTGTTGCGTATCCTGCAGAAACTTCATTTGATATAACAAAAAAATACTTGACTAATACGAATGATTTGGTTTATTACGAATATTATCATTGCCTTGAAAATACATCTCAAAATGGAAGTGTAGATATTTATATTCCAGCAAATTATAAAATTTTTATTTTTAGTCTACATGCGGGCTACTACACTTCGTTAAAATCGGTTTCTTTTTCGCAATCAATAAATTATTCTAAGGTTCAATCTAATAATGGAGCGATATCTTCTGGTACTGGCTCGTCCGTGTCGGCCTACATAGCTATAGTGTCTTTTACAATGCCTAATAGTGCTTTGGAAGTTGAGGTTGTTTGTCAAACAAGGAGTGGCAGTCATGGTGGCGGTACCAATTAACCCCATATCCTCCTCCTCCCCCCAACAATTCTTTGGTTTTGGTTGAGGGGTTGGCTGATGTGTGATGTTGCGGAGAGTGTAAAATAAATTTCGTAGAAAAATCAAAAACCTATCACGAAGATAGGCTTTTTGTTTTTAAGTTGAACTAAAGAGGTGGTTTTTACCCCTCTTTTTTATCATTGTCATTATCAAACAGTTTTTGTATTTTTTGGGTGCCTTCGTCAACTCGAGTGCGTTTGTTTCGCCAGCGGGAAATGAGGATAAAGAGTAAATACAAAAACGACAAAACTGCGATTGTTATATAGAAAACCAAAAGCCCAAAAATAAGCGAGATAAGCAGAAGTCCCAAGAAGAGGTTGTTTACCCAAAAAAACGCTTCTTCCTCGATGAAAGTTATTTCCACTTTTTCGCAAACAAAATAGTTGACGAAAAACAGAACTACTATCACGCCGGCAATAATTGCACAAGCCGATGTTTCAAAACTTGCCATTAAAAGATTGTTAAACATAAGTTACCTCCCTAATGTTTGACTTTTTTGTGTATTTCTGATTTTTTGAATATTCAAAAATGTTCTTTCCGCTTGTAATAATTGCTCCAGGGATAATTCGCTTGTTCCGTATTTATTCATTATTGAAATAAAGAATGGGTCTTGTGTTAAAAATGGGCGTGCAGGGAAAATTACATCTTCAAGTTTGTAGTTTGTTGATA
>JAFYKO010000028.1 GCA_017537515.1 Clostridia bacterium | reverse complement strand
CGACGCTTTGTTGGAGTTCCTTTAACAAGGCTTCTTCGGTGTCGGTTCGCTTGGCAATCTTTTGGAGCCTGTAGTAAATGTTGGAACGCTGCACCCTGTCGGGGGCGTAGATTTTGGTTTTAAGGTAATCGTGGTAATCCTTGTAAGCCTTGATTAGTTCTTTCGGGGTATCAATCATAATGCTATTCCAGGCTCAATTTTTTCAAAGTGTATTCGTCGCCCGTCTTGTTCGGATTCCAGGTATAGCACAAAACCGAGAAGTGCGAACCGTCTTCAAGGGCAAAAGCAATAAACGCCTGGAATTGTTCAAGGGCTTTCTGTTCATACAGGGAAATCCTGGTCGGGACTTCGGGGAACTGCTTTGCGATTTCTTCCTTGCAGGTTCGGGTAGTCTGCTGCATCCATTCCTTTATTGTATTGTAGGTGAACACCTGCGGAAGTTCCGCATTGTAGGCTTCCCGTATGAGGGCTGAAATTTCTTCAAACTTGTTGTTCATTTTTCTGTTCCTTTAATTTGGTTCGGTATTTGTGGTTGGATGCCTTGTGCATTTCCTTGAACGCTTCTTCTTCGTGGTGTTCCAGGAAATACCCACGCATATAGGCTGCTTGCTTTTCGGGATTCTGCTCACGCCACCGCTTGCAGGCTAGGGCGTGTTCTGCCCTATGCTTTTCAAGCCAACGCTTGTATGCTGCCCGTCGCTTTGCCTTGTCCTTGTATGCCATAAACTACTTATGTTCCGCTTGCTGTTTTTCGTGGACAAAGTTAATGCAGCGACAGATAATCGCTCCGCAGTTTTCAAAGGCATCAATGCTCTTTTCGTAATCCTGCATTTGGTATGCCGAGAACGCTTCTGCCATTTCACGCATAAGCATATTGTCCACGCAGTCCTGGTCGGTGCGGGAAATAGCCCGAAGTGATTGGAGCCACGAACCCGCTTTTGTGTTCGTGAAGTTCTTGCATAGGACGGGCTTGGCAATCAAGTGCTGCTCAAGTTTCGCCTTGATTCTTTTCAAGTGGTCGGCATAACTCATTTCAAGCCCTTCTTCTTTTTCAGCAAAGTTTCTTCACGCTTTATCTGTTTACAAATATACTTTAACACACAACTGTTGTATTCAAGTGCCCCTTCGTATTGTGGGACTTCCCAGGAACAGCAATGCTGCCTGTTAAGGGACAGGTTCATCCTGTGCCCGTTCAATGCAGTCATAATTTTTTTCAAGGTAGGCCGGTCCATATTTCCTCCGATTAGATTAGCGTCAGCGGTTCGGTCCGTTCTTCAATGTATTCAACAGCCTGGATAATCAAGTCAAGCCACACACGGATTCGTTTCAGTGCCTTAATCTTTGCGTTCTCGTCCTTGATTTTCCTGTCCTCCGCATAGTAGGTGTCAACCTGTTCCTGGAACGGCTTTCCGATTTCTCTTGCGATAGCCTTGCAGGTGTCGTGCCACAGCCATCCCGACCACGCCACGATTGTCCCAAGGGGGTGCGATGCGTCGCCTAGCACCTGGTTTTTGGCTAGACCCCTGCTAGACGGGTCGGGAATGTTTTCTTCAAACCATTCAAACGCAACAATTACAGCGTCCATCCAAACACGGATTCGCTTCAAGGAACGGACCTTG
>JAFYKO010000027.1 GCA_017537515.1 Clostridia bacterium | reverse complement strand
ACTAAAATTTAATTATTTTTAATTAAAAATTAGTATTTTTTATTTTATTCTTTGTCAAACCTCATTGTGAGTGAGATTCTTTTCTTGGCAAGGTCCACGCCCAAAACCTTGACTTCAACATTTTGCCCTACGGTCAATTCTTCGCTTGGGTGTTTGATGTATCTGTCGCAAATTTGGGAAATATGAACGAGTCCATCTTGATGCACGCCGATGTCAATAAACGCACCAAAGTCGATTACGTTTCTTACGACGCCTTTAAGAATCATCCCTTCCTTTAAATCTTCCATACTCATAATATCGCTTCTGAGTTCTGGTTTTGGAAGTTCGTCTCGAATATCTCTGCCGGGTTTTAGAAGTTCTTTTATGATGTCGAGTAGCGTTGGGCTTCCGATTCCACATTCTTTTGCGACATTGTCCACGCCTTTTTCTTGGACGAGTTTTTCGATATGTGCAAATTTTTCGGTGCCGATATCTTCCTCTTTAAGGCCAAAAAGTTTCAAGAGTTTTTGGACTGCTGGATAACTTTCTGGGTGAACGCCTGTGTTATCGAGAATGTTTTTCTCGTTTGGAATCCTCAAGAAGCCTGCACATTGTTCAAATGCCTTGTCGCCAAGTTTTTTGACTTTTTTGAGTTCGCTTCTGTCGGTGAATTTTCCGTTTTGGGCACGATATTCAACAATGTTTTTTGCGATACCAGAGTTCAAGCCTGACACTTTCTCAAGAAGCTTATAACTTGCTGTGTTTAGGTCGACGCCGACAGAGTTTACGCAGTTTTCAACAACTCCATCCAAAACTTCGGTGAGGCGTTTTTGTGGCATATCGTGTTGATACTGCCCAACGCCGATTGACTTAACGTCGATTTTGATTAATTCTGCAAGTGGGTCTTGGAGGCGTCTTGCGATTGAAACAGCACTTCTCAGAGACACGTCAAAGCTTGGGAATTCTTCCGCACCGAGTTTTGACGCACTGTAAACACTCGCACCGGCTTCGTTTACCACCATATATTCAACCTTTCTTGGAAGGGTTTTGATAAGGTTTGCAACAAAGACTTCACTTTCCTTGCTGGCTGTTCCGTTACCAATCGAAATTGCATCGATTTTGTCCTTTATCACAAGGTTTGTAATAATCCTATTTGCCTCGTCGATTTTGTTGTGAGGTGGGGTTGGGTAAATAACCGTTGTGTCAATAACGTTGCTGTTTTGGTCGATAACTGCAATTTTGCAACCGGTTCTGTACGCTGGGTCAAGCCCGAGGATAATCTTGTCTTTGAGTGGTGGTTGCATAAGAAGTGGTTTTAAGTTGACTTCAAACATCTTAATGGCTTGTTCGCTGGCGGTTTCGGTGAGGTTTGTTCTGAGTTCTCTTTCCAAACTTGGGAAGATAAGTCTATCAAAGCTGTCGGCAATGGCGTTTTTCAAGTATTCTTCGTAAGGACTGCCCACGACTTTTGCTTTTTGGTGTTTTGTTATTATTTCAAGACATTTTTCCTCGTTGACTTTGAGGCTGACTTTCAAGCAGTCGTCATTTTCGCCACGATTGATTGCGAGGATTCTATGGCTTGGCAAGGTTTTCACAGTTTCTTTAAAGTTTGCGTAGGTCTCATAAATTGGGGTTTTGTCGTTGGTTTTTTCTTTTAAAGCGGTTTCGATTATGCCACTTTGAAACAAGAACTCACGAAGTTTCTTTCTAAGTTCTGCGTCGTCGCTTATGTTTTCGGCGATAATATCGCTTGCACCCGCAAGGGCCTCTTCGACACTGCCAACGCCTTTTTCTTCGTTTACAAAAGGCCTTGCAAGTTCTTCAAGGGTTTGACTTGTTTCTTGTCTTAAGATGCTTTCCGCAAGAGGTTGAAGGCCCTTTGCAACAGCCTTTGTTGCACGAGTTTCACGTTTTGGCTTGAATGGGCGGTAGATGTCTTCAAGTTCTGTGAGGGTGTTTGCCTTTTCAATGCTTGCCAAAATCTCTGGGGTCATTTTTTCTTGTTCTGTAATAAGTTTGATAATATCCTCTTTTCTCTTTTCGAAATTGCGAAGATATCCCAATCTGTCAGCAAAATTTCTGATTGTTTGGTCGTCAAGACTTCCGTGCATTTCTTTTCTGTAACGTGAAATGAATGGGATTGTGCATCCTTCGTCTAGAAGGTTGATAATGTTTTGTGCATAGTCATACTTTATATTAAATTCAGCAGATAATGCTTGTGTTATATTCATAATTTCTCCTTAAAATAATATATCAATTATACCATTTTTTCACATTTTTTGCAACAAAATAAGCTAATTATTTGACAATATTTCAACAATCTTTTCTTTGAGTTTGTCTATGCCGGTGTTGTTTTTGGCTGAAATTAAGACTTCATTGCTTTTTATCTCGATTGGGGTTTTAAGATTGTCGCATTTGTTGTAGGCAATAATTTGCGGAATCTCGCTTGCACCTATTTTCTTTAATGTTTCATTGACGGTTTCTATTTGAAGTTTATAGTCCTTGTTTGAAACGTCAACTACGTGAAGAATAAGGTCTGCGTTTTTCGCCTCTTCGAGTGTTGAGGCAAACGCTTCCACAAGTTCGTGAGGGAGTTTGCTGATAAAACCAACCGTATCAGTCAAGATTATTTGCACCTCTGGTGTTAAAAACACGTTTCTTGAAGTGGTTTCAAGCGTTGCAAACAGTTTGTCGTCGGCGTAAATCCCCGCTTTTGAAATTAGGTTTAAAAGCGTGCTTTTGCCTGCGTTTGTATAGCCCACGATTGCAACTTGTTTCTTGTTTGAGTTGTATCTATTTTGGCGTTTGAGTTCTCTCTGGTTTTTGAGTTTCTTTATCTCTTTTTCAAACATCAAAATCCTATCTTCAACCCTTCTTCTGCCGAGTTCAAGTTTTGTTTCGCCCGGCCCACGAGTGCCAACGCCACCGCTACCAAACCTTCCACTTGTCCCCGAAAGTGCAGAAAGCCTTGGCAAGGAGTATTTAAGTTGTGCGAGTTCGACTTGGAGTTTGCCTTCTTGAGTGGTTGCACGCATTGCGAAAATGTCGAGTATGAGGCCCATACGGTCGATGACTTTGCAATTAAAAATTTCAGAAAGGTTTTTTTGCTGAGAGCCCTAAAGATTTGCGTCGACAATAACAAGGTTTACACCAAGTTCTTCGATTTGCTGTTTTATTTCTTCAACCTTTCCGCTTCCGATAAGTGTTGCGGGGGTTATTTCCTTGACAAATTGGTATGTTTGCCCCAAAACATCTGCTCCTGCGGTCTCTACGAGTCTTGCAAGTTCTGCAAGCTCTGCATT
>JAFYKO010000026.1 GCA_017537515.1 Clostridia bacterium | reverse complement strand
TTCCTATAGGCATCCAGAATCTTTCAGAAAAGTCGTATTCTCCTTCAACCAAATAATATGTTTCTGGAGTATTGTACAATGTCTTTTCTGCGTTTTCTTGAACGATGTTGTTGTTTATGATAAAGCTCAAAAGTGCGAATTGTGATACAGAACTGATTTTATATGGATTCTTCTTTGTTCCGTCGCCTTCAAACTCGTATTCAGACATAACTTTATAGGTAAAGTCAGGGTCAGTGCCTTCGGTTGTTATCATATTTTGGAGAACAAAGTCAGTCCATTTTTGTTCCGCAAAGTTAAGAGATATAGTAATTGTGGTTGCACGCTTGAAATCTGCGTTTGGAATAGTCGCATTGTTTTCTGTTAGGTAAACTACAATATTAATTGCTTCCCCATTGTCAACCTTAACACTACCAGAAGAGAAGGCGTATCTTTCATATGAAAATATACCAAACTGGATATCGCTTGTATATTCTATTGTATAAGATGTATTTTCTTCATCCCAAGTTTGCGCATCTACAAAAGCATATCCTCCGGAAGTAATTTCAAAATCAACAGTAATAACTTCCGCAAAAGTTATTGCAGTCAAGGTGATTTGCCCAGCTTCAGCATCTTCGCTTGTGAATGTGTATGTCGGCCCTTGAATTTCACCATTGAGTGAGTGAGTCCATCCATTTTGGAATAAGTAGCCCTCATTTGGCAACACATTGATTTCAATCACATCACCAACGTGATAATAATCTCCATCCAAGTTGCCTCCAACTGTGTTTTGAAGGTCTGCGTTGTCGCCAGTGTTGAGTACAAGTTTTACATTATTTCCAACGAAAACCGCAACAACTTCTAAGCCTTCTTCACCAGCTGTTAATATCAAAGTATTTTCAGATGTTGAAGGAGTTTCGATATCATTTACAAGCCAGTGTTTAAGAGAATATCCAGTTTCTGGGCTTGCAATAATTTTTATTTCATCGCCAACTGCAAATTGGGTTTCTTGTTCAGTAATTCCGTCAAACTCAACACCTCCACCAATAATATTATTAGTGTTTTGGTTGTAATAGTTTGTTGCAGTAATGCTTGCAATAATGCCAGAAATTTCAAAGTTTGCAGTGATTGATATTGGCCCTTGGATTGCACCTGAATTAACACCGCTCCAATCTGTGAATGTTACAAAAACATCTTCAAAGGTTTTTGCAACTGCGGTTATTTCAGTGCCACCAACCAAAATTATATGGTCGCTTATTGACAACAAGGTGCCATAATCTACGACAATACTTGATTGCGAAACCATACCGATTTCATCGTTGTTTACATCAAATATAAGAGTAATTTGGCTTGCTTCGACAGTAACTTCATAAACAAGCATATTGCAGTTTGCAAAGTCTGTTGGTTCAAAGACGATATTAACTTTATTTTCGCCATTTACGAGAATTGTTGTTGGATATTGCCATGTGAATGCTCCGTCAACAGACACATCCCCACCCAAAATTTGGACATCTTCCAAGCGTTGTCCAGAATAAACATCTGAGAATGTTGGTTCTGAATTTACAACTGGAGTAAGCTTAGCAACAACAAACACAAAGGTTATATCTCGTTGATCGCCGTCCGTCCAAGTGTAATTTGTTTTGTCTTTAATTGATACCACAACTTCATAACCAGTTTCGTTTGCCGAGGTTTGCTCATTTCCAGAAATAACCATTGTTTCTGAATCAAAGCCTTGTGGTTCGTATGTCAAAACTTCGCCGGTGTATGTAAAGTTTCTTAAATCTGCGGTTGGTATTTCGATTGTGGCTTGAGTAATCTCAATTGAAACTTGCTCGCTCACAAAATCTGCAAAGTTTGTTCTGCTTACTTTAATATAAAGTGTAGTCAAACCAGCATCTGTACGAGTGATTTCTTCTGTAGTATACTCACCCCCATCAAGGCTGTATGAAATGACATCACCCGCAAGTGCACCTTGAATGGTTACGCTATGAGGTTGTTTGTCATAAACGCCTGTGTAAGAAAGAACGGTTATGCCGGTTATTCTCTCATAATAAATAGAGAATTCTACCGTAACTTCGTTTGGAAGTTTGTAGTTTGGATTTGTAAGTGATACTGCGGTTGCTGTGTAAGGAGTTGCAGAGACTTCTGTTTGCTCGCCACTTACAACAACATCGCAAGAATCTCCGTCAATAAGTCCTGTTGCCTCGGCTGTTGGAAGTTTTGAAGTTCCGTCATAAGTGAATGAAGTTTCGCCCCAAATCAAGCCAACTTCTTTTTGTTCTATCTTGAAGTCCACTTGTGTTTCAATGCCCTCGAAGTTTGCTGTTTCTGCAACAACCGCTTTCATTGTGTATTCATTTACATTGCTTGGAAGTTCTGTGCTGAAATCATTTGCACCTTTTATTGAGTAAGTAAAAACTACTTCCCCAAATGTCGCTTGAGCAGTTGGAGTATTAGGGCTTCCATAAATCCATCCTGATATGTTTGGAGCTTTCACCCAACCATTTGGTGCTTGAGTAATATTGATTGTTTCCGAACCGGTTTGAGTGTTGTAATTTGCTTTTGTAATTCTCCAATAAACAGTTTGAGGGCCATCTGTCGCGTTTACAAAATCAAATGTGTTTTCTTGCCACAAAGCATTGTCAAGGCTGTATTCAATTTTAGCATCAGCGGTTGTCGTAGTTGCGATGATACTTCTAATTTCACCAGTGTAAATATTATCGTATGCACCTTGAACATCAACATTTTCGAAATCAAGGTATTCAATTTCAACGCTTACCACGTCAGAATCTGTAGATGCCGACAAGTTGTTATCTTCTCTTGTTGCGGTAACTTTTACATAGTATTCATTTATTTCGCCCGCTGGGATACTTGAGTCAGTTGTAAATGTATTTTCTGTTGCGCCAGCGATTTCAATTCCGTCTTTATACCATTGATAGGTTATAATATGTAAATCTATGCTTGGCACATTTACTGAAAGTGTAATGCTTTCGCCATAAGGTGTTATTCCGTCTGTTGGCTGTGTTGCAATAATTGGTGCTATCGCAGGAGTTAACTGATAATTTGCGGTGTATTCAAGGTCGCCATACGTTCCTTTGTTTATTGCAACAACAAGTGAAGGTGTATCCCCATTTGAACCAGTCCAGCCAATAAAGTCATAACCATATTTGCTTGGGTTGTTCAAAGTGAATTCATCTAGAATTGTGTAGGTATTTGGATTGGCAATGCTTACATCTCCATCATCAAGGTTGTAAACAATATTATAAACAATTGGAGTTGCTGAACCTGAAATTGTAATATTTTCATAAACGTTGCTTAATATATTATTTTCAAAACTGCGTTTTTCACCACTAGCCGAAAGAACTGCGTTTTCGTATCCGGTGTTTGGAGTGATATCAAACGCAACTTCGTCTGTGATATTAACAACGCCACCGCTTAGGAAGTTTTGCCCGTCTTTTGTAGCTGTGATGGTGTAGCCTACGCCACTTGAGAATGTGATTGTATAGTCAATTGGTGTAACTGTCCATTGGGCATAAACTGTGTGGTTGTCTGCTATTTCAACAATAGTTGTATCAGATATTTTTGTTCCACCGACTGCCTCAAAGAACCAACCATTGAATGAAATGTTGTATGCTGTTTTTGTTGGGTTACTTGTCCAAATCGCAAGTGTTGGATAAGCATCTCCAAAAACAACATCGGTTGAAGTTTCTGATAAGTTTCCACCCTCAAATCCTTCTGGAAGGTTTGAATTATAAGAAACTGAATATGTTTTGCCTGCCCAATATGCGTAAAGGATTGCATCTTCTGTGAAGTGGCAACGTTCGCTCGTGTTTCCGTTTGCGTCATAGTATTTAGCCCCACCACCATTTGCAAGTGTATAATAACCTTGGAAATCATAGCCTTCTTTTGTTGGCAAGCTTGTAATGTCGTCCATTTCCGCACCATAGTTATATACCGCTTGTCCAGCACCACCGAGGCCACCTTGGTCGTCAAAGGTGATTTTTACTGAATTAATAACAGCAGTTGC
>JAFYKO010000025.1 GCA_017537515.1 Clostridia bacterium | reverse complement strand
GGCGTTTGCACGCTGAAAGCGGAGTAACGTCTCGCCCGCCACATATTCTTCTGATAGACTTCTATCCTATCATTCCCATTTTACCAAATTCAATACACCCTTGTCAACTAAATTTCGACACTTTTTTTAATTTTTTTAAAAATTTTTATTTTTTAATTAAAAAACCTTAACTCCTCACTCCTAACCCCTAACTCCTAATTCAATTCCGCCGAGCATAGCGAAGCGGAATTAATTAAGTATGCCTTTGATTCTTCTTACTCCGGCACTGCTACTTTCTTCTTTCGCAATCTTGAATTTTCCAAGGTCGCCGGTGTTTTCTGCGTGTGGTCCTCCGCAAATTTCTTTTGAGTATTCGCCGATTGTATAAACAGAAACCACATCGCCGTATTTGTTTGCAAACAATCCCAACGCACCAGATTTTTGTGCGTCTTCATAACTCATTTCTTCCTTCACGACTTGCACGTTCTTAGAAATTACGTCATTTACAAAATCTTCAACCGCCTTTATTTCTTCAGGTGTCATTTTTCTTTCAAAATTAAAGTCAAAACGCAATCTTTCATCTGTAATATTGCTTCCCTTTTGAGAAACGTGGTCGCCAAGAACCTTTTTAAGGCCCGCTTGCAAAAGGTGGGTTGCGGTGTGTAGTTTGGTTGTAATTTCGTTGGTTTCGGCTAGACCGCACTTAAACACCTTGCCTATATCCCCCTTGCTGACTTCTTTGTGTTTTTCAAAAAGTTTGTTGAATTCTTCTTCGTTTACCTTAATATTATTCTCTTCCGCAAGTTCTCTTGTCATTTCAAAAGGGAAACCGAAAGTATCATACAATTTGAACACAAGCTCTGGCTTCAATTCCCCACTTTCAATATTTTCTTCTCTTGAAATAAAGTTGTTGAATTCCTTCAAACCATTGCCCAAAAGTTTTGAAAATTTGTCGTTTTCTTGCATAATTTTTGCAACAATTTCTTCCTTGCTGAAATTCCAATCTGGGGCGATATCGCACTCAATAAGGTTGTCGATTGTGCGTTTAGCCACCTCTAAAATAAGCGAAGGCTCTGCACCGATTGTACGGATATGGCGAATTGCACGACGCAATAATCTCCTCAAAACATAGCCACGTTTTGCGTTGCTTGGCTCAATTCCCGCATTGAGAATAAGCACGCTGGTTTTTATATGGTCGGCGATTATTCTCAAACTTTGGGTGTTTGGGGTTTTTGCATTTTGTGCGACAAATTCCAAAATTGGTTTATAAACTTCTGTTTCGTAAACGCTATCAAAACCATTTAGGGTCATTACAAGGCGTTCAAGTCCACTACCTGTATCCACGCTGTTAAATGGAAGGTTTGTGTAGGTTCCGTCCTCTTTTTGTAAATACTGCATAAACACGCCAGCGTTCCAAATTTCGATATAGCGTTTTTTATCGTCGAAATAACCGCTTTCTTCGTAAGACTTGCCGTGTTCTGCACCTGTATCATAAAAAACTTCTGTACAAGGACCGCAAGGGCTTTCACCGTCGCCCATTCTCCAAAAGTTATCTTCAAATCCGCATTTGACAATTTGGTTATCCTTGAAGCCGACTTTTTTCCAATAAATTTCGCTGTCTGTGTCGGCTGGGATACCACGTTTTTCGTCTCCGCTGAATGCTGTTGCATAAAGTTTTTCAATTGGGATATTGAAGTGGTTTGTCAAAAGGTCTGTTGCAAAGCGAATTGCGTCCTCTTTGAAATAGTCGCCTACGCTCCAACTTCCAAGCATACAAAAGCTTGAGAGGTGGTGGCGGTCGCCGATGCTGTCAATATCGTTTGTACGGATACAAATTTGCATATTGCACATACGTTTGCTTTCTGGAATTTGTTGGCCTGTGAAAACGTTTTTGATTGGAGCCATTCCTGCGTTAATAAAAAGCAGGCTGTCGACATTTTCTGGAATGATTGAACTGTTTTTAATTTGTTTGTGTTCGTGATTTTTGAAGTAGTCTAAAAATATTCTTTTTACTTCTTTTACTGTGTATTTCATATTTCTCCTAATTTACTTTATTATATAGAATAATACTTATATAATATATATTTATTTGCAAAAGTCAAGTGTTTTTGAGGTTTTGGGATAATAGGGGCGGGCGCAGGCTCCCTGGCAACAAGTTGCCCCCTGAGCCCACACTCCGCCCCGCCCAGTGATTGCTTGTAGTGGGGGC
>JAFYKO010000024.1 GCA_017537515.1 Clostridia bacterium | reverse complement strand
TCTTCACTTGACAAGCCATTTAATTCTTCTTTGTAGATTTCAATAGTGTAATCTTTATCCAAAGTATAAGAAACAAGTTCAGGTTTAATTTCAAAAAGAGCTGAAGCAGAGCCAGTCAAACAATTTTTACCTGTAAGAGTAACTTTGCCATATCCTATATCGATATTATTTGAATAAGATACAGTATAGTTGTCAACTCCTATGATACTAAAATTGGTGTTTCCTGCAAATTTTGCTTTTAGTTGTACATATGGTTCAACTTCTTCACCTTTATAGTAAGCAGAATTCACAGAAATAAGTTTGTTTGGAATAAGGTTTATGTCGCAAGGATTTACAACAAGGCTGCTTATGTGTGTATTCATCCCTGTAACTTCTGCGTAATTTTCAGTATCATTTGGAACGAACTTGATGGTAAGTGCACTTTTATTTACAAATGAGGTTGCAGCAGCATTTGGATTTTCCCAAACGAAAGTTCCCTCAATTTCTTCATTTTTAGCATTTACAGCCTTGCCACCAACAATTGGAGTATCTCCAACTGGCAAGTAGCAAGTCACACCACTTGGAATTTGCGGTCTTGTAAGAATTTGTGGAGTCGCTTTTGTAACTATAACAGTTACTTCACCGCTTGATGCTTCATAATTTGGGTTTGGTTGGTGATAAACCGCAAACTCTCTACCTTCGCTTGTTACATCACCAACGCTTTGAGTTTCATCAACCCAAGTGTAGCCTGCTGGTAATTGCACGTCAGCAAGAGTTTGCCCATATTCTGCAGTAACCGGGTCTATTGCAACAAATGGAAGTGCTGGTGCTGGATTAACTCGAACAGAAGCCATACCTGTTGCAGGTTTATGATTTTTAAGCGTGAAAATAACTTGAAACTGTCTGGTGCCGTTGCCAGTTACATCACCAACAGAAAGGTTTGGGTCTGCCCAAACATAAAATTCGTTATTATTGCTAGGCAAAGGGATATTTGAAAGTGTTTGTCCATAAACGGCCTTTAATGCACCTGGCAATGAATAAAATACTCCATCTGCCTTTTCAACAATAACCTTAACCTTCCCTTCAACTGGATTGTGGTTTGAGGATTTTGTGTAAATAACATCAAACTCTTTACCTTGGCTGTCTGTCGCATCTCCAAGGTAGGCTTGTGGGCTCGCCCATTCATAACCTGCTGGAAGAGTAATAGATTCGAGTTTGGTCATTGTGGAAACCCAAGTTGTTGTAATAGGTTCTGGAGCAACAAATTCTGGAGTTGCTTTTTGAACCACAACTGAAACTTGTCCAGTTACTGGATGATAATTTGAGTTTTTAACGTAGATAACATCAAACGCACGACCATTGCTGTCGGTTACATCGCCAACTTGAAGTGATGGAGTTACCCAAGTATAACCTTGTGGCAACTGCACATCGGCAAGAAGTTGTCCGTAAGTTGCATCAAGAGGACTAATAGAAACAAAAGCTGTTGTCCCCTTCTCAACTGTAACTGTATATGATGGTTGTTGGTCGATTTTATCTATAGTTATGTAAATAGTGTAAGTGCCTGCAACGTCTTTGTTGAAGTTTGAATTGACTTCGTCATACGAATACTCACTTACTGGAACTTCTTTCCAAGTCTTGTTGTTTATTTGTTTTTCAACAAGAATCTCGTCGCCAAAAGAAAATTGCTCGCCGAGTTGGAAAGTAGCTTTTGCACCAGTCACACGAACGTCAGTTACCTTGTCTTTGCTGTCACAAGCTGTAAACGCAAAAACGCAAGGTAAAAGAAATATCGCAAATACAACTGGCAATAAGTTTTTAACTTTCATAAAATTCTCCTTTTTTTATTAACATATTGCACAGCAATATTGTTATATATGTTATTAGTATACTACAATAAAAACTAAAATCAACTAAAAACGCAAAATTCAAAAAAATATTTTTTCAAAGACCAACTATACAAAAAAATCGCAAGAAATCAATATTTTTTTCAATAAAAAATCCGCTTTAAAAAGCGGAAATTTATTGAATTTCGTCAACTATTTGGCGCAAAAATCGCCTTTAATGTCATATTGTCGTTTATTGTTATTGTCCTTTCGGAAGAAGTAGAACCATCACTCCATCTCACAAAATGATAGCCACTCTCTGGTTCTGCCGCTATATCTATTTTTGTAACTTCCTCCCAAGATGACTGGCAATAAGTAG
>JAFYKO010000001.1 GCA_017537515.1 Clostridia bacterium | reverse complement strand
CGGGAAGATTTATTATGCTGGTGTGGCTCAACGGTAGAGCAGCTGACTTGTAATCAGCAGGTTGTAGGTTCGATTCCTATCACCAGCTCCAAATGCCACCTAAGTGTCAAAAGGCATTTAGGGGGCTTTTAATATGGGAAGGTTGCAGAGTGGTCAAATGCAACGGACTGTAAATCCGTCGTCTCCGACTTCGATGGTTCGAATCCGTCCCTTCCCACCAGAAAAAAACGCACATTTGCCGTTTGGTAAATGTGTGTTTTTTTCAACTAAATCCGCCAAAAGGCGGAAGAAATCCCACTGCGTGGGGTGAAATCATAAATATGATGAAATCTTGCTTCGCAAGGTTGATGGAGGCGGATTTAATTTCATCTGAAGCCTTAGGCTGAAGATTTCATCCGAATGGAATGAGGATTTCATCGTGCAAAGCACGATTTCATTGACTTTTTGGCAAAATCAACAAACAAAAAAAACAAGCATCACGCTTATTTTTTTCTTACAACCCAGAAGATTGTTTCTCGTTTGATTTCGTCTGGAGTTCCTATTTCAAGATTGTTGACTTTTTCAATAATTTCAAAACCATTACTTTCACATAATTCTTGTATTTCAGAAATGCTTGCAATATGGATATAACTCATATGACCGTTTTCATCAAGTAAATATCTGTCTCCGTATTTTTCAAGTTTTTCATCTTGGGTGTTCGTGTCCCAGCGTTGTTTTTCTTCAATCCAAAATTGCTTAAATTTTTCATTGGCCCTATCTTGTGCAGTAAAAATGAAAAGTCCATTTGGTTTCAAAACCCTGCAAATTTCTCGTACGGCTTTTGAACGGTTTTCTGCCCCAGGTATGCAAACAAGTCCATTATATGAAAATATGACTGCATCGAATGTATCGTTTTCAAATTCTAATTCCGTTGCACTTCCTACAACAAAATCTAAATCAAGGCTATTTTGGTTGCAATAATTTTTGGCGTACTCTATTGGATTGTTGGCAATATCTAAACCCAAAATATCCTTAAAGCCGTCTTTATATAAATTTATTGTGGTTCGACCAGCCCCGCAACCCACGTCCAATATCTTGTATGTAGGCTTTAAATATTTTTTGAAAATATGTTTTTCTGAATTCCATAATCCAACAGTTTCAATATCCTCGCTGTATTTCTTAACGCAATCTGCAAGGTTGTAATAATCTTTTATTTCTTTTAACATAAAGTCCTCCTATTTTAAAATAGTATATCACTAATAATTTTCTTAGTCAAGAAGTTTGTTGTTTTTGGTGCTTGCAAAAAGAATTATGATGTGATATACTTAAACAATAGGAGTAGTGTTATGAAAACAAAAAAAGCGGGTGTGTTTTTGGTAAATGCAGAAACGGGGAATATTGGTTTGATTTACCGCACAGAACAAAAGGATTATTCTTTCCCCAAGGGGCATCTTGAACCGGGCGAAACGCTTGAGGAATGTGCAGTTCGCGAAACGCAAGAAGAAACAAAACGAGATGTGGTATTGACTGGTATAAAGCCAATTATAAATAACTATACCACCCCTCAAGGCGAAGAGTGTGAGTCTTATTTGTATGTAGGTTTGGACAATGGCCCAAGCGACAACAAGAGTCTTGAAGTGCACGACCTAGTTTGGGTTGAATTCGATAAGGTTGAAGAAGTTTTGTCTTATGAAAATTTGCGTGAACTTTGGTTAAGCATAAAACCCGAAATTGCTAAAATATTAAATAAATAATTATACATAATTGTAAAAAAATAATTAAACTCGAAAAATATTGTGTTTAATTATTTTTTTATTATTTTATTTACTAAATTCATCAGACGTTTTTTGCAATAACTCTTGTTTGGTTTTTGTGAGTTTTTGCGATAGATTCACATTGTATGTATGCGGATTTTCAAGTCTTAGTGCCTCATCCCAAAGCGTGTTTAGTTCTCTTTTTACGTTCTCCCGAGTTTGCTCAAGAGTTGGGAATTTGTGGATTAATTCACCATTTTGAATCATTTGTTTTCTTAGGTTTATGGCTTTGAAGTTCTTTATTTCTTTTTTCACCCATTCTTTGTCGGGGTGATTTAAAAGTATTGTGCCTTTTGGCTTTTCTTCGTTGTAAACATAAAGCACATCAGCGATTAATTTATTATTTTCGTTGTCGTAAAGCCTATAAATATGTTTGAAATGAGGGTTAGTAATTTTCTCCTTGTTGTTTGAAATTTTTATTTTTGGCTCTACTTTGCCATTTTTTTCTATTGCAACAAGTTTATACACTCCTCCAAAAACGGGATTGGATTTTGCAGTAATGAGATTTTCGCCGACCCCAAATGCGTCGATAGGTGCCCCTTGAAGGAGTAGGGAGTTTATGACATTTTCGTCCAAAGAGTTTGAAACAACTATTTTTGCGTCTTGCAGGCCGGCATCGTCCAACATTTCTCTTGCCTTTTTTGACAAATAAGCCAAGTCGCCACTATCTATCCTAATTCCAGCAAGTTTTTTTCCTAGTGGCTTGAGAACTTCGTTGTAAGTTCTTATTGCGTTTGGTAAGCCAGATTTAAGTGTGTTGTATGTATCCACAAGCAGAGTGCAAGAGTCGGGAAAACTTTCCGCATAAGCCTTAAACGCTTCAAATTCGGTGTCAAAACTTTGCACAAAACTGTGTGCCATTGTTCCAAGCACCGGAACTCCATATTCCTTCCCTGTTTGCGTGCAAGCGGTGCCACTTGCACCGCCAATGTAAGCATCCATTGCACCGTCAATCGCTGCATTTTCGCCTTGGGCTCGACGTGAACCAAATTCCATAACAGCACGCCCCTTGGCACTTCTTACTATTCGGTTTGTTTTTGTTGTTATTAAACTTGCTCGATTAAAGTATAAAAGCAATGCTGTTTCAATAAGTTGAGCCTCAAGCAGTGGGGCTTTTATTGTGATTACTGGCTCATTTGGGAAAACTATGGTCCCATCCTCAACCGCCCACATATCCCCAGTAAATCTTGTTTTTGCAAGTTCTTTCAAGTATTCCTCTGTGAAGAGGTTTAAGCTTTTTAAATAATTTATATCTTCGTCATCGAAATGGAATTGCGTTAAATATTCCGCACATTTTTTCACGCCGTTGGCAATAACAAAACTGCCATTATCTGGGACTTTTCTAAAAAACAAATCGAAATAAGCGATATTTTTGTGAATTT
>JAFYKO010000023.1 GCA_017537515.1 Clostridia bacterium | reverse complement strand
GCCAATGCCAACGGGGGCTTCCCCGACGGGCGTTCTTCCTGCTAAGCATATCGCCAAAAGATATTGAAAGTGAGGGATAATTTCCGCCGGCTCGGTAGAGAGGCGGAATTTTCATAAATAAAAAAAAGAAAATTATACAAAATAAATAGAAAAAGGAGGGAAAATGGTTAAAGAGAGCGAGAGGAATGTTGAGTATTTTAGGGAGAGGCTGGGAGGCTCGTTCGACGTGGTCGACAAGACACTCGACGTCAAGGGCAAGAAAGTTACTGTATTTTACTTGAAAACCCTCGTCGACGACAAACTACTCGCCGAAATGGTGCTTCTGCCACTCACAAGCACAAACCTAACCGAAATCACCATCGAAAAGATACGAAACAACATCCTCGCAACCGCAGACCTAGACGACATAACCGGCAACAACGAAGAAGAAAAAGACAAACAACTCCTCGAAAGCGTAATCGGCGGTGCAGTCGCAGTCTTCGTCGACGGAGAAAACGAGGCAGTCTGTGCGGATATCAAAAACTTCCCCAAACGAAGCCCAAGCGAACCACCAACAAGTGCCGTAATCTACGGCCCACGTGTCGGCTTCGTCGAAAGCATAGAAACCAACATCGCAATGCTAAGAAAACGCCTAGCAACACCAAACCTCACAATCAAAAACTTCACCGTCGGCGAACACACCCAAACAAAAGTATTCGTCGCTTACCTCAAAGGCGTAGCAAAACAAGAAGTCGTCGACAAAATCTGCCAAAAAATACAAAGCATAAAAATAAACGGCGTCGTCGACAGCAATTACATAGTAGGCTACTTCCAAGAAGGTGCAAAAATCTTCAAACGTACAGGCATAACCGAAAAACCCGACATCGCCACCGCCAAAATGCTGGAAGGCCGAGTCGCCATAATCGTCGACGGCTCACCCGTCGTGCTGACTCTCCCGTTTTTGATATTTGAAGACCTGCAAAACTCCAACGACTATTACTCAAACTCGGTTTACGCCTCATTTATTCGAGTCGTTCGCCTAATAGGTGTATTTATTTCAGCAATACTCCCCGGAACTTACCTCGCACTCCGGCTTTACCACTACAAAGTTTTGCCACTGCGGTTTTTGATAACAATCGCAAACACCACCGAAGGCCTGCCCTTCACACCTTTTGTCGAAAGCCTGTTTAACGTCGGGCTGTTTCAAATTTTGTACGAAGTAAGCTTGAGACTTCCACAATACCTAGGACTCGCAACATCAATCGTCGGTGCGTTGATTCTCGGACAAACGGGCGTAAGTGCCGGCCTTATCTCGCCCCCCGCAGTCGTAATAATCGCCCTCAGCTTCATATCCGTCTACACCGTCTCCGACCAAATAGCACAGCTGACATTACTTCGTGTCGTGTTCTTGATTATCGGCGGAACAATAGGGATTTTAGGAATCGTTGGCGGACTGATATACTTCGCAAACCACCTCGCCACATACAACCAATACGGAACCTCATACCTCGCACCTTACGCCCCAAGAAAAGAAAAAGACCTCAAGGACGGCCTAATAAAAAAAGCCCAGCCGAAATCAACAGCCAAGCCGGAATCATTAGAATAAATTTATTCCGCTGAGCGACGCTCAGCGGAATTGAGTTAGGAATTAGGAGTTAGGCGATTTTTTAAAGCAGTGTTAAATCGCTTTTTTCAAAATGTTCTGTGTCGTCTGGAATGATGATGACTCCAAGTTGAAACTCTCCATCACCAAGAACGCTGAGGTCAAAGAAATTCAAATATTCTCCGTGCTGGTTGTCTGAAATTGCGGGCTGGTTAATGGATGTTAGTTTCAACGCCTCGCCACCAACAACTCCGTTATAATACAACTCAACTGTGAAGTTGACTTCAAATGTATAGCTTTCGTGCAAAGCAACATAAAGCCTGTTGTTTTCTTCGTCAAGAGTTAGAGTTGGTTTTGGTATTTTTATTTTGGAATTGTAAGAAATGTTTTTGGTAAACTCGCTGTCGCCATAACCCGCTTTTGCAATCGCCCTTGCCTTTATTTGATAATTGCAATACCCGTCAAGAAGGCTTGAAACATCCAAAACATTGCTAGGACTTGTGAGAACAATGTTATCTTGCCCAGAAGCCGAGAATACAAACTCGTATTTTTCGGCGTTTTTTGTGTCGTCAACCATAACATACGTCGCTTTTGAGGTTGAAACAACACAAAGGTTTTTTGGTGTTGAGATTGGAGTCCAAAGGTTGACAAGCATAGGAATACCCACGCCCGCCCCAGCAATGACAATCACCGAAGCCACAGCGATGATCCAAAATTTAACACTTTTCAAAAGTTTACGCATAAACACTCCTTTTGTTTTCAAGAACTATTTTAACACTTCAAAGCCCACAATGTCAAATATATTTTTAATTATTTTGATTGTTTTTATTTCAATTTGTGAAAAAAATAAAAAATCCCCGACAAGGCGGGAGATTTTCAGAAATTAGTCTTCGATGCTTTTTTTGGTAAGGAATGCAGAAACTGCACCAAGAATAAGACCAGCGAAAGCAAAGTAGAGACCAATTGCACCAGTCATTGTTTGACCAATAGAAGTGCCACCAACGTCAATTGTTTCGGTGTTTGCACCGCAGAACAAAAGACCGAAGAGAAGCACACAAACGCCTGCAACTGCAGCTACGATTGAGCAAACAAGAGCGATTTTGCCAGTTGCTGGAACTTTAACTTTAAGAAGTTTAAGAATAGTAACAACAACCAAGCCAACAAGTGCAATAAGACCCAAAATCACAGCAATAAG
>JAFYKO010000022.1 GCA_017537515.1 Clostridia bacterium | reverse complement strand
GATTTAAGAATAAAAAACATAAAAAATAAAAATAAAAAAACATCCGTAAACAAGACGAATTTATTAAAATAAAAATGCCCTGACGTTTGCTATTGGGTGCGAGCCAAATGGATATCGGTTGAAATTCTTCGCTGGTTTGATAGAGGGAGGGAATAAATTATTCCTCTATGTTTTCAAAGAGTGGGCTGTCAAAGAAGTCTTTAAGCGTGATGCCAAGCCCGTTGCACAAATGGTAAATTGTTGCAAGTTTTGGGTTTTGGCTTCTGCCTGAAAATAGTCCGTTTACGGTTGATTGAGTTACGTTTGAAGCTACGCAGATTTTGTTTACCGAGCAGTCTCTTGCTTCTCCATATTCCAAGATTCTTTTTGCTACTGCTTGATGTAATTTCATAAGTTTTCTCCTATTTAATTAATTTTTTTATATTAAAAACCGTGTGATAGTGGGTTTTTTGGAAATTTTTTTTATTTTTATAACGTTTTTTCTTCTTCAAGTTCTTGTTTGATAGTTGGGTGAAAGTCAATAAAAACTTTTTCGGCAAGAAGTGATTTGCTTGCAATAAACCTAAAATCTCCGGCAGAAATCGCTTCAATGAACAAGCGTTTTGCGGGCTGGTTTTTTGCTCCTGCGTTGCGGATAATAATCTTTATTTCTTCAAGGGCTCCGTCGCTGTTTTTGTGTGTGTAAACAAAGTTGTAAAGCCCAATAGCGTGCGGGCTTGAAGTTTTGGGTTGTTTGACGTCAATCTTGCCTTTGAGTTTTAGGCAATCATCCCAGAGGATTTCGAAAACCTCTTGACTGATTGAGACTTTTGCGTTTTCAACATAGCGTGCTTGTTGTTTGATAAACTCCGCCATATCGTAGTTTTTTTTGGTGATAAAAAGTTCTAACATTTTTGTTTTCTCCGTTTTTTTATTTTAACATATTTTTGTAAAATGTCAACACTTTTTCTTATTTTTGTACAGATTTTACATTAAGCACGCAAAGTGTTTCAATGTGTTTTGTGTGCGGGAACATATCAAAGGGTTGAATTAGGCTTATTTTGTAGTAAGGCAAAAGGCGTTTAAGGTCTCTTGACAGTGTTGCGGGGTTGCAACTTATATATATGACCTTTTCTGGGCGAGCGTTAATGCAGGCGTCCAAAAATACTGTGTCGAGGCCTTTTCGTGGCGGGTCTACGATTAAAATAAATTTGTTTTGGTCTTTTAGATTATTTTCTGAAAAATCAATAATTTCGCAATTTTTGCTTATTTTTTTATTATAAACATTATTTTTTTGATTATTTTTAATTATTTTTGATTTATTTTCTGAAAATTTATATAAAACCGAAGTGAGTTTTGCGCAATCTCCGCAGATATTTTCGGCGTTGGTTATGTTGTTGTCGGACATTAAGCAGTTGGCGTTTTGAGTGGCGTCGGGGTTGATTTCTATGCCGATGACGTGTTTTGCGTTTTTGGAAATCAGAGCGGTCAGTAGTCCCGCACCGCTGTAAGCGTTTATGACGTTTGAGCCTTGGGGGATGTGGTTTAGGACTTCGGTGTAGATTTGGCTTGCGACTGCGTCGTTAATTTGCAAAAATGCGTAAGGTGAGACGTTGTATTTTATGCCCATAAAGTGGATTGTTTGGGTTTTGGGGCCGTAGAGATGTACAAATTTGGGGCCAAAAACCTCGCTGGTTTTTTTGGTGTTTATGTTTTGGAATACAGACAAGTTTCTGAACTGGGCTTTTAGTGGTTCGAGCCAAGGTTTTAGGTTAAATTTTTGGCTTGTGTTGGTTACGAATGTGATTGCGGTAGTGTTTTCGACTGTCCGGATGACGATGTTGCGCACTGTGGTGTTGGTTTTTAGCAGTGGGCGAGCGGTTTCGAGGAAGGTTTTGAGTGATGGGTTACAGAGTGGGCAGTCGGCGATTTCGATTATTTTGTGGGAGCTTGGGCTCAG
>JAFYKO010000021.1 GCA_017537515.1 Clostridia bacterium | reverse complement strand
TTTAATGTTGTTATGATAGTTTTCGCCTCTCTTTTGGTTCTCTTTTCTGTGTTTAGGCTTCTTTCTTATTTAAAAAGCAAAAATAAGTGCAAGTATTGTGGTTATTGTGAGCAAAAGAGGAAAAGTCAACGAGTTTTGCATAATCGCTGATAGAGGGGCATATATTACATTAAATTTTGGAGGTAAAATGGAAAACTTTTCTATTTATAAAGACATTAACGAAAGGACGGGCGGGGATATTTATGTTGGCGTTGTAGGGCCGGTTCGTTGCGGGAAGTCGACTTTTATCAGTAATTTTATGCAATGTTTGGTTGTGCCAAACATTAAAAATAGACACGCAAAAGAACGTACCATTGATGAACTTCCTCAAAGTGCAGACGGGCTTACAATTATGACCACCCAGCCAAAATTTGTCCCAAGCGAGGCGGTTAAGATAAACGTCGCAAACGCTGAGATGAAAGTTAGGATGATTGACAGTGTGGGCTATCTTATTGCCGGGGCTATGGGCCACAAAGAGGACGATAAGCCAAGACTTGTCAAAACTCCTTGGACGGATAAGGAAATTCCTTTCTCTGAGGCTGCGGAACTTGGAACCAAAAAAATTATGACAGACCACTCTACTATTGGTATCGTGATGACAAGCGACGGGAGTGTTAACGACATTCCTCGAAGCAGTTATGTTGAGGCGGAAGAGCAAGTTGTTGCGGAAATGCAAAAGACCGGCAAGCCGTTTATAATCGTTATCAACACAACCAAGCCAAAATCCGAAAGTGTCGAAACGCTTAGGGCAGGGCTTGAAGCGAAGTATGATGTAAGCGTGCTTGCGATGGATGTCAAAAAACTTGAAAAAGAGGATATTGAAGAGATTTTTGAAAAAGTGCTTTTGGAATTCCCGATTCGTACACTCAAAGTCGACCTTCCAGAGTGGATGCAGGCTTTACCTTATGAAAATGAGATGATTGGAAACATTCTTGCAGAAATTCGGGCGTTTTGTGAAGATATCTCAAAGGTTGGACAGATTGATAAAAACGCTGTACTTTTCGCACAAAGTGAGGATTTTGAGCCTATTGGCATTGACAAAATCAATCTCGGCGAGGGAAGTGCAAGCATCAAGATTCAAGCAAAGCCACAACTCTTTTATAAGGTTCTTTCAGAGCAATGCGGTGAGGAAATTCGTGATGATTTCCATCTTGTAAGCCTTATCAGAGAACTTGCCTATGCACGCAGGGAATACAAGAAGATTGAAGAGGCACTTGCTCAGGTGGAACAAACCGGCTATGGGGTTGTAACTCCAACCGCTGAAGAAATGGTTCTTGACGACCCGCAAATTGTAAAACAAGGCGGGAGATATGGAGTTAAGATTCGAGCGAGTGCACCAAGCTTGCATATTATGAAAGTTGATGTAGAAACCGAACTCAGCCCGATTGTTGGCTCTCAAGCACAAAGCGAAGAGATGGTTAAATTCCTAGCCAGCGAGTTTGAGGAAAACCCAGAAAATGTTTGGAATACAAATATGTTTGGAAAAAGCTTGTATTCAATGGTAAACGATGGAATTAAGTCCAAAATTGTGCTTATGCCAGCAGAGGCACAACAGAAGATGAGAAAGACCCTCACAAGAATTGTCAACGAGGGCAAAGGCGGAGTTATTTGCATTTTGCTTTGATATATTGCACCCTAAATGGGTGTTTTTTTTAAATTTCTGCAAAAAAATTTCATAATACCCTTGAAATTTTGAGAGAAATGTGTTATAATCTTCTCAGAATTTTTTTTAAATTCATCCTTGTCAAGAAAAACTTGACCAAAATATGTCCAAAAGGAGGTAATTCTAGATTGAAAAAGTACGAAATGCTCTACATTATTTCTGCAAAACAAACCGAAGAACAACGTGAAGCACTTATTGCAAAAGTTCAAAAAATGGTTGAAGACAGAAACGGAAGTGTTGAGAATATCGACAAATGGGGTATGAAAAAACTTGCTTACCCTATCCAATTCCAAAACGAAGGTTTTTATGTTCTTATGAACTTTGAAGTTGACCCTCTCGAAATTCGTGGATTGGAAAACGCACTCAACATTATCGAACCAATCGTAAGAAAAATGATTGTCAGCAAAAATTAAGGAGAAATTTTTATGAATAAAGTTATGCTTATCGGCAACCTTACAAAAGACCCAGAACTTATCAACACCAACAGCGGTATTGCAGTTTGCCGTTTCACTCTCGCAGTGTCAAGACGTTTCCAAAACAGCAATGGCGAAAGAGAAACAGATTTCCTCAACATCGTTGTTTGGCGTCAACAAGGTGAAAACTGTGCAAAATACCTTAGAAAAGGAAGCAAATGTTGCGTTATTGGAGCCATCCAAACTCGTTCTTATGAAGCACAAGACGGTTCAAAACGCTATATCACAGAAATCACCGCTGATGAAGTTGAATTCTTGACTTCAAAATCAGCAAGTGCAGAATACGACAATATGCCTGCACCATTCTCTGGAAAAACTGAAAAGAAAGATGTTTCTGAACTCGAACCAATCGAAGATGATTCTCTTCCTTTCTAAAGAAAACAAATTTAAAACGCCATTTATGGCTAACGAAAAATAATATTAAAAGGAGCAAAACAAAATGACTGAAGTAGAAAAAGAAGTACAAGCGGAAGTTAAAGCAGAAGTGAAAACTGAAGTTAAAGCTGAAGCAAAAAAGCCTGTTGAAAAAGAATACAAAAAATTCAAAAAACAAGGCAGAAGAAAAGTTTGTGCATTCTGCGTGAACAAATCAAAAGTTATTGACTATAAAGATGTTGCAATGCTTAGACACTACATCACAGAAAAAGGAAAAATCCTTCCTCGTAGACAAACTGGCACTTGCAGTAAACACCAAAGAGAACTCGCAAACGCAATCAAACGTGCACGCATTATGGCCCTAATTCCATTCCAAGCGGATTAATTTTCGTTGACACTCAGCGAAAAAGCTGGCTTGACACACCCCTAGTTTATAGGGTGGCGGAAGGACTGTATGTTAAGGCTTAATAGAAAAAACTTCGTTTCTTTAAGAAATGAGGTTTTTTTTGATTGTGCACACACTCCGCAAGTTGAAAGCATAGTTGGCAGGTTGGTCATACACCCAAAAATAAAAACAAATAAAATAAAAAAATAAATGCATAAAAATAAATACGATTGTAAAAAATATCTTTATTCAAGTATTTTTTGGAGAAAGATATTATGGCAAATCGTGTTTTTATTTGTGGCGTGGACACAAGCAAATTACCAAAACTTAAACCGGCTGAACTTACAGAACTAATGAAAAAAGTCAAAACCGGCGACGAACTCGCACGAGAACAATTTGTTGTTGCAAATCTTAGGCTAGTGCTTAGCATCGTGCAACGCTTTTCAATGCACAATGACAAATCCGACGATATGTTTCAAGTTGGATGCGTTGGGCTTATGAAGGCGATTGACAACTTTGATGTTAGTGTTGGCGTGCGGTTTTCGACGTACGCTGTTCCTATGGTTATTGGCGAAATTCGAAGATTTCTTAGAGACAACACCTCAATTCGTGTTTCAAGAAGTTTGAGGGATATTGCTTATAAAGCCCTTACAATCAAAGAACAATACACAAAAAAAGAGCATAGAGAACCAAGCGTAGAAGAACTTGCAGAAATGCTGGAAATTCCTCCTCGCAAACTGTCTTACGCTCTCGACGCAGTAAGCGAAATTGTAAGTCTAAACGAACCTGTTTACAACGACGGTGGCGAAACTGTGAGGATTATGGACCAAATTTCCGACACCGAAAACACAGACGAAAATTATCTTGAAATAATTGCCTTAAAAGACGCTATTGTCAAATTAAACCCTCGTGAAAAAGAAATCCTCAATATGAGATACTTTTCGGGCAAAACCCAAATGGAAGTCTCAAACGAAGTCGGCATAAGCCAAGCACAAGTTTCAAGGCTAGAAAAAAGTGCCCTTGAAGTCATCCGAAAACAACTGACGTAAACCCCGTTGTTGTAATAATAAAACAGCATCCGATAAAAAGGTTGCTGTTTTTTTATTGAAATCTTAATTTTTCATTCCTAACTCTTGGTCATTGCTATAAAACGAAGAGTGTTGATTGAGGAATTTTTGAATTGCTTGATTCTTTTTGTATTCTTGAATCTCTGCAAACTCTTTAAGCATAAATTCTTTGTCGAATTTTAAAAGATTGTTGGTCCAAATTCTTGAAAGGTCGGCGTAAATTTCTTCTGGAGACGCAAATCTGTCGTCGTCTTTGCAGAATACCATAAACCCAAAGTCGTTTACTTCAATACGGAATGTAAAGTTGCTACAAGTTATTTCGCCTGTCCAAGCGTCTTGAACTTGTTTGAGAACGGGTTTGAAACTTGTGATTCTGTATCCGTTGTTAACTTCTGAAATTGTTGAGTGGGGTGCGAGTTCTTTAAGTCCCGCAATTTTGAGAATCATTGCCTTGATGTCGATGTTTTTTTGTCTTGCGTAAAATTCCATTACGCCGGTTGATTTTGGTTTTTCGTTTTTCACTTTTATTGTCCTTTTAAATTATTATTTTTCATTACAAAATGTTTCGTGGATTCTTTTTCTTGTGTCGTCGAGTTCTTTTTGGTGTTTGGCGTTTTCTCTAACAACTTTCCATTCTTCTTCTTTGAGATAGTTTTTTCCAGTATGTACAAAATGTTTGAATATTTTGTTGAATTCTCTTTCAAATTCAAGCCATTTATCTACGTTTGAAGTTGTGAGTTTAAACAGCCCCATTTTATCGAAATATTGTGCTGTAAAAGGTTTTTTGAGTGTTCCATAATTTTCAAAAACTAGGTTGTTTGAAGCATAGAAGTGTTTGTTGTCTGTAACGTGGTGGAAGTTGTCAACAACGCCGAAAACCTTGTTTGTTTTACTGCTGAGAAAGTGATGCAAAACAGAGTAAACCACGTTGTCAGTTCTTGGGAGCTGGTTGTAGTCTGCTTTTTGGGTGAAACTTGTTGTTTCGCCACCGTGTTCGCTGTAAGCCTTGATTTCTATGTCAGTGTTGCTTTCGCCAGCGAATGGCTCAGAGATAACAATTTGTCCGTTTTTGAGGATGATGTAAATACCTTTTTGTGCGTCCATAATTTCGGCAACTGAAAAGTTTAGTTCGCCGTTTTTGTCGTAGTCGTAAACAAGAATAACGTTTTTGTTTTTGACTTTGTGATGATTGAGTGAAAGTGCCTTTTTCACTTTATAGAGTTTTTCCATAATGCCTCCTTGGGGGTATTATAGCACAGTTTTTTGAGTTTGTAAAGAGGGGAGGGGGTTGAGTTAGGGGTTAGGAGTTAGGAGTGAGGAGGTAAGGTTGGATTTTTAACGGGGCAATACAAATAAAACCTTAATTATTCATTATTCAATATTCATTAAATCTGAGGCTTGCCAGACGCCTAAACAAGCGAAGTGGTAAATAATCTTTTGTTTATGAAAAAGGTTTTATTTTCATCGGGGCATATAAATCCAACCTCAATTATTCATTATTAATTAATCATTTCTTAATTATTATGACAAAAAATAGTGGGTTTGGAAAAGATTTCTTGTTTTTTAGACAAATTTAGTATTTTGATTTTGCTTGCTTTTCATTTAAAATAGTTCTCGTGGAAGTTTATGTAGAGGATATTTTTTTTGATAACTTTGTTATAGACTTTCTTATATTGCTTATTACGGGCAAGCTTTTGTGTTTGCACATAAAACCCCTGAGGCTTGTGATTTCCAGTCTTGTGGGGGTGGGCTTTGTGTTTTTAAACCTAATTTTACCGCTTCAAGGCGTCGTGCTTTTGCTGTTTAAATTGGGGCTAGGCCTCCTTATGTGCATACTTGCTTTTGGGGAGAGGACTATTAAAAGAAATATTATTGCATTTGTTTGTTTTTTGTTTACAACGCTTCTTATCGGCGGTGCGTGTTTTGTTGTTTGCTTTACGTTTGGAACCGCCGTCCTTGGCGAAAGTGGTGAAATTTCCTACAATCTTGCGTTGCCGG
>JAFYKO010000020.1 GCA_017537515.1 Clostridia bacterium | reverse complement strand
TAAATTTGAAAAGTCGGCGAATTCTCGCCAAGAATTTTCAACCAAAATACCGCCTTGGAGGGCGGTGGGTTCCGTCGCAATGCGACGGGCAACGAACGTTCGTTGCATCCCGGGTGCCTGAGGCACCTTGCATAGGACGCCGACAAGCAATAGTTGTTTTCAATCATTACTACTTGCGATTACTAATTGCGATGTCCGGATGTTCTAACCGCCAGTCATTGGGCGACTTGCGTCGCCTTATGGTGTACTAAACCCGCAGACGAAGTCTGCCAATGCCTTCCGAGGGGCTTCCCTCGGCGGGGTGTGGGCGAGTAGCCCACTCGCCTCGGATGAGGCGAAATAATTTTCCAAAAATTGAAGTGCGAAAGCACAAAATTTTTGCATTAAAAAATAAATAAAAAAGTGGGCATAAAAAGTCAAAAACCAACCACACTAACATTCAGAGGTAAAAAAATATGAAAAATAAGAGATATTACAGCTTAATAGCGACGGGATTTATTGTTATGCTTTTATGCGTGTCGATTTTTGTCGCAAACGCCATCAACACCCCAGCCAGCCACCTGCACGACGAAATGCCGGACGACCACAGCATCGCCAACATCAACCAAGTTATTAGCGAGCGAGTGCTTAAAGACCACGAAATTGACCTAACCTTCGGCGAAAAGACCTACACCCTCAAAGACAACCTAACCGAAACCCTTCAAGCGATAACCAGCGAGATTTACATAGCCCCCACCGACGCCAAAGTCGTGTTCCAGCCCGAAAGCGACGAGGTGTTTGTTTATCAAGACGAAGTAATAGGCCAAGAAGTCGATGTCGAAAGCCTTACGAACCTAATCAAAGACACCATCAAGCACAAACGCACAAGTCCTATAACCATCCCCACAAGGGCAATCGAGCCCAGCGTAAAAAAATCGGACCTAGAAGGAGCGACCGCCCTCAGAAGCGAGTTTTCGACATCTGTCGCAGGTTCGCAAGCGGGCAGAAAACACAACGTAACCTACGCCCTCAAAGCGTTTAATGGTATGATAGTCCTCCCGGGCCAGCAAGTGTCGTTCAACGAAACCACCGGCGAGCGTACGTTCAGCGACAACTACCAAGATGCGACGATAATCAGTGGCGGGGAATACGTCCAAGGCAAAGGCGGAGGCGTCTGCCAAGCTTCGACCACGCTTTACAACGCACTTATTCGTGCCGACGTGCAAATTGACGAAGTCCACAACCACTCATTGCCCGTAAAATACGTACCACTTGCGTTTGACGCTATGGTTAACGACACGACAAGCGACCTCATTTTCACCAACAACACCCCCGCACCGCTGTACATTATGACCGGAGTTGACGGCGACCGAGTTTGGGTCAAGGTGTTTGGCTCGCCGATGGAAAGCGGGCTGACGATTGAAACCAAGTCCGAAACACTCCGAGAGATAAAGAAAGGCGACAAGATTCTGCCGGACGTTGACGGAAAATACGAGGAGCATATTATGTACAAGGGCGAGTATCACCGAGTGAAATACCCGCAAAACGGTAAAGAGTGTG
>JAFYKO010000019.1 GCA_017537515.1 Clostridia bacterium | reverse complement strand
TAAAAATTAATTAAAAATTGACATTTTTGGGAGTTTTATGTTATAATTATCACAAAGGAGAAGGAATTATGAATATTTGCATCGCTCAATATCCTTCTAACAACAGCTTAAATGAAAACTTAACCACCGCAAAAAATGTTATAAAAAAAGCAAAGGAAAAAAGTTGCGATTTAGTGGTTTTCCCAGAGCTGTTTTTGTCGGGATATTTATTGGGGGAAAATCTAAAAACCAATTCAATCAATTTGAAGCATTTTGCAATTAAAGAATTAAAGCACATTTGTGCCGAGTGCAACATTGCTTGTGTCGTGGGTTTTCCAAGAAAAGAAAAAAATCTCATATACAATAGTGCTTGTTTTATAGAAAAAACTGGAGAAATATTAGATGTTTATGACAAAACACACTTATTTGGAGATGAAAAACTATATTTTGCAAAAGGCCAAAAATTAAAAACCTTTGACTCTTCTTTGGGAAAAATAGGGTTATTGATTTGTTATGATATCGAAATCCCAGAGGCATCAAGAACCTTGGCTATTAACGGAGCAACGACAATTATCTGTATTTCTGCAAATATGAAACCCTATGACGATTTGCACAAAAAATTTATTGAAATTCGAGCACTAGAAAATACCGCTAATATAATTTACTGCAATTATGTTGGCAAAAATGAACAATTTAGTTTTGTAGGACGGTCAAATATTATTACCAACGAAGGAGAAACCGTTTGCAAGTATTCAAAAACTAAGAAACTCATTTTTGGCACTTTATTGGAAAAAACAATCGAAGATGAAAATATGATTTATTTAAACAATATAAGGCCTGAATTATATGAATACAACCAAAAGGAGAACAAATGAAAAAGGATATAATTATTCGACCTGTGAAAAGCGAAGATGCTGTGCAATACACCAATCTACACAATTTTGTTTGGCGAGTTGCATACAAGGATATTTTCCCAGAAGAAGTTTTTGTTGACAAGGAAAGCAAAACCCAACAAAGAATAGAAAGTTTCCCGCAGTTTGCGAGAAACGACAACACTCAAATGGGATATATCGCAGAGGTAGACGGTAAGATTGTTGGTTTTGTTTCGGGGGCAATAACCTCATTTTATCCCTATTTTGCAGAAAGAGGCTTTGCGGACCTAACTGGGATATACATCCACCCCGACTTTCAAGGCAAGGGAATTGGCTCTGATTTTAGGAAAATATTTGAAAAATGGGCATCTGACAATGGTGCAACCAAATATGTTATCGGCGTTTTGAAAGACAACCACAACGCCCGAAAAGTGTACGAAACGTGGGGCGGAAAACTCGCAAGCCACACTCAACCACTCATCAAACTCGGAAAAGAATATGAGGAAGTTTTCTACACCTTCACTCTCAACCACGAACAATAATCTTGTTCGTTTTTTTATTTTAAATAAGGTTATTTTAAATTTATTAATTAATTTGTCAAAAAAATAAAAATAAAATAATTTTTTTTAAATATATTGATTTTTAATAAAAAAACAATAAAAATATATAAAAACAATAATTTTTGCTAGAAAAATATTAAAAATAAAAAATAAAACACAATAATTCTTTTTATTATAACAATTTTTATTGTGTTTCTTTGTTTTAATTTTACAAATTTATTTCTGCAGTTTTGTTTTTTGCTTGTGTGAGTTTTTTGTTTATTTCTGCCACCTTTTTAAAACACTCAGCATACGGCAATAATCGCTCTTCCCATTCCTGTGGAAGTTGTACGGCGTCGAAAAATGGTATTTGATGTTTTTCGCTTTGGAGTTTTGTTTGTTTAGCAAAATCCAGATACCTATCTAAATTTCCCGCAAGTTCCAAATATTCAGTGCAGGCCTCTGCCAATTCTTCGTAATTTTGCTTGCCGATTATTTCCGCAAACGCCATAGGGTCATCGCTCATAAGGGAGTCAATTATTTCCTCTTTATGCTTTTCAATAAAACCACCTAAAAGGTTAAAGCCATAGCTATAACTAGAAGCACTTTCTTGCTCTTGCTTACCTGGGTTAAGAACTATTCCTTTTTCTCGTATTAATTTATAAATATCTTGCGTAAAATAGTCGTTAATAATTTCATTTAATGCTTCGTATTTTCTTTCTGTAACGCTTTTTCCAGAAACCTCTCTTTTACTATAGTTCTCACCATCAAAGCCACATTTCCACCACAAATCCCCGTCTTTCGTATAAGCCGAATTTGTTACGACGTGGCCAAGTTCATGCACCAATTCTAAATCTAGATAAGACTCTAAGCTCCAATCAGTTGCGGCACCCCATTTGCATACCAAAAACGGTTCAATGCCTTTTTCCGAAACCCCTGCTGTAACATAGGCATTGCCATACAAACATCCATTCATATATTTCAAAAGTCCACCCATACATTGGCTGCCTACTGACAAGTAGCTTTCGCCACGCATAGTTGCTACTGCAAGAGCAGCACGTGCCCAACGGAGAATCTTTTCAGCTACGTCTGCTGGGATAGAGTTGTCTGTAATGTCTTGTACATCGTGGCC
>JAFYKO010000018.1 GCA_017537515.1 Clostridia bacterium | reverse complement strand
CATTTCTTGAAGATTTGTCAACGTTACGCTTTCCAGTTTTTGAGTTGTATGGAAATTGTTTTTTCCTAGATAAGAAATATTCGGAGCATACAACCGTTGAAGATTTCTGGCATTGTCAAAACACCCTTTGCCAATAACTCTAAGGTTTGGTAAATTGAGATACTGCACTTTATCAATATCTTCAAACGCAAAATCTTTTATTAATTCCACTTTTGGCACACTAAGTTGTTGCAAACTTCTTGCCTCGCTAAAACAACCTCCTCCGACCTCAATTAAATTTGGAAGGTCCAGACGTTCAAGAGCCGACATCTGCCCAAAACTCCAATCGCCAACCATTTCCAGATTTGTCAGGGTGGCTTCCTTTAAACGAGGGACACTTGTAAAAGAAAAGTTTTGTATTTCCCTCAAGTTTGGTGCATACAGCTTTTTCAAATTTTTTACATTTTCAAAAGAATACCTTGTTAAAACTTTCAGGCTTGGAAGAATTGTTCTTTCAAGGTTTGGAGCGTCTTTGAAAAAGCCTTCGCAAGCTTCAGTAAGCACCGGCAAAACAATTTCTTCGATGTTTGAGGCAAATTGGAAACACCCAGTGGCAACTGTTTTTAGTTTCGGCAAGTTTATTGTTGTTAACGAATCACTTTTTCCTAAGCAATACTCTTCAATTTTTTCAAGGCTTGGCAAAGATAATTCTTCAAGGTTTATATGGACCAAAGAATTCGCTCTCAAAACCTGCAAACTTGGAGCGTAAAGTGTTTTAAGCTTTCCAGCCCAACACAATAGATTTGCTCCAGCATCCACAAGATTTTTCGCATAAAATTCTTTTAAACTCTTCGCACTTTCCAATAATCTAATACCTGCTGTTGCCAAACTTGGTGCGTTGAATACTTCAAGACTATCCGCTCTAGCAAGAAAATTTGAACCAACAGTTTTTACATTCGGAATATTGACTTCTTTGATTTTATACGACTTATCCAAAACGTAGTTCCCCACCATCTCCAGTTTTGGGGCGTCAAATTTTTCCAAAGCTTCGCAGTTTGAAAGACAATAATCTTCCATTTGTAAAAGGCTTGGAAAACTGACTTCCCTAATTGTTTCGCTCACCAAACTACACTCTCCCATATAGGTAAGGCTTGGCACATCCAATTTTTCCAACTCGTAAGCACTACTCAAGAAATATTTCCCAACCTTTTTAAGGTTTGGTAAATACGCCTCTTTAAGTTTTCTCGCATCATTCAAAAAGTAATTGCCTCCTTCCTCGATGGCTGGAAGATTTACGACTTCCAGGCTTTCCATATTTACGCCCGAAAGTTTTTTAAGGTCAAGAGCGGTGAATTTCTTTATATTTGAACAATATTGAAGAAAACCCGGTTCAACATATTCAAGTCCGCTGTTGAAAACTTCAACTATTTGATTGTTTGCATTTATTGTAAGGTCGAGTTTTATATCGCCTTTTGCAACAATGTGGATGATTTTATCTGTTGTTCCCTTAACTCTTGTTACTTCAATTTGCTCGATTTCAAGGCCAGTCATTGTTGGGTCAATTTCAGCACTTATGGCTTTTAGTTCTTTTTCTGTCCTATCGACAACATAACTCTCCGTAAATTCGTGAAGAGTTTTGATTGTTTTTTCTTTTTTGTCAATAATATAGTTCTCCACAACTTCATAGCGTGCTTTATCGAGTTCGATGTATTTATAATTTTCTTTTTCAGGCATACTGCAAGCATCTATCCCTCTGTCTCGCTTGATAATTACGTTATCATTGCAAAAGTAGTAGTCGCCGATTCTTACATTGTAAGTATGAAAACGGCCTTCCATATCTCGCACTTGATTGTAGAGGTAAAAATCTTTTCTTGGGAAATTTTGTTTAAGTCCATAATGTTTTTCAAAGCTGTGTGCAAGGCCCCTATAAATGTTGTCTAAGTTGTTTGAAAAAGTTGCATCGCAGTTGCAACCGCTAACTGCGTGATTGTATCGGTTTTTAATTGAAAGTTTGTGCGATGCACTTTTATGAAATTGAAGGCTGATAACCGACGTTCCGTATCTGTCTTGTCTCTCTGGGTTTTCAAAGTCTTCACGTTTTATTTCATCCACATCTTTTTTTACCGCCCAAAAGATGTCGTTTGAATGCAATCGTCCTTCAATATTGTTAAAGGTACAAATTGCCTCTCCGCTGGCATAGTATTTCATAAACTGTTCAACATCTTCCACTGTTTTGCAATGATAAAATTTGTAGCCAGCTTTGTCAAATATTTCCTCTGGTGTTCCTATATCCTCCACAAATTCTTGTGTGTCGCCCTTTTCATAAAAATATTCACCCAACATAAATTCGCAAAACTGGTCAATGTTGTTATCCTTGATAGTATCACAAAGGATACGAGACGGAGCAAAAAACTTTTCCATAAGCCTTGGAAGTTCGCCAGGGTCGTCCAAAATGCTTGAAAGATTTGCACGACAAAACCTCGCCATACCTTCGCCATAAAGTTTTTTGATTCTGTCAAGGTCTTTTTCGTAAAACTTTTTGGTCTCCTTGTTTTTGCCAGAAATTTTTTCTTCGATTTTTTCTATCATTTTTCCATACCTATATCATTAATCTTATTTTTAATTTTTGGTTTTTTGGATTCTTTTTGCTCTTTTTCTTGCAAAATATCCATTACAACATCTGTCTGTTCAAGCGGTCTTTGGCTTTCAAGGTTGTTTTTAATATCAAACTTCTCTTCTTCTTTTTGTTTTGAAATGTCATCTTGCCAATCATCGACGTCGTCAATTTCTTGTTTAAGATATACCGGTCTTTGGCTTTCAAGGTTGTATTTAATATCTTGTTTTATTATTTCAGCCTTTCTCTCCTCCGTTTCGTGTCTTTCTCGATTGACTTCTTGTTGAAGTTCTTTCCGCAGTCTCCTATTGTTTACATACGCGAATTGTTTTTCTTCTTTTATTCTACCAAAAATCCTTGCAAAAAGCGAACGCTTTTCCTTTCTTGTTGACTTGCGAGAGTTGTCTTCCGTTCTTGTAGGTATTTTACTTCTGGTCTCAAGTCTTTCTTTCAAATTGTCACTCATCTCAAAGTCTGCAATATATTTTTTATTTAGTTTCCCACTTCCAAGGCTGTTTGTCGCCATACTTTCAACACTTGGAGCCACAACCTTTTGGAGGTTTGCAGACTTTGCAAACACGCCTTGTTGAAGTATTTTAAGTTTTGAAAGGTTTAAGTTCTTAAGTTCTGGTGCGTTTTTAAAGCAATCTATATCCAAAGATTCTGCATTTGAAAGATCGAGGGTTTGAAGGTTTTGAGCATCTTGAAAACACTCAATACCAAGGCTTTGGGCGAGTGGCAAACTAAGTTCTTGCAAAGAATTTACGTCTTTAAAGCAACAATGTGAAATTCTTTTAATGTGTGGCATATTTAGCAATGCCAATTTAGGTAAATTTTGGAAGGTTGAATGTCCCATTTCCTCTAAGTTTGGCAGGTTTAGGCTTTCAAGAACATCACAAGATTGGAAACATTCCGCACCAATATATTTCAATTTTGGCATATTGATTTCTTTAAGGAGATGATTGTTTTGGAATGATGCTCCTGATATTTCTTGAACATTTGGAAGGTCCAACTTTTCTATTGAGTGCTTATCAAAACTTTGTACACCTATTTTCTCTACTTTTGGAAGATAAACCTCTTTTAAATTTGGAACATATTGAAAGTGCCCGCTTGGCATTAACTCCAAATTTGGCAAGTGGACTTTTTTCAAACCAAGACTAGTTCTAAAAACATCCTGCCCTATAGCCCTTAAATTTGGAAAATCTAATTTTTCTAAATTCCCCATTGCTGTCAAACTTCCGTGCTTTATTTCCTCTATGTTTGGTGCGTCAAATTTTTGCAACTTGTCAACATACGAAAAACTATACTTTTTTATCACTCTTACTTTTGGTATTGAAACGTCGGTTAGATTTGTGCAAAATGAAAAACAATATTCTCCCAATTCTTCAAGTTCTGGGGCATAAAACTCTTGAATCCAGGTTGCATTTTGTAAAACTTCATCTCCCATTTCTTTCAATTTTGTAAGTTTAAGTTTTCTTATTTTGCCACTAAATGTCATACACCTTGGTTTGATTATTTCGATATTTGGCATATTAATCTCTTCCAAGTTTCTCGCCCATTCAAGAGAACACTCACCCATAAATTTTAGGTTTGGAAGGTCGCATTTTTTAAGGTTGCTTGAATACCTCAAAAAATTTGAGTGGCATTCTTCAATATCCGAAAAGAATTCAGTTATTTGACTTTGGTTGTTGATTTTTATTTCAAAATGATGTCCCTCAGTGGTGGAGAGTTTTATTATTTTATCGCTTGTACCTTTTATTTTTACCACTTCGACATTTTCAAGGTAAAGGCTTGTCATAGTCGTGTCTTCTTTATCTTCAAGTGATGGATGGGCAAAAATCTTTTTCTCTTTTTTGTCAAGGATATAGATGTCAAACACTTCAAAGCGTGATTTATCATATTGCTTAACGTTATTGCCTGTCCAGTTATTGTCAATAATAATATTATCATTGCAATAGTATGTGTTGTTCTGCTCAACATTAAATTGATAATGTTTTCCGTCGCTCCCTAAAACAAAATCGTCAAGGTCCAATTTCTTTGTTGATAAATCCTCTCGTATACCATAATGCACATCAAAACTGTCTGTAAGCCCCTCTATAATATTTTCAAGATTGCTTGAAAAAGTATCATCACAATAATCAACAGCGTGGTTGTATCTGTTTTTGATAGATAATGTATGGTTGTCCTTTCTGAATTGCAAGCTTATCACAGATGTGCCGTATTCATCTTCACGTTCGGGTTTTGTAAAATCTTCTCTTTTGATTTTATCAACATCTTTTTTGACTGCCCAAAAAACGTGGTTGTTTTGTAGCCTTAATCCTGGAGAGTCGAAAGTACAAAGTTTTTCCCCACGTGCATAATATTTCTTGAAGGCGTTTATATCCTCGACTGTCTTGCATTCATAAAGTATATAGCCCGCCTTATCCATAAGCTCCTTTGGAGTCGGAGTTTCTGCTTGGGTTTTATGCTCGCTTGGAGTATCTCCCACAAACACACGCAAAATATAAGAAATAAATTCTCCCTCAGAATGATTTTCTTTTATTGAATCCATCAACCTTTTTGTCGGATGAATTTTGGATTGCAAAATCTCAGGAAGTTTGCCTTCTTCCGACATTATTCTCGCAAGATGAGTTCTGCAAAACTTTGCAAAATCCTCTCCATAAAGTTTTTTAATTGTATCAAAGTCTTTATTGTTCATAATTTATCCTTTATTTTTCCCTTTCTTTTGACTTGGGCTTTTCTTTTGTCTTGTTTCCTACTGCGGTTTGATTCAGGCTTGTTGGTGTTGTTATGTCATTTCGCAAGGTATTTCTAAATTCCTCTTGACGTAGCCTATCTCTTTCGGCGTCTATTTGTCGTTCAAGTTCTCTTCTTTCTCTGCGTTCAAAAATTTGACTGAGAAGCGAAGAGCGTCTTTTTTCTTGTGGCCTTCGATTTGGGTTGTCTTGCTCTTCAAGTTCGTCCAACGTTTCTTGCATTTGCTCTCTTGTTGTATTTCTCACAAAAGGCACTTTCTTTACAACTCTCTCTTGTTTTTCTGGTGCTTTCACTTCAGTGGCTTCGGAAGTTTGTTTGGCTTTTTGCCAAGGTCTATTCAGCCATTCGTTAAATTCTTTGTCTCTGTTCGCTTTCGCTTTAAGCAATACTTCTTTCACTTCTTTTGGCAATATAAATTTCCCCACGTCGCCATAACCTCTGGACACTATCCCCAAAAACCCTTTTCGGTCAACTTTTTTCCTTCTCCCATTTTTATCTTTTTGCCTTTTTTTATACTTTATTTCCCCAATTCTTCCTCGTGGGGTTTTTGTTTGTTTCCTTGTGTATTTTTT
>JAFYKO010000017.1 GCA_017537515.1 Clostridia bacterium | reverse complement strand
GTATGAAGCAGCGAAGATGGCCCGCAGTGCGGATGTAAAGGAAATGTGGTTGACTCATTATAGTCTATCTTTTGTGCGTCCGGAAGAATATATGCATGAAGTAAAGAAAATATTTCCGGCATCGGTGGTTGCAAAAGACGGACGCAGTGTGGATCTGATGTTCGAGGATTAAAAGTTTTAATATAAGAGGTTTGATAATGGAAGCAGCAATCAAAACAGAAGAGAAAGATGTATTAATATTGGCAATAGAAAGTTCTTGTGATGAGACCGCGGCAGCGGTGGTAAAGAACGGCAGAACAGTTTTATCCAATGTGATTTCTTCGCAGATTGCACTGCATACTTTGTATGGCGGTGTAGTTCCGGAGATTGCATCCAGAAAACATATTGAGAAAATCAATCAGGTGATTGAAGAAGCACTTCAGGAAGCGGATGTAACTTTAGAGAAGATTGATGCCATTGCGGTAACATATGGACCGGGGTTGGTTGGTGCCCTTCTGGTAGGTGTATCCGCAGCGAAGGCGATTAGTTTTTCTACAGGTATTCCGCTGGTGGGTGTGCATCACATTGAGGGGCATATCAGTGCAAATTATTTATCCCATAAATCCCTTGAGCCTCCTTTTGTATGTCTTATGGTTAGTGGAGGCCATACAGCAATTTTGGAAATAGACGACTATATCTCTCAAAAAATGATTGGCTCAACTATTGATGACGCAGTTGGAGAGGCCTTTGATAAGGTCGCTCGGGTACTCGGCTTGCCTTATCCTGGAGGGGTTGAGGTGGATAGGCTTGCCAAGGACGGCGAAAATAATATTGAGTTTATTAAGCATAAAATTTTGCCGGACAACTACAACTTCTCTTTTAGTGGAATAAAAACTGCTGTAATAAATTACCTTAATACAAAAAAGCAAAAGGGTATTGAGGTTAAGAAAGAGGATGTTTGTGCAAGTTTTCAAACTTTGGTTGTTGAGGAGTTGTGTTCAAAGACAATCAAGGCTTGTTTGGAAAAAGGTTTCAAAAAATTGGTGGTTGCCGGAGGGGTTGGGGCGAACAGCTTTTTGAAAAAAAGACTAAGTGAAGAATGTGAAAAGCATAGTATTCAACTTTTCCATCCCGAACTAAAATTATGCACAGACAATGCAGGGATGATTGCAAGTGCGGGGTATTTTTATATCCGAAAAGGCAAGGGGCTTTCAGACTTAAATTTAACGGCAAAACCTGTTGTAGGTTTAAATTAAAAACAACAAAAAACACCTTAAAATCTAGTTTTTGGGGTGTTTTACTTTTTTTATATTAAATTTTGTTTTTTCATATTTTCTATTAAACTTGGTTGCAATGATTCACTTAATATAGTCAGAGGCAGTCTAGTGTTGCCATTGCCAAAGCCCATTAGTTTTAATGCGTATTTGACGGGTATTGGATTAACTTCTGCAAATAAATTTTTGACAAGTGGGAGTAATTCGAGTTGTGCGTTTCTTGACGACTCTACATCGCCATTAAAATAATCTTCGCACATTTTTGATGTTTTCTTTGGTTCAACATTCGCAAGGACGCTTATAACCCCACTTCCACCAAGTGCGAGCATAGTATAAATATTTGCATCATCTCCGCTGTAAACGGCAAAATCTTTTGGCAAGATTCTGAAAAGTTCGTGAATTTGATTTAGGTCGCTACTTGCTTCTTTCAGACCTACGATATTTTTGATTTCGCTTAGCCTTAGCACCGTTTGAGGTGCCAAGTTTACTGCAGTTCTGGTTGGGACGTTGTATAAAATAATAGGCAAGTTGACACTATCGGCAATTGTGTTGTAATGTTGTATCAAGCCTTCTTGCGTGGCTTTGTTGTAATACGGGGTTACAATCAAAAGTGCGTCGACCCCAAGTTTTTCAAACAATTTACTTTTCTCTATGACATCTGCGGTATTATTTCCACCCGAGCCAACAATAACCGGAACACGATGGTTGACATACTCCACCGCAAATTTACAAATTGCAATTTTTTCGTTGTGGGTTAGTGTGCTTGCTTCTCCCGTCGTTCCCATAAAAACAAGTGCTTTTGTATCGTTTTCAAGTTGGTGGTCGATTAGTTTTTTAAAAGTTTCAAAATCTATGTTATTGTTTTCGTCAAAAGGCGTAATGATAGCAGTGCAACTTCCTTGAAATATCTTCATTCTTTCTCCTTTATTAAAATTGGTTGGATTTGTATGTGGTTGTATGCTTGAATCATAGTTTCTTCAAGTAGGTTCCAATCTGCAACTAATGATTTTGGTTTGTTTTCGAAATCGTCCTGTCCGAATGGGATGAAGTAAATATTTTTAGTGTTAACCAGTGTTGCGATGTTGTTAAAGTTAAGTCCAAGAGCGTCATTTGTCGATATGCCGATAACCACCGGTTTGTTGTTTCGAAGATGTGCTTTCACAGCCATTGTTACCGCTGTGTCATTTATTCCGTTTGCCATTTTTGCGAGTGTGTTGCCTGTGCAAGGAGCAACAACAATTATGTCAAACATATTTTTTGGGCCAGTTGGTTCAACCTCGACAATCGTTGTCATAGGTTTGTTGTTGGTTATTTTTTCAAGGTGTTGAATTAAGTCTTCAGCCTTTCCAAATCTCGTGTCAATCTCTGCTGAGTTTGTTGTAAGAATTGGATATATCTTATAACCTTTTTCAACCAAGTTTTTTATTTCATCCAGAATTTTTTCGTGGGTGCAGAAACTTCCCGTAATTGCAAACCCGATGTTCTTTACTTTTTTTTCCATAGTTCCTTCGTATTTTTCTCCTTTTTGTTTGGGTGTTAGTCTTTATTTAATCTCAAGAAACAATCAAACAACAACTTTCCAGCGGAGCTAGCGGAAAATTTTTGTGGCAGTGCTGGACAAAGTTCGTAAACAAAATCTAGTTTTTCTTTCTTGATGGTTTGGATAGATGAAATTTCCAAAAACAGACAGCCGGGTTTGATTTTTTCTATATCCTCGTTTGTCAAAATCTCACTTGGGATTGAGTTGACGATAACATCATATTGGCTTAACTTCTCCTTAAACTCGTCGCCGAAAATAACGGAATTAGAAAAATAAACACAACTTTCAAACGTCTTTTGTGAATGTGTGACAATGTCAAATTGTATGCCAAGTTTGTTGAGAAGAAGTGCAAGGGTTTTCCCAACTCGTCCTCCTCCAAGAATCAAAACATTTATTGCAAAAATTGATTTTGGTTGCTGGGAAATCAAAAGAGATAGTATTCCTTCAGCGGTGAGATGTGAATTTTGAATTGCAAAACTCTCATCTTGCATAAAGTTTTTGTGGCTTATATTTTTTTGCTTAAAAATTTCTTCAACTTCTTGTGGGATATTCCCAGAAAAAATAGTAATGCCGTTTGGAAGAGAATTGCAAAAGTCCTTGTCAAACTTTTTGTTTGGGGCAAATATCAATTTATCTGTTTTTGATAAACATTTATTGCTTTCATATGTATCCACGTTAAAATTATTGTTTTTCATTAGATTTTTCAAAATTTTATTTCTATTATCGGTTCCGTCAATTAAATATGTCAAAAAACACCTCCTACAAATATCTTATGAATTGTTTTGTTTTAAGTTCCGTCTTTAACACTTTTTGTTTTTTAATAATAAAATGAATCTATGGAAAGAGAAAAATTTTATTTTGCAAGTGCAAACACAGGCAAAGGATTTGTGTGTCATTTTGAAGACATAAACGACCAAACAAAACCCTATTTTCAATTCATAATCAAAGGCGGAAGTGGAACTGGCAAAAGCACAGTTATGAAAAAGGTTGCAAAGCATTTTTACAATCAAGGGTTCAATATCGAATATTTTTATTGTTCTTCAGACCCCGCAAGTTTAGACGGAATAAGAATCGTTGAAAAAAATATTTCGATTATTGACGGAACGGCACCGCACGTTTTTGATGCGACATTACCTGGAGTGGAAAACAAGATTTTTGATACTGGGCAATACATAAAGTCAGATATCAGAAAATATAGACTCCAAATCTTGAAAAATCAAAGGCAAAAAAGTGAGGGTTTTAAAAATGCTTATATGTGTCTTAGTTCTGCAAAAATTTTGCACGATATAAACATACGAACTTTTGGAATTGAAATAGATAATAGTAAAGTTAAAAAAATATCAAATAAAATAATAAAGAATCTTCCTCTCAAAAAGAAAAAAGATTTTCAATCAACGAGACATTTGTTTTTGCAAGCTTTGTCCACTGACGAGGTTGTTGATTTAACAGAAAAAAATAATTATGAAAAAATAATTCAGTTTGAATGTTTTCCTTTTGAGGTCCAATCAATTTTTAAAGACTTGGTTTGTTATCTTGAAGCAAACAATCAAAAAATAAAAGTCTTTTATGAAATATTATCGCCAGAAGAAATATTTGCAGTTGAAGTAGATAATATATTAATAAAATCAAAAAAATTGGATTATTTTAATAAAAAAATACAAAAAAATAATATTTTAATTAAAAAAATAATTAAAAACGCACAAAATTATTTTTCTGATGCAAAAAAAAATCACAAAAAGATTGAAAATATTTTTATAAAAAATATGGATTTTGTTGGCCTAGACTTGGCCACTCAAACCCTTATTGAGGAGATTGAAAAAATGTAGGGGAAAATGCTAGTTCAAAAATTTGGAGGAACAAGTGTTGAGACTTTAGGAAAAATAAAAGATGTTGCAAAATTTGTTTGCGACAAATTAAAAGTCCACGACAAAATTATTGTGGTCGTGAGTGCGATGGGCAAGACAACAAATAATCTCACTGCAGAAATTTATGAACTTTCTAACACGCCACCCAAAAGAGAGGTTGACCAACTTTTAAGCATCGGCGAAACAAAGTCTTCTGCATTGCTTGCGACTGTATTGTGTGATTTAGGTGTCAATGCAATATCGCTTACAGGCTGGCAAGCGGGAATTTTTACGGACAAAACATTTAGTGGGGCATTTATAGAAGATATTGAAGAGTCTGTGCTTATGAGGTTCTTGCAAGATTATGATATCTTGGTTGTAACCGGTTTTCAAGGAGTTACGATAAACGGAGATGTAACCACTCTTGGCAAGGGTGGAAGTGATACAACAGCTGTTGCCCTTGCATCAACTTTTGGTTGTAAGTGTGAGATATACACCGATGTGGAAGGAATCTTTACCGTTGACCCTAAAGTTTTGCCAAACGCTAAAAAGCTTGAAAGGATTTCTTATGCGGATTTAATGGAAAGTTCAGCAAGCGGTACGAAAGTTATGGAAACAAGAAGCATTGAAATTGCTTCCAAATACAACACAGAACTTTATGTCGCAAAATCACTTGAAGGGAAAAGAGGTGGAACTATCGTGAGTGCAGAAATTGAAAATTTTGAAGCGATACCAATAAAGAGTTTGGTCTTGCAAGAGGATAATATTTTGCTTAATGTTTGTCTAAACGGGCAAAACAACCTTGCAAAACTCTTTGAAATCTTTGCTCAAGCTTCACAAAAAATTCAAGGTGCAACCAAGGATAAAAATATTTTTGTATGCTTAATTGAAGAAAAAAATAAAAAAAATATTGAAAATTTACTAAAAAAATATAAATTTAAATATAAAATCAAAAAACAAGGCCTAAAAATAACATTAGTTGGAAGTGGTTTTCAAACTCACTCATTGGCGTTAAAAAATATTATTTCTTGGCTTGGGGAAGAAAGGATTGAAATTTACAACATTTCTATCAGTGAAATTTCTTTAATGTTTTTGATTGACATAAAAGACAAAGAAAAAACTGTAAAAATTTTGAGTGAAAAATTAGGTCTTTGAGGAGTTTATGAATAAGATAAATTTAGCAATCGTTGGGGCAACGGGTCTTGTTGGGCAAACCTTTTTGAAGGTTCTAGGGGAAAGCGAAATCAAAGCCCGCATAAAAAATTTGTATCTTTATGCTAGTGAAAAAAGCGATGGCAAGGAAGTTGAGTTTGACGGTAAAACATTTTTAGTTGAAACCCTAACTGAAAAAAACATCAAAAACAAATTAATTGATTATGCTTTTTTCAGTGTTGACGAAAATATTTCAAGGACATTTGCACCAATATTTACAAAATGCGGTGCGGTCGTAATTGACAACAGCAGTGCTTTTCGAATGACCGAAGGGGTTCCACTTATTGTGCCAGAAGTGAATTTTCAAAATACAAATCGCCCAATTATTGCAAACCCAAATTGTTCAACAATTCAATGTATGTTGCCATTAAAACTTTTGCAGAAAAATTTTGGTCTTAAATCTATAATTTTCTCCACCTATCAAGCTGTCAGCGGAAGTGGGGTGAAAGGGATTCAAGATTTAAGAGAAGGGGCAATGGGAATGCCACCAAAATTTTACCCTTATCCAATTTACAATAATTGCCTACCGCATATAGGAAGTTTCAAAGACAATGGTTATACAAGTGAAGAATTGAAGATGATAAACGAAACCCGCAAAATACTAGACCAGCCAAGTCTAAAAATTTCTGCAACTTGCGTGCGTGTGCCTGTTGAAAATTCTCATAGTATTTCCGTAAGTGTAAAACTCAAAAAAAACGTCAGTGTTGAAAAGGTCAAACAAATATTTAAAAGAGGTGAAAATCTAATTTTGCTGGATGATATAAATCACAACATATATCCAATAAATCAAATTACCAATGGCAAAAATTTTGTTTATGTGGGTAGGCTTAGGCGAGATTTGTTTGACAAAAAAACAATTCATTTTTGGTGCGTTGCAGATAATATAAGAAAAGGTGCAAGCACAAACGGTGTTCAAATTTTAGAAAAATTATTAAAAAAACAATAAAAAAACCGATTTTTTCGGTTTTTTTCTTAATATTTAATATTTTTAAAATAATTTTCAAAAAATCTTTCATTAAAAACAACTGAAGGGTGGTGCGGGTTTTCTTGTTTTGCCAGTTGATGAAAATGATATGATTTATTTATTTCGCCTTTATCAAAATAAAGTTTTGTCAAGGCAATCGCTGGTATTAGTTTAGCGTAGCTTTCTCTAACAAACCCACCTTTTTGCACTGGCGAAATTAGGCTTGAATTATACCAAAATATTGATTGAATAATATCTTTCCTGTTTTCGTAGCATCTTGCAATAAGACAGCAAAGTTCGGAATTGGGTCCTTGTGTTCTTATTGCTTCAAAACAAGTTTTTAATGCGTCGTCAATCTTGCCCAGAGCCAAAAAACACTCTCCAAGCAAAATATATGCACCTAATATGTTTGGGGTATAAGCATCATTCAGTTTTAAGTATTTTTTTAATTCTATTATACATTGTTTGTATTTTTTATGATAAAATAATTCTCTTGAATAATAATATTGTTCTCTCGGTGAAAATTTATGATTGTTTTTCAAAGCCTTTTTGTAGATGTTAAGATTTCTGCTCACGTCGGAATTTTTCTTAATTTTTCTATGCTCAACTTCTATGTTTGTATAGTGAACCTTGCCCTTAGGTGTTATTACCTCATGCACAAAGCCTTCCCACACAAATCCTAAGCTTCGTTTTAAAATTCTTTCCCTAAAAAAAGAAAAATTTGCATTGTTGTTTTCATCAAAATCCATTAAATATTTGCACATAAAAACATCAAATTTTTCACTCTGTTTTTTTAGGTTTAGGATTTTGTTTATATTTTCTTGGGTTATAAAATCATCTGCGTCAAGCCACATAATATATTCTTTTGTTGCTTTCGAGAATGAAAGATTTCTTGCATCGGCAAAATTATCATTCCAAGGAAAGGTAAAAATTTTGTCAGTAAATCCAAACGCCAATTCTTTTGTTTTATCTGTTGAGCCAGTATCAACCACAATTATTTCATCTGCAAATTTTTTACAACATTCAAGGCACCTTGATATTACTTCTTCTTCATTTTTAACAATTAAACATACACTCAAATCAAACATATAAATATATTTTATTCTATTTTGTTGCAAAATGTTATAGATTGTGATTATTAAAAAAAAGAGCCTTAACTCTTTCTTTAAATCTATCCAAATATTTTGCCTAATCCACCAAAAATCCCGCCAAAGAAATCCGAAATACCTGATGTGATTGAAGACGCAAAGTCACCAGCAATTTGAAGGGGTGTTTTATTGAGTTTTTGAGAATAAATTGTTTTTTCTTCATCCAACAAGACGATTGCTGTGCTTGTCAACCCGCAGGCCTTGTATTCAAAACCGATTTTAGAATAAGTTGTTGGCAATGAACTTAGGTAATAATATGGCTTTTCGCCTTTATATACAATTTTGGCTGTTTTGATATCATCCCATTTGTTGTTTTTTCTGTCATAAGCCTTGATTTTTGTTATTTCGGCAAGGTCTTCTTGGTCATTGTATAGATTTATATAATAATCTTGCAAGCGTAGTGGTTGGGTTATGCAAAACGTATCACCCTCAAGTGAAATGTTTTCCCCACTTGAAATTAGGCTGAATGGTGTGTACGTATAATATACTTTATCAAAATAACGTGATGATAATTCTAGCATATCACTTTTTGCAAGGTGGATTCCTCGAGAGTATTTTATTGGTTGATTATTTATACTGAAATCCACTTCACTTGGGTGTATCTTGTAGGTTGTATTGTTGCCGTAAATCAAAAATTGGAATTTGAAAAGCATATTGCTTGCTTCTTCCGAAACTAAATAACCGGCAGTGGCTTGTTGGTTAAGGTTTGAGCTTTTGCCCGAAACAAAGTAAGATGAATCGAGATACCCTTTTGCTGAAATTTTTATTGAGTCCCCAGCGGTTATTGTAATTACGCCTTTTCCAGTGCTATCGGTAGTTGCTTGGTGAATGTCGTTTACATAAATATCTGCATTTGGGATAACTTTATTTATTTTCTTATCATAAATTGTTATGTTTGACTCAATGTTTGTATTGTCTTTATAGAAGAAATCGAATGAAACGACCCCTGTAGAATTTGCATAAACATTTCCAATGGAAACATTAAGAATTGAGCCATCACTGTATTTTAAAGGTGAGTTTGTTGGGGTGATTTGTTTGTAATAATTTGATTTGTAATTTCCATTCAAAAATCCCGCTTCCATAACGTGCACTTGCTTCATTGTTCTTGCATCAACATTGCTATCATAATTTTTATTAATCTTATAAATTTGTATAGTGCCATAAGTGTTGTTTCGTGGTGTTGCCTCTAAGTAAAATACTTCTCCATTTTTTTCTCCAAATTTATAGGCTATTGTGCCGGTTTGTGAGAAGGGGTTATTTACGGTGTAGCGACCTTCGCTTGTAATCTTTTCAATAGCTGTGCTAATGTTATCGTTTGCATAGGATTCGTCAAGCCAGCCAAGTTTATAGCGACTATAACTATTGACAGTGTTTCTTAAATCCTCACTGCACATCATTTCGTCGTCGCAGTCAAAGTTTAAGTTGTAGTTATACAAATCTCTAAGGCCTAAAGTGTGCAAAAGTTCGTGAGCAATTACTGCCGAACTTGTTTCTGACCTAACAATCGTTATTCTATCTATCAGAATTGATTTGTAAAACACATGGCAATGTGGCAAAGTGTGATATTCGAAATTTCCGTCATGTGCAATCATAAGTATTCTCGCCATACCCATTTTTCCAGTTGAAGATAGGCAATATCCTTGTGAAAGCCCAGATGTTATATAACTATTTTCAATTGTAAAATTATATCCTTTTGAACAAGCCGAATCTTTGGTTAAAGAATTATTGTTGTAAAGATAATAATTGAATTTCATTGTCGTAAGGCCTCGGCTCATAGTTTTAATATATTCAGAAGCTTCGTCAAATTTTTTGGCAAAATCAGTGTAATTTTCTTCAGTAAAAACAGAATAATCGCTGAAATTCATAAGAACAACATCATAAACCATAGTGTCGTAAACCCAGCTGTATGGTTGATAAATATAATTATCATAACCATTTGATGAGCCCAGGTTTGAACACCCAACGCTTGGGGTTTGGTTGGAACTTTCTATAAGGTCGTCTTTGTTAATTTTTTCGTTTGTAAATCCATTTTCTAGATTTGTGGCAATCTCGTTTGAGATTTTTACTTCAGGATTGTTTTGTGTGCATAAAAAGAAACCGCAAGTTGCACAAAGGAGGACTGCACATGCCAAACAAACAAGCTTAATTGTTTTTTTCATAATTTCTTCCTTTATATGCGAATATTTTACCACAATTAAAAATATTGTCAATAGCCATTTTTTAAAAATTGTCGAAAAAAGTAGTTTTATGTCTCAAAAAACCTTTTATTAAACGATATTCTACTATTAGTAGAGTTGCAAATTTTTGCAGTAGAATTGCAATTTATGAGAGTATAATAACTTTTGCTTGAAAAAGTTTACATTTACGTTAAAAACGAATATACTAAAAGCATTAAAAAGGAGAAAATATGAAAAATTTAATCATTTCGCTTGAAGCGACTTGTGATTTAACAAAAGAAATAATCAAACAATACAACCTAGATGTTGTGGATATGGAATTTATGGTTGGGGAAGATACCTTTTCAACCAAGGAAGATGACGTTGTGTCTTCAAATTTGTATGAAAGAATGAAGCAAGGGGATAAAACATCCACCTCTCAAATAAACCAAGCCTTATATGAGGAGCATTTCGAGAATTTATTAAAAACAGGAGGCCCAATTTTACATCTTGCTTTCTCAAGTGGACTTAGTTGCACTTACAATTCTGCCAAAAAGGCAAGCGAAGTTTTGAATGAAAAGTATGGTAAAAAAATTTATGTGATTGACACCCTTGCTGCTTGCTCTGGTCATGGGCTTTTGGCTATTTTGACCAGAAGTTTTTCAGAGAGTGCGAAAGATATTGGCGAAGTTGTTGAGTTTGTCGAAAAAACAAAACACAAGATAAAACACATATTCACAGTTGACAATTTGAAGTACCTCGCAAATGGCGGAAGGCTTAAAACCTCTTCGGCGATTATTGGGACAATTTTAAATATAAAGCCAGTAATGCAAACGGATGAGGAAGGAAAGTTGGTTGTCGAAAGCAAAGTTATTTCAAGGAAAAAAGCGTTGCTATCATTATTTGAGAAAATGAAAAAGAATTATGATAGGGAAGAAAAAATGTGCTTTATTTCACACTCGGCCTGCCTCGGAGATGCAGAGTTTTTATGCGAGAAGATAAAAACAGAATTAGGCCTTGAACCAATAATTGCAAACCTTGGGCCAATCATAGGAAGCCACTCAGGTCCAGGCACTCTCGCAATGTTCTATTTGGAAGAATAGGCGGGATGGCCCGGGTGCCTGAGGCACCTCGCATAGGACGGTCGGGTGGCAGTGCCGCCAGGCCATTGAGCGGGCTTGTAGCCCGCTTATTTTAATACATCAACCCGCTTTTTTGACGAAAAGAAAAATTAAAATCTTTGTCAAAAAAATGTAAAATTTTAGTTGACTTTGTGAATTTTATTTGCTAGACTGAAAATAATAGAGGTATAATATTCCGCCTCTCTACCGAACCGGCGTTAGGCGGTGGAGGTTAAAAGGTTTTATTGAATCAATTATAAATGAGCAATTGGCAATTGAGGTTGAATTAAACAACAAGAGCAAAAAAGGAAATAAATTATGAGTAAATCAAACCGAATCTACCAAACTTTTATGACATCAATGATTGTTGCAATGGCAGGAATGCTTATTGCAATGGGGGTTTTGGCTGTTTCAAAATCGATGAAATTAACTTCAAGTATTTCAATGATTCCAAACGCCAAGATTGAAATGCATATACACAATCAAGGCGAAGAGCCGACATCAGAGAATCTTGTTTTTAGGAACTTTGCGAGTGGAGATAAAACTGTCTATGTCAACGAAAGTTTAAGCAGTTTATCTGCAAATACATTAATGCTGACTTCGACCTTTCTTCAAAATTTGGGAAATGAGTTTGTTATTACCATATTTAATTATGACACAAACAATGGCCTTAAGGTTGATGCAACCTCTAACGCCGATTTAACAAGCAATACCGATATTTCAGGAGTTCCCGCAGAAATATTTCCTAGTCAATCTGGAATTATTAAATGCAGTGATGTAAGCAATGCCCCTTTTGAAAGGTTTAATATAAAATCTAATGCAATTTTAAATCAAACTACATACATATATTTCACATTCACACAAAGTGAAGTCGCCGAAGTGTCAACAACAATTTCAAATGCAACAATATCTGCAAGCAAAGTAATTGGAGATGAACCTTATACAGCAATCATTAGTGCGGATAATGGTTATAGATTGCCAAGCAGTATTGCGGTTAGCGGTGCAACAAATTATACTTGGGAACTGTCGCAAGATGGGACGACAGGCGTATTAACGATAGAACAAGCAAACATAACTGGAGATATTATAGTTTCAGCCTCATCAACCGTAGCAACTTATACAATCACATACAACCTTGATGGCGGAAGCGTGGCGACAGCGAATCCGACGACATACACAAAAGATACAGCAACGATAACTTTAAATAATCCAACCAAAACAGGTTATACATTCAATGGTTGGCGAAACGTAACAATCCCTACCGGCTCAACTGGTGATAAAACATATAACGCAGTTTGGACGGCAAATACTTACACAGTAACTTATGATAAAGCTTATTCATGTTATGCATACCCTACGGCAACTGCATATTCTTCAGGAATTAGTGGCACTCAAGCATATACCACCAATGGAGTTTCTATATATTACGATGCGGCAGATAGGACATTTACATTTAATGGAACAATGACAGCTTCTGTAACATTTGGAACATTTGCAAATGTTAATATGAAAACCTCTGAAAAATTTTCCTACTATATGGAAACGATTTCGGGAACTTATACGAGGACCGCAGGTTGTTTTGTTCTTGACCTTTATACTCCAGCTGGAGGGGCACCAAACAACGGAGTACGAGTTTATCAAAATGGTTATCCAAGCAATACGACAGGTGAGTCAGTCGAATCAGCTGGCCAATGTTCTATTTCATCAACTGTAGAAACTTCTTCTGCAGGAGGTTACTTTCACTTATGGATGTGGTATAACAATGGAGGCTATACATTTAATAACTTTAAGGTAAGGCTAAGTGCTATAATTCACCAGGATGTCGCAACAACGACAGTATCCTATGATTCAAATCTTTCTAATATCACACCACCTGTTAGAACTGGATATGCATTTGGTGGCTATTACACGAAACCATTAGGTTATGGAACTCAGTATATTAATTCCAGCGGAGTAGCTACTCGCATTTGGAATTTAACTTCTAATACAACATTGTATGCTAAATGGACGCCAAATACTTATATTTTGTCATATGATAATGATTATGTTGCTTTTTCATATTCAACAAATTCAGTAAAGGGTACAGACGGTGTGCAAACCGCTGCGACGTGGAGCTCAGGAGTATGGACTACGACTACCGGAAGTCATGGAGCGGGTGGGTTTGGGCCTTATATTGGTGGTTATAATAAAAACAATTTAGTTGCGAGCGATAGGTATAGGCTTGAAGTTACATTATATACTTCTCGTGTTTTAACAATAAGTTTCGGCTTTGAGCTTGCAGGAGCTTCAACTTCTATAACGACAACTACTACCGCAAAAACATATACGTTAGATTGTAAGATTAATGGTAATGCTTCTTATCAAGCTATTACATTTTATAGTGCAAATTGGGCAGCGAATGACAAATTGACAATTTCAAGCATAAAAATGAAAAAGATATCATCTTATGATTCTGCATGGGGGACATTATTTACACCTAGTCGCTCAAGTTATACATTTGGCGGGTGGTTTACGGGAAGCAGTGGTTCTGGAATTGTATATACAGCATCAACAAAAGTTACTGGTTCAGTTTCACTTTATGGTAAATGGTCGTAAAATAAAAAAAGAGAATAATTCAACCCTAAGGTTGGTTAAGTCTCTCTTTTTTATTCCTCAAACTGTGAATTATATAATTCTGAATAAAAGCCGTTTTGTGCGAGGAGGGTTTTGTGGTCGCCTTGTTCGATTATGTCGCCGTCTTTTAGGACTAAGATTAAGTCGGCGTTTCTGATGGTTGAAAGTCTGTGGGCTATTACAAAAGATGTTTTGTTTTCTGTTAATTTGTCCATAGCTTTTTGTATCATTTGTTCTGTACGTGTATCGACTGAGCTTGTTGCTTCGTCGAGTATCAGCATTGGGCTGTTTTGCACCATTGCTCTAGCGATTGTGAGTAGTTGTTTTTGACCTGCACTAATGCTTGCGGATTCTGTTAAGATTGTGTTATATCCTTCGGGCAAGGTTTTTATAAAGTGCTCAACACCGCATATCTTGCACGCTTCAAAAACTGCTTCGTCGCTTATTTCGGTTTTGCTATATTTAATGTTATCTATTACACTTGCTTCGTGAATCCATGTGTCTTGTAGGACCATTGAAAACAAGTCGTGGACGTTTTCCCTTGTTAGGGTTTTTGTGTCTATTCCGTCAATTAGTATTTGCCCGCTGTTGACTTCGTAAAACCTCATTAGGAGATTTATGAGGGTTGTTTTGCCGGCTCCGGTTGGGCCGACGATTGCGACTTTTTGACCTGCTTTGACCTTTGCTGAAAAGTTTTTAATAATTATCTTGTTTTCATTGTATCCAAATTGAACATTTTTAAATTCAACAGTGCCTTTAACTTGGCTTGGGTTGAGGTAAGTTGTTTTGTCGCTTTCGTCGGCTAGGTTCTCTTCGCCAAGGAAGTCAAATATTCTTTCTGCACCTGCTGAGGCGGATTGTAAACTTGTGAAGCATTGTGCGATTTGTGATAGTGGCTGTGTGAATAAGCGGATGTATATCATAAATGAGACTATTGTACCGATTCCCGCATTGCCATTGATTGTGAGAATAACACCGACTACGCATACTGCGAGATAGCCAAAATTACCAATAAAGTGCATAAGAGGCATCATTAATCCTGACATAAATTGAGATTTCCATGCACTGTTGTAAAGGTTTGAATTGTATGTATTAAATTTTGCAGTGCTTTCTTCAATTCCATTATAAGCCCTTATCAAGCTTTGATTTGAATAGGCTTCTTCAATATGTCCGTTAAGTTCGCCAAGTCCTTGTTGTTGTGCGATAAAGTGTTTTTGTGATTTTGACATTATAAGGCCCATTAGTGCAAAGCCAATAAGCGTTGAGCCAAGGGCGGTGAATGCCATTATCCAGTTTGTGATAAACATCATCAGCAGTGAGCCTAGGAATAGGGCCACGGATGCTACAAGTGTGGTGATGCTGTTGTTTATGCTTTGGCCTACGACGTCGACATCGTTTGTGAGCCTACTTAATATATTTCCATATGTGGTTTTGTCGTAGTATTTGAGTGGGACTTTGTTAATTTTGTCAGAAATATCTTTTCTCATTTTTTGAGAGAGGCCGACAGAAACTTTTGCCATTATGAATCCTTCAAAATATGAGAATATTCCTCCTGCACTGTAGATGACTATTAAAAAGATTGCAATATTCCAGATTGCGGTCATATCTATAGAGCCTAGAATTAAGCCCGAACTCATTATGTCTGTAATTTCGCCAATTTTGTTTGGGCCAAATAGAGTAAAAACCGTTCCAGCAGTGGCAAGGATTAGGGCGATGACAAAATAGATTGCGTAGGATTTGCCATACTTGAAAAGCCCGCCAAGTGCTTTAAATGATTTTATGTTTTGATTTTTTTGTTTTGACTTCATTTATCATCCTTTTAAAAATTTTCATTCGAGTTCTTCTTTTGAGAGTTGAGACAATGCGATTTCTTTATAGACTTCGCAATTTTTCATTAAGTCTTTGTGCTTGCCCATACCGACAACATTGCCACTATCCAGAACAATTATCTTGTCGGCATTCTTGATTGTACCAATACGCTGGGCGACAATAAAGCAAGTAGAGTCTTTGAGTTTTGTTGAAATTTCTTTACGAAGTTTTTTGTCTGTTTTGTAGTCTAGTGCAGAAAATGTATCGTCGAAAATAAAGATTTCAGGGTCTTTTGCAATATCTCTTGCAATAGAAAGACTTTGTTTTTGTCCGCCTGAAAGATTGCTTCCGCCTTGTGAAATGTTGGTTTCAAGACCGTCTTTCATTTTATTTACAAATTCAGAACTTTGCGAGATTTCGAGGGCGGAATATATGTTCTCTGCTGACGCTTTTTTGCCTTGTTTGTTGCCTAGGGTTATATTTGAGTTTACTGTTCCGGTAAGGATTTTTGCTTGTTGGGGTACGTAACCCAATTTGTCATAGAGGTCATTTAATGGGTAGTCTTTTATGCTAACGCCGTCAATAATAATTTCTCCATCTGTTGCATCGTAAAAACGTGGGATGAGGTTGATTAGTGTGCTTTTGCCACTACCGGTAGAGCCTATGAAAGCTATTGTTTCGCCTTTTTCAGCGGTAAAGCTAACATCTTTTAGTACATATTCTTCAGCATTTGGGTATTTGAAACTTACGTTTTTAAATTCAACTTTATGTTTTGGGTTTTTCTTAGGGCGTTTGGTTCCGTTTTGGTAATTTCCGCTAACAATGGAAACCTTTGTGTCCATAACTTCATTTATTCTGCGTGCTGATACAATCGCACGAGGAAGCATAATAAAGACCATTATAAGCATTATAAACGACATAATAACTTGCATTGCGTAAGACATAAAGACAACCATATCTCCAAAAAGCGTTGCAGAACTGCTGTAAATTGCCTCTACCGCTTCAGGCGTAGTTGCTGTTGCAAGGCCGAAAAGTTTGGCATTTATGAGAATCGCTCCGATTATGTAAATAGCAAGACTGAGTCCGTTCATTATTAGCGTCATAACTGCAGGAAGGATTGCAAAACTTTTGTCAATAAAAAGAGTTGTTTTTGAAAGAGCGTTGTTTGCTTTTGCAAATTTTTCTTGTTCAAACTCTTCGGCGTTGTATGCACGAACAACTTTCAGCCCGGTCAAATTTTCTCGTGCAACTCTGTTTACATCATCGGTTTGGATTTGTATTTTCTTAAATTTTGGCACTACTGCAAAAATGAAAATTGCGATTATTACAAGCAGAATCGCAACTGCAACACCAGTCGCAAGCGACCATTCCCAGCTTTTGCCAAGGATAGTAATAATTGCCCAAGTTGCGAGGATTGGGGCTTTTATAAGCACTTGAAGCCCCATAGCAACAAACATTTGAATTTGCGTAATGTCGTTTGTTGAGCGAGTTATAAGACTTGCAGTTGAAAACTTGTTAATTTCCGCCATTGAGAAAGAGTTTATTTTTGCAAAAAGTTTGGCACGAGTTCTTTCTGAAAGTTTGCTTGCCATTTTTGCAACCAAAAAACCTGTCGCAATTGCAAGGAGTAAACTTCCAAGAGCACAAAGCATCATCATACCACCACTTGACCAAATATCCGCCATACTAATATTGCCTGCGGTTAGTTTTGCTGTAATCTCCGACATATATCCCGGAAGTTTCAAATCCAACCAAACTTGCCCGACGATAAAAACAACAACGAAGAAAAAGCAAAGCCATTCTTTCGACTTAAAGTTCTTTAATATTTTAAACACTATATACCTCTTTTTATGTAAATAAATTAGTTATAAAAATATAATAATCATATATATACTACAAATTAAAAATAAAGTCAACTTTTTAAAGAAAAATTTTTAAAATTTGTGCATAATGACCAAAAAATATAATAAAATTATTGCACTTTGTATATTTGTTTTTAAAATTTTACCAAAATAAAAATTGCAACATATAAATTTATATATATGAAAAAAAGAAGAAAAGGTTTTTTGAAGAATGTCGTTATTGACAAAAAGTCACGTATTGACCCTATGTGTTGTTTTGAGGGGTTGAATTTGGTTGAAAATTCGCATATTTGCAAGGGGAGTTTTATCGAAAACAGTAAGATAATCAACTGCGTTATTGGGGAAGGTGTGAAGGTCGAAAACGCTTGTTTGAAAAATTGCTACATCAAAAAAAATTGCGTAATTTTGCGTAGTGAGGTTGAAGGTTGTGAGGCTGGAGAGGGTGTTTTTGTTGGTCCTTTTGCTAGGATTCGGCCGGAATGCGTTTTGGGTGAGGGTGTAAAAATTGGAAATTTTGTTGAAATTAAAAATTCAAAATTGGGCGATAGGACAAAGGTAAATCATCTTGCGTATGTAGGCGATGCGGAAATTGGCGAGGGGTGTAATATTGGTGCGGGTGTTGTGTTTGTAAATTATGACGGTAAAGAAAAACACAAAACTTATATCGGGAATGGTTGTTTTATTGGAAGTAATTCTAGTTTGATTGCCCCCATAAAACTTGCAGATAACACCTTTGTTGCTTGCGGTACAACCGTAACAGAAGACTCAAAACAGTATGACTTTATTATTGGCAGAAGCAGGGCAGAAATAAAACCAGGTATGGCGGAAAGATATTTAAAAAAATAATAATTTTATTTTTCATTAAATTTTTATTAAAAAAATATATTTTTTGATATTTTTTATAATTAATTCCATAATTTTTTTGTGTAAAAACCTTTGGTGGTAAGGTTTTTTATATCTTTTTT
>JAFYKO010000016.1 GCA_017537515.1 Clostridia bacterium | reverse complement strand
TTGTAGATTGTTTACAATAGAAGCGGAAGCAGTATTTTTAAAATTAAACGTAAATTGAATCCTTGCCACTGTGCAATTTATTTGAATATCGCTGTAGATTACTCCTGCATTGATTGTCAATGTTTTGACATATAAAGAATTGGTTGTGAGAGAATAATTTGAAGAATCTATTACATTTCCAGCCATTATGACCTCAACTGCAGTAACTTCACTGCCCGCAACTGCTGTGAGTGTGGTTGTGTATGAAGCACCTGGAGAAATCTCACCTACTCCAGAACTTGCATAAGTTGACGCTGTGGCATTTGTTGTTATTTTTAGGTTTGGCATTTTTTCGGCTTTAACACCCAAAACCACATCTCCGACAAAATTCTGAGCCAAGCAAGTGAAAACACCGGTTGAAGCATTGAATTGATAATTGGTTGAATTTGAACCGTTGATTGTAAAAGAGGTTATTGAGAAAGGTGTTTGATAAGCAACATTTGCCGAAAATTGTAGAGAGAGGTTGGTGAGGGGATTGACATAATTTGTACCATTATGCACCAAAAAATTGTTGGAAGCCAAACTCACTCCATCCATATTTACGGTTATTTTAAAGACTTTATAAATGGTTATTGACATTTTAGAAGTTGTACTGATTGCCATTGAAGAACTTTTTTGCCCTGAACTTATCACTTCAGTATAATTTGCGTTTTCCCCGACAGTGCAACCGCTAAGTTGAATCATCATCAACGCACCATTTTGAGACTTGTTTTCCACCTGCAAAGAAAAGTTTTCCCCAAGACCAACATTTGTATTGAAAGAATTGAATGACAATGTCGAACCCGACAATGAAACCCCATCCCCAATCTTACTGTTTAGGTTATCAAAAACCGGGTCTGAAGAACCATTGACATACAAAGCACACCAAACCGAAGGCGTGCTACCTATTTGTAATTGCAACTTTAAAGAAGTTTTGTAAGCAAGAAGTCCCATAGTTAAAAGCAAAACGCCAACAATACATACAAAAAGGATTGTCAGCATTTTATAAAAGGCAATTTGTTTCAAATCAAATCACCCCCTTTTTCAAAAAAGGTGGGTAAAATGACATTTAAATTAAGTTGTTTTTTGACAACTAAAGGAGTCCTAAATACCCCCCCCCCCCGTGGGAAATTGCGGGTAAATAATGGGTTTTTGGCGTGGTTTGTGCCATAAATTTGTCTTTTGTGAACAACTTCTCTTTCTCCTTTTAAAAACCTATTTCCTACTCATAAAACTCGTACAAAAGTTTTTTGAGTTCTCTTGACAAAAATTTTAGGCTTTTAGCCTTGTGGGATACATACTCAAATGCTGTGATAAGGGCAACGGTGTTGTTTAAGTCTCCGCTTTCGCAGTTTGAAATTATTGCATTTGCAATATACTCTATATCCTCTCTATGTTCTTCCTTGACTTTTCTGTCATAACTGAGCTCGGTCAAAATCTCGTTGCAAATTGATTTTATCTCAATCAAAAACTGCTCTACTTTTTCTTCTGTTAGTTCTGAATAAGGTATTTTTTCTCCCTCGTCTTCATCGTCAAATTCAAAATCGTCGTCATCATCGTCTTCGTCGTCTTCTTCCTCGTCCTCATCATCGTCTTCTTCGTCTTTTTCCTCTTGCTGTTTTAGTGCTGGCTCGGTTGTTTCTGGTGTTTGCTCTGGGCTTAATGCCTTTGCCTTTTCAAGTGGAATTTCAAAATGCTCGGCGATAAAATCCCTGAATGGGACTATCACTGCATTTGCAAAACTTTTAAACTCTTCTCCGTGTCCGTTTTCACTGCGATAAAACTCTTTTAAGAACATATCGAAGTTTATTGCGTTGTTGTCGAGGTTGAACAACAAGCAAAAGACAAATGGAAGAAGTTTTTCTTTGTCGCTTGGAAGCACAAGCTTGCTTGTATGCGAAGCACTTCTTAATTGGGCTCTTGAAAACTCTCTTTCAAAGTCGAAATTATTGAGATAGCCTGCAAGAAGGTTGTAGACCTCTCGACTTGCGGAAATGTTTTTCAAAATGTTGGAAATCTTGTAATTTGCCAAAATAAACTTTCCGTTTATGATATCATTGCAACTTGCAAGCAGACCGCAAACTTTCGCATATTCATCTAATGGTAGCATATATTTTTATCTCCTATATTTGAATTATAGCACATAATTTGTAAAAAAGAAAATATTTTTTCAATATTTTAAGAAAAATTATATTTGTCTCTTTACTTTTTGTCTAAAAAATGTTATATTATATATAATTATGGATTTTCAAGACTCATTTATAAGCAAACTTATCCTGCTTTTTGTTATGGAAAAAATGGAAATGCCCCTAACCGAGACCACAATTATCGACATTTGCACCAATCAAAACGACTGGATAAACTATATGGAATGCAAAGATGTGCTTTTTCAATTATTGGAAGCCAATCTTATTTACTGCACAAAAGCGGACGATGCAGAGGATAGTTATCGTATTTCAATCGAGGGCCAAAACTGCCTTGAACATTTTTATCAAAAGATAAATCAAAGCCTTCGTGAGCAAATTATTGAATACATAAAAGCCAACCGCCTACACTTCAAAAAGTCTCAGGAGTATATTGCAGATTATTACCGCAACAACGATGGCTCTTATCTTTTGATATTAAAAATCCGCTCAAACAACCAAAACTATCCAACTTTTGAAATCAAAATCAACACACCTTCCAGACAACAAGCCATTGAAGCTTGTAAAAAATGGCGTGAGGACGCACATCTTGTTTACGAACAAGTTTATGAAAGTCTTTTAAATTTTGATGAGGACTAAGAAAGGGAGGTAAAAATGGAGAAAAAAACAGAGAAAAATGAAAAAAGTGTTTTAAGAGTTGTCAATCTCACAAAGCAATACGGGTCAAGAAATGCTATTGACCGCATAAATTTTTCAATCAAAAAAGGTGAAATTTTTGGCTTTGTGGGTGCAAATGGTGCCGGGAAAAGCACAACAATGAAAATTATCACCGGGCTTGCGGAAGCCACAAGCGGTGATGTATTTATTGACGGCAAGCGTCTTTCAAACAACTTCGAAAAATGCATCGCACAAGTTGGCTCTATGATTGAAACCCCGCTTTTTTATCCTTACCTCACAGGCTTTCAAAACCTCAAATATTTTGCCAAGCTTTCGGGAAGTTACAAACGCTCGAGGATTATTGAAATTGCAAACCTTGTAGGGCTTACGGGCAGACTTCACGAAAAGGTGCAGAATTATTCACTAGGGATGAAACAGCGTCTCGGAATTGCTCAATCCCTTCTCCACAATCCAAAACTGCTTATTTTGGACGAACCAACAAACGGACTCGACGCAAACGGAATTCGAGAGATAAAAAACTTCCTTGTTCGTCTTGCCAAACAAAAAGGCGTTTCGATTATGATTTCTTCGCATATTCTCGCCATAATGGAAAGCCTTTGCGACACCATTTGTATTATTGATAAAGGCAAAATCGTTGAAACAAAAACAATCGACGAAATAAAAAAATCTTGCAACAGGTTTGGCACGCATTTTATTCGCACATCAAAACCAAACTTTGCGGGAATGATTATTCAAGACAAATTCAACACAAAAGCCCGCATTGCCGGAGATAAAGTGCTTTTCGAAACCACAGAAAAGCAGTTGCCGAATATTATAGTCGAACTAACTCACAACAAAATACCAATCTATTCAGTAAGCGAAATAAACTATTCACTTGAAGATATTTATCTTGATGTAATAGGCACTGACAACGCTGTATAATAAAAAAAGAGGTTTAAAAAAATGAAAATTTTCAGACTTGCAAACGCCGAACTTGGCAAATTATTGCACAGACCAGCCATATATATTATGACTGCATTTTTGGCACTCGCACTTGTCATAACAGCATTTACGTTCAACCCTCAATCCAAATCTGACAACCTCACAAACTTTGGCACACCAACTGGAAGTGTAAGTGAGGCGTTTGCGATATTCAATTCAAGCACAACAGCAACGGACTCTAAGCACCAACTCGAAACCGCACTTAACTCAGTTTATCAAGACATTCAAGCTTTCTCAACTTCTGAAAGCGAACACCAAAATCTTCTTGACTCTGCAAAAAGCGTGAATGCCCTTCTCACAACCGGCAACGCAAACTCTTTGCCTGAGATATTGTATGCATTCATTAATTCTCCAACAACCACAAACAGAACAGCTCTTAACAACGTCCTTGAAGCAACAAACGAATCTATCAGGAATCAAGCACTAAGGGTTTACAACTACTGTGCAGGGCTTTCGCACCTCAATAATATAGATTATTACGCAACCACATCTGAGATTAATGAAATTGAGACTGTGTTTTTAAATCTCGCCAGTGCAATCCCCGTAAATATTGAAACACTAAGCAACGAACAAATAGTTGAAACCTCCGAAAACCTTCGCACAAGTTTCAATCTTTCACCTACAATTTCAAAAATCGAAGGATTCAAAAAGATAACTATCCCAAGTGAAACAATAACCAAAATAACAACTGATTATTACGACAATATTAAATACCAAGAAGGTTCTGACACACTTCTCACAAACCTTTTCGAAAAAATTGAAAACTTTGCACACATAAACGGGGCAAGCACAGAAAAAGCCGACAAAACCGAACTCAACAAACTTATTACCGAATACAAAAATGCAACCTACATCGCCATTAGCCTTATGCAAAACTCGTTTAACCTAGAAAAAGCGGGGGACTATTCAAACGCCGAACTTAAAAAGTACATAGGGTTTTCAAATTACAATCTATACAACATAAACGAACAAATCACGCTTAACCAACATCTTCTTGACAAAGAAATGTTCCACGGAGAATACCGCACAAACCTCAACTTTGGCGTTTTATCCGGAGCTGAACCATCCGCATACGACTTCGCCTTTTATGCAGTGCAGATTTTGGGTATAATAATAGCCATTTTCTGTATGTTCTTTGCGGTTTCAATCACATCTGGAGAATTCCAAAACGGAACAATCAAAATGGTTGCCACACGCCCTTACACAAGGCGAAAATTAATTTCTGGTAAACACCTTGCGTGCTATCAATTTATGGGAATATTCCTGCTGTTTGTAAGTATTGCCAGCCTCGCGATTGGAATTGCAATGAATGGATTTACATTCACTTCTCATATCCTTGTGTTCAACGCCGACACAGTTCTCACCTTGCCCGATTTTGTAGTGTTTTTGATTTACCTCGCAAGCCTCGCCCTTAACATAATTTTCTACATCTCCATCGCATTCCTTCTTTCAACCATTTTCCGTTCAAGCACATTTGCATTGTTTGCTACTTTCCTAATATACTTCTTCGGCGTACTCTTCAACGCAATCGCAAGTGCAAGCTCGTGGCTAATCTACACCCCATTTGCACACTTAGATTTATTTAAGTATCTTGGCAATGCAAGTGCAAGCAACGGATTTTTGGCAATAAATATAACAACCGGTGCAAATTTTGTGGTAAGCACGCTTGTTCTTCTTGGCATAATCTTTGCAGTGCAAACAGCAACAAAAATCATTTTCAATAAAAGAGACATTGCATAAAAAAATAGCATAATTGCTGTTTTTTTATGCCTTTTTTTGTTTTTTATTTGTTTTTTTTATTTGACTCATTTTGTTTATTTCGGTTATCAAATATTCAACCACTTCTTCACTGTAATTTGGATTGTCGGGATTAAATTTAATCGCCTCGCCAATATACATCCTCTTTTGTTTTTGATTTATATAAACGGGATAAAAACTTGTTATCTTTCCAGTTTTTTTATGAACGTATTTTGCGAGAGATGTAAAGCCTGGGAATATTTCGCCAAGTCCCTCGTCTGGATAATCCACTTCTGGGAAAATAACTATTGTGTCGCCTTTTTCCATTTTCTCCAAACTCTGCTGAAAGGTTGTTACTAATGCCCTTGTGTCGTGCCTGTCAATCGCAATGCCATTTACTTTGCGAGTGAGAACATACACAACAAGATGTTTTAAGATTTTAACAATGCCTCTTTTAATAAATTTTGGTATCCATTTAAACTGCTCTTCAACAAAGCCATAACCAAGTTGTTTTTCGACTTCATCTTTTTCCATTAAGCTTTTATGCACCCAAAGTGCTTTTTTGACAGGGCAACGCAAGTGCATAGTAACAGGCCCGTACAACTGCATATGATTCGCAACAAAAACCCTTGCTTCATCCTCTTTGTTGATATTCTCTTTCCCTATAACCTTGCAACGCATAAATATCTTGCAAAAAACGTATGCGGTATAATAAACAATATTATGGAAAAATTTTGCAATACAAGTGCCAACTTTTTTAAAAAATTTCATAATTCTTCCTTATGTAAGATACTCTTAATTATAACACAAACAAACAAAAATCTCAAATAAATTTGCAAATAAAAAAACACTTTTTTGAAAAGTGCTTTGTGTGTGGCAGGGGTAGAAAGAATCGAACTCTCAAGAACGGTTTTGGAGACCGTCATTATACCATTTAATTATACCCCTAGACTTGTCATCCTAAACATTGTTAGTATGACATAAAAATTTGTTATTGTCAAATAAAAATCAAAAATTTAATTTATTTTTTTTGTTTTTATCGGAAAATCTTTTTTCAAATTAAAAAATTATTTCAAAAAATACTTTAATTGCCCTATTTTTGATGATTTTCTTAGTAAATAATCATCACAATCATTGCAACGACAATCATAATAAGCCCCATTGCTCGAAGAAGCAAAATTGCCTTGTCGTCTTCTTGTATTTCTCTGCCACCACGTTGAGTGCCGACATATTTTCTTGACAAAAGCACAAGCCCAAGCCCAATTGAGCAAAGAATAATTCCAATAATAACATTTGCTTGTGAAAGTCTTGTTATAAGGTCTACAAACATTAACATAAAAAATTCCTCCGTTTTTCTAGGGAAATTTTATCACAAAAAAGCATTTTTGTCAATAGGGTTCATAAATATATTTGCTTTGTTTTGCGGGGATTTGCTTATTCAATAGGTTCGGGGGATTGAGAATTTTTTGCACTCAAAATCTTTTCAACTTCCATCCTTGCAAGTTCATCGCATCTGTTGTTAAGTTCGTTGTCAGCGTGCCCTTTCACCTTATGCCAAACAACATTGTGCTTACCGCAAAGGTCTAAAAGCCTTAGCCACAAATCTTTGTTTGCGACGGGGTCTTTTTTTGCGTTCTTCCAATTTTTCTTTATCCAACCAGATATCCAATCTTGTTGAAATGCGTTGCACACGTATGCACTGTCTGTGAAAATATCCACCTTGCATTTTTCCTTTAATGCTTCGAGGCCTGAAATAACTGCTTGCAATTCCATTCGGTTGTTTGTCGTTTCGGGCTCCCCTCCCGAGAGTTCTTTTTTGGTGTTTTTATAAATAAGCACGCATCCCCAACCGCCAGGGCCTGGGTTGTAAGAGCAAGCACCGTCTGTATATAAAATAATTTCTTTCATTTTTTTATTATAGCACTTTTGTCTAGAAAAGTAAACATTTTTTGATAACAAATATACGGATTCAAAATTGATGTAATAAGATTGATAGGAGGTGCAAACCGGCGGGACGGCGTGGGCCACAGCGGGCGACTGCGTCGCCCTGCGGCCCCGCCCGTCCCGCCTGTCCCCCTCCACAAAAAAACAACCTTTTAGAGGCTCATCCCCTAAAAGGTTGATTGAAAATATTATTTTTCTTCTGAATTTTCAGTATTTTCCACTTCAATTTTTTGGACTTCAGTTTCAACACTTTCGATTTGTT
>JAFYKO010000015.1 GCA_017537515.1 Clostridia bacterium | reverse complement strand
CAATTCAAAACTTGGAAGTGGTTCGTGTTGACAAAGAAAGAAACTTGCTTCTCATCAAAGGTTGCGTTCCTGATCCTAAAGGTGCAATCGTTACAGTAAAAACAGCAGTTAAGGGAGGTAAAAACTAATGGCAAAATTATCAATCAAAGTTTATGACATGAACGCCAAGGAAGTTGACACCCTTGAACTCAACCAAGACTTGTTTGGCGTTGAATACAACGAACCAGTTATTCACGAAGTTGTGGTTGCTGAAAATGCAAATGCTCGTCAAGGAACAAAAAGCACTCTTTCAGTAAGCGAAGTTCGTGGACACCACAAAAAACCTTACGCACAAAAACACACTGGAAATGCACGTCATGGTAACACCAAGGCCCCTCAATACAAGGGCGGCGGAAAGGTTCACTCAATCAATCCAAGAGATTTCTCTAAGAAAGTGAACAAACAAAAGAAATATCTTGCATTTGTAAGTGCATTGTCTCAAAAGTTTAACCAAAACGAAATTACTGTTGTTGACGAAATCAAACTTACAGATGTAAAAACAAAAGTTATCGCAGATATGCTTAAAGCTTTCAAGTTTGATAGAAAGACAATCATTGTTCTTGATACAAACGACGAAAAAGTTTTGAAAGCAAGTGCAAACATTCCTTTCCTTGCAACAACCACCGCAGACCTTCTTAGCACTTATGAAGTTGTTGCAAACAAAAACGTTGTTTTCACTAAATCTGCTATCAAAAAATTAGAGGAGGCTAGAATTTAATGAAAGGTTATGACATTATTATTAAACCTCTTATGAGTGAAAAAAGTTATGCTCAAATCAAAGACAAAATTTATACTTTTGTAGTTGACAAAAAAGCAAACAAAATCGAAATCAAAAAAGCGATTGAGGCTATCTTCAATGTAAGTGTTGAAAAAGTAAACACCGCAATCGTGAAAGGAAAACCAAAATCTCAAAACACTAAATCAGGAAGAGTCGTTGGCAGAACTAGTGACTACAAAAAAGCAGTGGTAACACTAAAATCTGATTCAAAACCAATCGCCTTCTTTGAGAGCTTGAGTTAGGAGGATTAGAAAATGGCAATTAGAAAACGTAAACCCACCTCTCCAGGTCAAAGATTTGTTTCAACTGCAACTTTTGAAGAAATAACAAAAACAAAACCTGAAAAAAGTTTGCTTGCAAAAAAAGATAAGCACGCAGGAAGAAACTCTTACGGCAGAATCACTGTTCGTCATAGAGGTGGCGGAAATAGACAAAAATATCGTATAATCGATTTCAAAAGAAACAAAGATGGCATCCCTGCAAAAGTTGCTTCAATCGAGTATGACCCAAACAGAACTGCATATATCGCACTTCTTAACTATGTTGACGGTGAAAAGAGATACATTCTCGCTCCACTCGGACTTCAAGTTGGCGATACAGTTATGAGCGGTAAAGATGCTGAAATCAAAGTCGGAAACGCACTTCCACTTGAAAACATACCTCTTGGTTCAACAATTCACAACATTGAACTCCAAGCAGGAAAAGGCGGACAATTTGCTAGAAGTGCTGGCACAAGCGTTCAACTTATGGAAAAGGAAGGAAAATACGCAACTCTCAAGATGCCTAGTGGCGAAATGAGAAAAGTTCTCCTTACTTGCAAAGCAACACTTGGAACAGTAGGCAATGTTGACCACGAACTTGTTTCAATCGGTAAGGCTGGAAGAAAAAGACATATGGGTGTTCGTCCAACCGTTCGTGGTGTTGTTATGAACCCGGTTGACCATCCACACGGTGGTGGTGAAGGTAAGAGCCCTATTGGAAGACCTACACCAGTTACTCCTTGGGGTAAACCAACTCTTGGATATAAGACAAGAAAGAAAAATAAAGCATCAAACAGATTGATGGTTAAGAGAATAAATTAAAAGGATAGATGGAGAAAAAATGAGTAGATCACTTAAAAAAGCACCTTACGTTTTCCCAAAACTCCTCAAAAGAGTTGAAGAAATGAGTAAAGGCGAAAGCAAAAAACCAATCAAAACTTGGTCAAGAGCATCAGTTATATATCCAGAGTTCGTTGGCTACACATTTGCAGTGTATAACGGCAAAAAACACATTCCAGTTTATTGCACTGCTGAAATGGTTGGGCACAAACTTGGCGAATTTGCTCCAACTAGAACATTTAAAGGACATGCAGGAAAGAAGACTGCGAATAAGAGATAGGAGGGATTATGGCAACTAGAATTAGAGAAAAAGCAGAAAAAAGAGCGAAAGAAAAAGACAATCGCCCTTATGCTAAAGTAAAATACATCAGAATCAGCCCTTCAAAAGTTGGACTCGTCTTGGATAATATCAGGGGCAAAAAAGCAATCGAAGCACTTGCAATTCTTGAAAATTCAACTCAAGGCAGTGCGGAAGTTATTGTAAAATTATTGAAATCAGCAATTGCAAACGCTGAAAACAACAAAGGTCTCAACAGAGATGATTTGTATGTTGCAGAAACTTGGGTTGGCGCTGGTCCAACTCTTAAAAGAATTAATATTAGAGCAAGAGGCAGAGCAGACAGGCTTTTAAAACGTACAAGCCATATTACTATAATATTAGATGTGGTGAAATAGGAGGATATTATGGGACAAAAAGTTAATCCAATTGGTATGAGAGTAGGAATCAATAAAGATTGGGATGCAACATGGTTTGCAAGCAAAAAAGATTTTGCCGATTTTCTTATTGAAGACCACAAAATTAGAGAATTTTTAAACAAAAAATACGCTCACTGCGGTATTTCAAAAATAACAATCGAAAGAACTGCAAAGCACACTGTTATCAATATCTTCACAGGAAAACCTGGTATGATTATTGGAACAAAAGGTGCGGGGATTGAAGCATTGAAGCAAGACCTCGCAAAACAAGTAAAACTCAACAAAAACATTGTTGTAAACATCAAAGAAGTTAAGAAAGTTGACCTTGATGCTAAACTTGTGGCAGAAAGCATTGCTGCACAACTCGAAAAACGTGTTTCTTTCAAAAGAGCACTCAAAATGGCTCTTCAAAGAGTCATGAGAGCTGGTGCAAAGGGTTGCAAGGTGCAAGTTAGCGGTGTTGTTGATGGTGCAAACACTATCGCAAGAACTGAAAACTATATGGAAGGAAAACTTCCTCTCCAAACGCTTCGTGCAGACCTTGATTATGGCGTTGCTTCAGCATTCACAAACTACGGAAAACTCGGCGTTAAAGTTTGCATTTACAAAGGCGAAATTCTTGGCTCTAAAAAAGAACATAAAGGAGGACAAGACTAATGTTAATGCCAAAGAGAGTAAAAAGAAGAAGAGTTCATCGTGGCAGAATGAAAGGCGTTGCAACAAGAGGCAACAAACTTGCTTACGGCGATTTTGGTCTTGTTGCGACTGAACCTTGCTGGCTTAAAGCAAATCAAATTGAAGCAGCCAGAATTGCTATGACAAGATATACAAAAAGAACAGGTAAAGTTTGGATTAAAATTTTCCCAGACAAACCTGTTACAAAAAAACCTGCTGAAACTCGTATGGGTTCAGGTAAAGGTTCACCAGAATTTTGGGTTGCAGTTATCAAACCAGGAAGAATTTTGTTTGAATTAAACGGAGTTACAGAAGCTGTGGCTCGTGAAGCGTTTAGACTTGCTTCACACAAACTTCCTTGCAAAACAAAATTCATTTCAAGAGAAACACAGGAGGCTAAAGAATAATGAAAAAAGAAGAAATCAAAAGCTTATCTACTGAAGACCTTAGAAAAAGACTTAATGACCTTCAAGCCGAATTGTTTAATTTGAGATTTTCATTGGCAACAGGAAACTTGCCAAACAACTCAAGTATCAAAAATGCTAAAAAAGAAATTGCAAGAATTAAAACTTTGATAAGAGAAAGAGAATTGAAAGCCACTGAGGCAAGGGCATAAGGAGTGAGTTATGGAAAAAGAAATTAGAAAAAATAGACCTACAAAAACAGGTGTTGTTGTAAGTGCTGGCAAAATGGATAAGACCATAATCGTAGCCGTTGTTTCACGCTTAAAACATCCACTTTACAAAAAATTTGTTAAGAAAACCAACAAGTTCAAAGTACATGACGAAAACAATCAAGCACAAATGGGCGACACCGTTCTTATTATGGAAACTCGTCATTTGAGCAAAGATAAATATTATAGACTTGTTGAAATAGTCGAAAAAGCGAAATAATGGGAGGAAAAAATAAATGATTCAACCACAAACAATGCTAAAAGTAGCAGACAATACAGGTGCGAAGAAAATTATGTGCATTCGTGTTCTTGGTGGTTCTTTTAGAAGAAGTGGAAACATTTGCGATATTATAGTGGCGTCAGTGAAGAGTGCTATTCCTGGTGGAATGGTAAAGAAAGGTGATGTCGTTAAGGCAGTTGTAGTTCGCTCAGTAAAAGGACTCCGCAGACCAGACGGTTCACATATTCGTTTTGATGACAACGCAGCAGTGATTATTGATAACCAAAAACAACCTAAAGGTACTCGTATCTTTGGGCCTATCGCTAGGGAACTTAGAGATAAAGGATACAACAAAATCATTTCTCTCGCCCCTGAGGTAATTTAAGGAGAATAAACTATGACAAAATTAAATTTGAAAGTAGGAGATACAGTTGTTGTTATCTCAGGAAAAGATAAAGGCAAAAGCGGTAAAATCACAAACATCGACCGTCAAGCAAAAAGAGCGGTTGTTGAAGGCGTTAATATAATCACAAAACATCAAAAACCAAGAAGTCAAAAGGACAAAGGCGGAATTATCAAACGCCCAGCTCCAGTTGACATTTCAAACCTTATGCTATATTGTTCAGCATGCGGTAAAGCAACGAGAGTTGCACATCAAGAAATCAACGGCAAAAAAGTTCGTGTTTGCAAAAAATGTGGCGTAAGTCTTGATAAAGATTATGTCAAAGCAAGCAAGAAAGAAGCAAAAAAGAAAGAAGCCGTAGAAACAAAAACTGAAGCAAAAGAAGTTAAGGCAGAAAAGAAAACAACAACCAAAAAAGCAACAACTGCTAAAACAACTTCAACAGCTTCAACAAAAGTAAAAAAAGAAAGTGCTAAGGCAAGCACAGCAACTGCTCGTCGTAGTACCAACAGAGGGAAATAAAGGAGAAAGTTATGGCAGAAAATAGACTAAAAGAAATGTATAAGTCTGAAGTTGTTCCAGCACTTATGAAAGAGTTTGGCTATAAAAACATTAACGAAGTTCCAAAGCTCGTTAAAGTTACCCTAAATATGGGTCTTGGCAGTGTTAAAGACAACTCAAAAAGTTTCAACATCGCAGTTGACGAATTGTCTCTTATCGCTGGTCAAAAAGCTGTGCCAACATATGCAAAGAAAGCTATCTCAAACTTCAAACTTAGAGAAAATATGAAGATTGGTGCAAGAGTAACACTTCGTGGTATCAAGATGTATGAATTTGTAGACAGACTCATCTCAATAGCACTCCCTCGTGTTAGAGACTTCAGAGGAATTTCAGAAAAATCTTTTGATAAACGAGGAAATTACTCTATGGGAATCAAAGAACAATTGATTTTCCCAGAAATTATTTATGATAAAGTCGACGTGATTCGTGGTTTTGACATCAATTTTGTTACAACAGCAAAAACTGATGCAGAAGCGAAAGCACTTTTAAAGGCACTTGGTTTGCCTTTCAGAAAATAAGGGGGAAGTATGGCAAGAAAAGCATTAGTTGAAAAACAAAAAGGTAAACAAAAATTTGCTACTAGAGAATACACCCGTTGTAAAATCTGTGGCAGACCACACGCAGTGTTAAAAAAATATGGAATTTGCAGAATTTGCTTCAGAGAGCTCGCCAGCAAAGGCGAAATCCCTGGCGTAAAGAAGTCAAGTTGGTAGGAGGAAAATTATGGTTACAGATCCAATAGCAGATATGCTAACAAGAATTAGAAATGCAATTATTGCAAAACATCCAGAAGTTAATGTTTCTCTCTCAAAAGAAAAATTAACTATCGCAAAAATTCTTGAAGAAGAAGGCTATATTTCAGCAGTTAATGTTGTTGAAAACGGAAAGTTCAAAGACATCAATATCGTATTAAAATATGTGAATGGTGGCGACAACGCAATTCAAGGTCTTAAAAGAATTTCTAAGCCAGGTTTGAGAATTTATGCAAGTAGCGATAATCTTCCAAAAGTTATCAGTGGCTTGGGTATTGCAATTATTAGTACAAACAAAGGAATTATTACAAACAAGAAAGCACGTGAACTCAATGTTGGCGGTGAAGTGCTTGCTTACGTTTGGTAAAATGGGAGGAAAAAATGTCAAGAATAGGTAAAAAAGAAATCGTATTGCCAGCAGGCGTTGAACTTACCGTTTCACCAGAAAACGTTGTTACTGTTAAAGGTCCAAAAGGCACTTTGACACAAGAAGTTGATAAAGCTATCACAATCAATAAAAACGAAAACGTTGTAAATTTGACTCGTGATTCTGATATCGGCACTATTAGAGCAAAGCACGGATTGTATCGTGCACTTATTGCCAATATGGTGGAAGGTGTTTCACAAGGGTTCGTTAAAGAACTCGTTATAAACGGTGTTGGTTATAAAGCCCAAGTTCAAGGCAACAAGCTTGTTATGAATCTTGGTCTTTCACACCCAGTTGAAGTTGAAGCAGAAGAAGGCGTTGCTTTTGAATGCCCAACAGCAACTGAAATTAAAGTTTCAGGTATCGACAAACAACTTGTTGGACAAGTCGCTGCCAAAATCAGAAGCCTTAGAAAGGTTGAGCCATACCATGAATATGGTATCAAATACAAAGGCGAACGTGTTGTACGTAAAGTCGGAAAAGCTGCCGGAAAAGGGAAGAAGTAGTAGGTGAAAGGAGAAAATTATGATTATTAAAACAGATAAAAACAAAGAAAGAGTCATTCGTCATAAAAGAGTTAGAAGAAAAGTTTCTGGCACAACTGAAAGACCTAGACTTAATGTTTACCGTAGCTTAAACGAAATTTACGCACAAATCATTGATGACACAAAAGGTGTAACACTTGTTAGTGCATCAACAAAAGACAAAGATTTGGCAAAATCTCTTGAAAAATTGTCAAAATCTGAACAAGCCAAAGTTGTTGGCAAAGCAGTAGCTGAAAAGGCAATCGCAAAAGGAATAACCGAAATCGTTTTCGATCGTGGTGGATATTTGTTTACAGGCAGAGTTAAAGCACTTGCAGATGGCGCCAGAGAAGCTGGGTTGAGGTTTTAGGAGGAATTATGGCAGAAGAAATTAAAGAAGAAGTTAAAGTTGAAACAACAGTTAATGTGGAAAAAACTGAAACAGAAAAAAAACCATTTGACCACAAAAAACCTAAAAAAGACTTTAAGAAAGACGGAAGAAAAAGAGACGACCGCAAACGTCAAGACGACAACGACAAAGTTCTCGTTTCAGTTCGTAGAGTAACAAAAGTTGTTAAAGGCGGACGTACAATGAGATTTAGTGCTATGGTTGTTGTAGGCGACAGAAAGGGCAAGGTTGGCATCGGAATCGGCAAAGCAGCTGAAGTTCCACCAGCAATTGACAAAGCAACTGCTGTTGCTCGCAAACATATGCAAAAATTCAACATTATTAATGGCACCGTAAACCACGAAATCACTGGTAAATTCGGTACTTCAAAAATTCTTTTATTGCCAGCAAAACCAGGTACTGGTATCATCGCTGGTGGCAGTGCAAGAGCAGTTCTTGAACTTGCAGGAATCACTGACGTCGTAACGAAAGTTCACGGCTCAACAAACAAAATCAATGTTGTGAAAGCAACTATTGACGGTCTCAGCAAAATCAAATCAAAAGAAGAAATTGCACAAAGAAGAAACAAAGCAGTTGAAGAAATTTAAGAAAAACTTAAAAAGGAGAGATTATGAGCAAGAGTTTGAAAGTAACTTGGATTCGTAGCACTATTGGCTACAACAAAAACCAAGGCAAGATTATGACTGCACTCGGCTTTAAAAAATTAAATCAAACTAGAATTCTCCCAGATAACGAGTCAATTCGTGGAAGTTTATTCCATGTGCGACATCTTGTGAGAGTGGAAGAAATTTAAGGGAGGAAAAAATGGAAATTCAATCAATGAAACCTGCAAAAGGTGCACGCACCAAATACGTTAGAGTTGGTCGTGGTATCGGTAGCGGTATTGGTAAAACTTCAGGTCGTGGCACCAAAGGTCAACACGCAAGAAATACAGTTCGTCCTGGTTTCGAAGGAGGCCAATTGCCTTTAATCAGAAAATTGGCAATTCGTGGGTTCAATAACAAAAAGTTTGCTAAGGTTAACAGCGTTGTAAACGTTGGCGACCTTGAAGACCTTGAACCAAACACTGTAGTAACAGAAGAACTTTTGTATGCGATTCGCATCGTTGGCAAGAGAGAACCTTATGGGCTTAAAGTTTTAGGCAACGGTACGTTAACAAAACCATTAACCGTTCAGGCATCTAAGTTTACTAAGTCAGCTATTGAAAAAATTGAAAAAGCCGGCGGAAAAGTTGAGGTGATTTAATAATGTTTAAGACTATTGTCAACGCATTTAAACAAAAGGAAGTTAGAAATAAGTTATTGCTAACTCTTCTTTTATTGTTTATTTATCGTTTAGGTTGTTGGATTCCGCTTCCGGGCATAGACATTAGCATATTCCAAGAAATCGCTGGTTCAGACGGCAATTCATTCCTTGCACTTTTAAGTGCAGTTAGTGGTGGCGCACTTTACAATGGTGCGATTCTCGCACTGGGTGTTTCACCTTACATTACAGCGTCAATCATCATTCAGTTGATGACAATCGCAATCCCTGCCCTCGAAAAACTTTCAAAAGAAGGTGGTGAAGAAGGCAGAAAGAAAATTAACTATATTACACGTTGGATAGCTCTTATCCTATCATTCGCCCAAGCAATCGGTATTGTTGTGGGCTTCGGTACGGAAAACCTTACAGCAGACTTGTTCTGGACAGGTTCTCCTACATGGCTTGCTGGTGTGATGGTCGTTGTCATCCTTACAGCAGGTGGTATGTTTACCGTTTGGCTTGGTGAAAGAATCACAGACCTCGGCATCGGTAACGGTATGTCACTCCTTATTTTCGTAGGTATTTTAAGTAGTGCAGCAAGTGCAATTTTGAGTGCAATTACATCTGTTGGTTCAAACATTGACTACCTTTGGAATTTGCTCATTTTTGTAGCAGCCCTTCTTCTTATCTTTGTGTTTATTGTAATTATGGACCTCGCAGAACGTCGAATTCCAGTTCAATACGCAAAACAAGTTAAAGGCAGAAAAATGTATGGCGGACAAAGCACTTATATCCCTGTTCGTGTAAACGGTTCAGGTGTGCTTCCT
>JAFYKO010000014.1 GCA_017537515.1 Clostridia bacterium | reverse complement strand
CTCAAAGTGGTGATTTTTCGTTGCTAGGGGGTGCAAAATGATTAAAAAATTAAGACTCTATCAAATAGGATTCTTCATAATTACATTTGCATTTATCACATTATGTGCTTATATGGGCATAACCGCAGTTCAAAAGTCAATGAGGTTGAATGTCGGGTTTCCTGCATCTCCCACCATTAAATGCCAAATAGATATAAAAGCAAATGGAGCAGATGATAATACATACACAACCATATTCAACAACAATGGAGAGGAAATAATTGGCACGGGAATTGAATTATCAGGGAATATGCTTAAATTTACTGAGACATTTGCAAACGCTTATGCAACAACATTGGGTGGTTCGTTTGTTTTGAAAATAACAAATTTAATGACTGATACAGGTATCAAAATAACCTCAAGTGGCACTGGAGCAACGGCAAATCCTACATATCTTGCAATTAAAAAAAGCGGGAGTGGAGCGGACACTGGTATAATGGTGGTTTCCGGCAACTCTGCTTTGGCAACGTTGCAACTTAGTTTCAGCGAATATAATGAATACAATGTTATTATAAGCCCAAGCTCTGGCAATTTTACTTATACTGGTAATTCAGTTGTGGTAAGTGGTGAAAACTATACCGCCACCTTAAAGGCCAACACAGGTTACAATCTGGCTATTACAGTTGTAAGAAATGATGGCACACTAACGACTTTAGTGTCAGGGACAGATTATGCATGGAATTCATCAAATGGGGCGTTGACAATATATGCAGGTGCAATAACTGGGGATATAAATATAAATTGTGTGAACAATACAGTGATTACGTATACAATTTCTTATAATTTAAATGGAGGAGCTGTTGCGACCGCCAATCCAACATCTTATAATGTAAACACTTCAACGTTTACTCTCACTAATCCAACGAAGACTGGCTACAATTTCCTTGGTTGGACAGGTTCCAATGGAACTACTGCACAAACTTCCGTAACTATCTCAAAGGGGGTAATAGGCAATAAGTCTTATACTGCAAATTGGCAAATAAAGACTTTTACAATTAATTATTCATTGACAAACTGTACATCAAATCAAACTTCTGGTGCAAGCGTAAATTATGGCACATCATATACAGCGACTATCACTCCGTCAACTATAAATTTATTACCAACCACTATAACTGTAAGTGGAGTTTCTAGCGGCGGGTATTCTTGGAATTATTCGACTGGAGTATTCTCTATTTCTGACTGGTCTAAAGTTACTGGCAATATTACAATTGCCATAAAAGCAGAAGTATTTAGGTTTGTGGCTTACTCAGGCTCTCAATATACAGGACCTACGGCTAGAGGTGGTAGTGCTTATGCCTATTATTGCGAGTTTGGTACTTATCCGCAAAGTTATGTGGGGACAAATGCTTCGGTAGTAAGTGGCATGACGTCAACATCGGTAACATATGCGTATGATAGTGCGGTAACATTTTACAAATTAAATGGTGTAAATAAATATGCCTTAGTAGGAAGTAGGTATTATGCTTTTGAGCCTATTCGTTGGACGGTGTTAGGTGTAGATAATGCTGGCACAATTACTTTTAGTGGAAGTGGAACAGCAGTAACAGTAGCGTCAACAAGTGCAACATTATTTACATCCGCTACAAGTGGATTGACTTTGTCTGAAAATAGACTCAAACTAAATGGCACTACGCAAACTAAATTATTATTCCTAAGTGAATAT
>JAFYKO010000013.1 GCA_017537515.1 Clostridia bacterium | reverse complement strand
CCCAACAGAACTAAGCATTGACATAAACAAAAACTTTCAGCCAAAATATGAAATATTGGCAGATAAAAAAGATGTTGTTGCTGAGTTAAAGAAAAAAGCAAGCAAGGCTGATGAAGTCTTGCTTGCAACCGACCCGGATAGAGAAGGAGAGGCAATTTCTTGGCACCTTGCACATATATTGGGCTTAAAGCCAGAAGATAAATGTCGTATTGAATTCAATGAAATTTCAAAAGACGCAGTCGAACAAGCATTGAAAAACCCTAGGGAAATCAATCAAAAGCTCGTGGATGCCCAACAGGCAAGAAGAGTTCTTGATAGAATTGTGGGATACAAACTTTCTCCAATTATTTGCAAGGCAATCAAACCAAAACTAAGTGCCGGCAGGGTGCAAAGTATTGCATTAAAACTCGTTGTTGATAGAGAAGTCGAAATTCGAGAATTCAAGCCAGAAGAATATTGGATTGTGTCAGCAGACCTTTCAAAGCAAAATACCGACTTTCAATTTAAGGCGACCTTAAACACAAAGCAAGGTAAGAAAATCAAGCCAACAACAAAAGAAGAGGTTGCGGAAATAGTTGAGGGATTAAAGGATGCGGAGTTTATTGTCAACAAAATAGACAAGAAGAAAACAAAATCAAACCCTCTTCCACCTTACACAACAAGCACAATGCAACAAGATGCACTCAACAAGTTAGGAATGAACCTTGCAAAGACAAGCCAAGTTGCTCAAGTCTTGTATGAAGGTGTCGACCTTCAAGGTCAGGGCAAAACCGCACTTATTACCTATATCAGAACAGACAGCACTCGTGTAAGTGAAAATGCCCAAAACTCTGCTAGAAATTATATTTTAAACAATTTCGGAAAAGAATTCATTCCAACAAAACCAAATCAATATTCAGCAAAGAAAAATGCACAAGACGCCCACGAAGCAATTCGACCAATTTTTGTTGAAGTTACGCCAGAAAGCGTTAAATCTTCACTTAAAGCAGAGGAGTATAAACTCTACAAGCTCATTTACGAGAGGTTTTTGGCAAGTCAAATGACAAGTGCTGTCTACGATAGTGTATCAGTGGAAATCTGTGCAAATGAATACGGTTTTAAGGCAACGGGAAGGACGTTGGACTTTGCGGGCTATACGAAAATTTATAAGTCATATTCAGAAAACGAAGAAGAAGAGGGAAAAATTCCAAAACTTGAAGAAGGGGAAAAACTTGACCTTAGGAAAATAAATCAAGACCAAAAATTCACAAAACCACCTGCAAGATACACCGAAGCAAGCCTTGTTAAGGCAATGGAAGAAAAGGGGATTGGACGTCCTGCAACTTACGCTCCAACAATAACAACTCTTGCATACAGAAACTACACCCAAAAGGATGGAAAAGCTTTGAAACCTACTGAACTCGGTGAGGTTGTTTCAAGTTATTTGGATAAGTATTTCAAAGGGGTTATAAACGTAAAATTCACAGCAAATATGGAAAGCCGACTTGACGACATCGCAGAAAAGGGTGAAGAATGGCAAAATGTTATTGCTAGCTTTTGGAATGGGTTTAAAACACTTCTGCAAAATGCCGACAAAACCTCTTTACAATACTAGCAAAAACCTCAAGAAACCGACCAAGTTTGCGAACTTTGTGGTGGCAAGATGGTTATTCGCGAAGGAAGGTATGGCAAATTTCTTGGGTGCTCAAATTTCCCTAATTGTAAAAACATTAAAAGTTTGGAATCTCAAAACACACCAAAAGTTGTGGGAGTTTGTCCAACTTGCGGAAAAGATGTCGTTTCAAGACGTTCAAGAACCGGCAGAACATTTTATTCTTGCTCGGGATATCCGGATTGCAAGTTTATAAGCTGGGATATACCAACCGCCGACAGATGTCAGTCTTGCGGAGGTGTTATTTATAAAAAAATTCTTAAAGATAAAACCATTCTTCGTTGTGAAAATGGTTGCAAAATAGAACAAAAAGGAGAGTAATTTTGGAACTTAAAGGAACAACAATTTGTGCTGTAAAACGTGATGGGAAAACAGCAATCGCCGGTGATGGGCAAGTTACAATGGGTAACTCAGTTATCTTCAAAGGCAATGCAATAAAGGTTAGGAGAATTTATGACGGAAGTGTCATAACAGGTTTTGCGGGAACGGTGGCGGACGCATTTTCGCTTTATGAAAAGTTTGAAGAAATGCTCCACAAGTTTTCTGGCAATCTTATGAGAAGTGCGGTTGAACTCGCACAGCTCTGGAGGGGCGATAAAGTGCTTCGTCAACTTGAAGCCCTTATGATAGTCGCAGACAAAAATACAATGCTTATTATTTCTGGAAATGGTGATGTAACCGAACCCGAAAGTGATGTTTGTGCAATTGGAAGTGGGGGCAATTTTGCCCTTGCATCTGCAAAAGCACTCATTGAAAATACAAATCTTTCAGCAAAAGAAATTGCATACAAATCTCTTCAAGTGGCAAGCGATATTTGCATTTTTACAAACAAAAATATAAGAGTGGAGGAGGTATAGAAAATGAATCTTACACCAAGTGAAATAGTTGCAGAACTTGATAGATATATTATCGGTCAAAAAAACGCAAAAAGAGCCGTTGCGGTTGCCCTTAGAAATCGCTATCGCAGAAGCAGACTCCCAAGGGAGATAAGAGAAGAAATCACGCCTAAAAACATAATTCTTAAAGGCCCAACGGGCGTTGGTAAAACTGAAATTGCCCGTCGTCTTGCAAGGCTTGTCAAGGCACCTTTTGTAAAAATTGAAGCAACCAAATACACCGAAGTCGGCTATGTCGGAAGAGATGTTGAAAGTATGGTCAGAGACCTTGTTGAAGTTGCTGTAAGAATGGTTAAGGACGAGAAAAAACACGATATCGAACACAAAGTAACCCCTGTTGTTGACGAAAAGCTGATAAACGCTATTTTTAGTGCAAAATCTTCTGAAAAAGGAGAGGAAACTGAGGAGAGTTTTAAGGCTAGAATTAAAGAAAAATACAAAAGCGGTGAATATGATGATACAGTTATTGAAATCGAAGTAAAAGAACAATTCCAACCTATGAATATGTTTGGCGGAATTGCAGAGATAAATCTTGGCAGTATGTTTGGCGGGATGATGCCACAACGCCCAAAAAAGAAAACCATTTCCGTTAAACACGCTAGAGACCTTCTTCTTGCAGAAGAGTACGACAAGCAAATCGACCAAGATTCTGTAAACACTGAAGCTATCAGACGTGCCGAAGAAGATGGCATTATCTTTATAGACGAAATGGATAAAATAATTGGCAAAAGTGCTACGGGTTCAGGAAGCCCAGACGTCTCTCGTGAAGGCGTTCAAAGGGATATTCTTCCAATCGTTGAAGGAAGCACGATTGCAACTAAATACGGAAATATTAAAACAGACTTTATTTTGTTTATCGCAGCAGGAGCTTTCCACGTTTCGAATATCGAAGATATGATTCCTGAACTTCAAGGAAGATTTCCAATTAGAGTTGAACTTGAAAACTTGTCAAAAGAGGACTTTGCAAAAATCTTATCTCAACCTAAAAACGCCCTTACACTCCAATACGCAAGTCTTTTGAAAGTTGATAATATCGACCTTAAATTTACTGATGAAGCGATTGAAGAAATTGCGGATATTGCAGAACAAGAAAACACTACCAGTGAGAATCTTGGGGCAAGGCGTTTGCACGCACTTTTGGAAACGCTGACTGAAGATATCTCCTTTAATGCAACAGGCAAGCACCCTATGACAGAAGTTGTAATAGACAAAACCTATGTCCAAAACGCATTTAAGGAAACAAAGAAAAAATTTGATTTAAAGAAATACATACTATAGAAAAATGGATACAAGAACAAAGTTATTAATTGGTCAAGAAAATTTAGATAAAATAAAAAACGCCAAAATCTGCGTCGCTGGTATAGGAGGCGTGGGTGGTTTTGTTGTTGAAAATCTTATAAGAACAGGCGTGCAAAATCTTTGCATAATTGATTTGGATATTATAGAAAAAAGCAATCTTAATCGCCAAATTATTGCAACAAACCTTAATTTGGGAAGGTATAAAGTCGAGGTTATGAAAGAAAGGATTTTATCCATAAATCCAAATGTCAACCTTGAAGTCCTAGCCCAAAAGATTTCACAAGACAATCTGGATGATTTCAACTTCCAAAAATTTGATTATGTTATTGACTGCATAGACAATTCTAACGCAAAAATTGCTCTCATTGTTTATTGCAAAGAAAATAATATAAACATAATTTCAGCCCTTGGGACTGGAAATCGCTTTGGAATTCCGGAATATGAAGTCAAAGACCTTTTTGAAACTAGGGATGACAATCTCGCAAGAAAATTGAGAAAAAGGCTAAGAAAAAAACATATAGGAGAAATGCCTTGCGTTTGCAGTAAGATACTTCCAGACTTCACAAACAAGGAGATTGCAAGTGTTATGTGGCAACCTTGCGTTTGTGGTTGTGTTTTAAGCTCTTGGGTATTGAACGAGATAGTAAAAAAATAAACAAAAACTTCAAAACTTGTATTATTTTTTGAAATTTTAAGAAAATATAATAGAAAATGTTTAATTTTCTTTACAATCTTAAAATTTTTTGGTAAAATAAAAAAATTAAAAGGGGAAAATATTAATGGAACAAATCAAAGAAGAACAATTTGAAGAAAAAGTTCTCAAAAACCAAAAACCAGTCCTTGTTGACTTTTTTGCAACTTGGTGTGGGCCTTGCAGAATGTTGACACCAATCCTTGAACAAATTTCTGAGGAACACGACGAGTTTGATATTGTCAAAATTGATGTTGATGAATGTGAAAACTTATCAAGACAATTTGGGATTATGAGCATACCTACATTGCTTGTATTCAAAAATGGTGAATGCGTGAAAAGAGAAACAGGGCTTCGTCCAAAAAATGCCGTTCTCGAACTTATGCAAGACTAACTCAATAAACTTCCGCAAAATGCGGTGTTTTTTTATCATTTTTGAAAAAAATTAAAAAGTGGGGTATTGATTTTTTTTATCTAAGATGTTATAATACCCTTGGAGAATATTATGGAAAGAAAAATTTACGCAGATAATGCGTCAACAACTTATGTTTCAAGTGAGGTTCTCAACGAAATGTTGCCTTGCTTTAATACAATTTACGGCAACCCAAGCAGTTTGCATAGTTTTGGGAGAGATTCTGCTGCAATTGTTGATCGTGCCAGAGATAGAATTGCAAAAGCAATAAACGCAGAGCGTTCAAACGAGATTTATTTTACCAGCGGTGGCACAGAGGCAAACAACTGGGCAATAAGAGGCCTTGCTTATGGCAATCGCAGTAAAGGGAATCACATTATCACAAGCCAAATCGAACACGACAGCGTGCTTGAATCTTGCAAACAACTCGAACAAGAAGGTTTTGAAGTAACCTATTTGCCAGTTGACAAAAACGGGCTTGTTTCAATAACAGACCTCATTCATCACATCAAGCCTTCAACCATTTTGGTTTCAATTATGGCAGTAAACAACGAAATCGGAACAATCCAAAACATAAAAACCATATCAAATATTGTTCACGAAAACGGAGTTATTTTCCACACAGACGCTGTTCAAGCTATTGGGGCGTTAAAAATGGACGTTCGAGATATGGAAATCGACGTTATGAGTATGAGTAGTCACAAGATTTATGGACCAAAAGGCGTTGGAGCGTTGTATATTAAGAACGGGATAAAAATCAGCCCTATTATGCATGGCGGAAGCCAAGAGCGAAATAAGCGTGGAGGTACGCAAAACGCACCTGCCATAGCTGGTTTTGGTAAGGCAATCGAAATTGCAGTTCGAGACCTTGTCGTCAATCAACAAAAACTTAAAGCAATCAGAAGTTATTTCTTGGATAAAGTTATGGAAAAAATACCTTATGTAATTCTCAACGGTCATCCACAACAAAAAATTCAAGGGACTATCAATTTATCTTTTGAAATGGTTGAAGGAGAATCACTTATTATGCTTCTTGACCTTGCCGGCATTGCAGTTTCAAGAGGTTCAGCTTGCAGTGCGGGAAGCACAAAACCTTCACACGTATTGAAAGCGATAGGGCTTGGAAATGAAGTTGCTCAAAGTTCAATCAGATTTTCATTTGGGAAATCTATTACAAAAGAAGAAGTTGATTATATCATTGAAAAACTTGCCGAATGCGTTGAAAAGCTTAGAGGTATTTCACCTCTAACAAAAGCCGGCAGAGGTAAAAAGGAGTAGTTTATGTACAACACCAAAGTTATAAAAAATTTTACAAGCCCAACAAATGCGAAAGGTATGAAAGGTGCCAATGCAATTGGTAAATTTACTAGTGATGATAATTGCGATGTTGTGAAGATTTATATCAAAGTTGATGAAACAACGGGGATTATCAGCGAGGCCACTTTTAAAACATTCGGCAGTCCAGCAACTATTGCCTGCTCAAATGTTGCGTGCGATTTGCTTGTTGACCTTGATATTGAACAAGCTAAAGAACTTTCAAATGCGGATATAATCAAAGAACTTGGCGAACTCCCAATGGATAAAATTTCAAGTGCAACTAGTGTTGAAAACGCAATCAAAAACGCAATTGAAATTTACGAAAAGAAAAATATGTAAGCAAAAACACTGATGTGAAAATCAGTGCTTTTTTTGAAAAAAAGCTTAAAACCGAGTTATTTTAACATCTCCGCACAAAACATCAAAATAAGAAAAAGTCTTGCTGGCAAAACTCATTTCTTGTGCTTTTACAGTGAATACACTTGGATAAACGCTTTCAATAACGCCATCAAACTTGACAATTTTATTTCTGCCTCGATTGATCTCCATCTTGACCGGACTGCCTTTTAACTCTGTAATTCTTTTCTTGATATCATCAAGATTTACTGGACTTTTTATCATAAATAAAACACTCCTTGGCAAAATTATTGCCTTTTTCGAATATTTTAATACATAAATTATCATAATCCCAAGATTTGTCAAATACAATATTTTTATACATAAATGGAGGTTAAATTTATGTTATTCGAAAAAAATGTATTAAACTTTACCAACAAAAGCAAAATCAGTGAAGAGCAAATACTTTTGGACTCAAGTTTTACTGCAGAGAATGGTTACAACAAAATTTTGTGGGCTGATGTTTCTGTTCAAATTGACAACGCAGAGCCTATGACCAAAGAGTTAAGTTACTCGGGAAAAGCTATTTTTGAAGTCCAGTATTTGGATACTGAAAACAAGGCAAAAAAATACGTCAACACTGTTCCTTTTCTTAACAAATTTATTCATGAAAGCATTTCTCCCAGTGTTAAAGTTTCCCTTGTTCCGAAGGTCTCAAATATAGAAGTAGACAGCATAAGCGAAAAAATTAATGCAGTTGTAAACCTAGAAGCGACTATTTACAACATAGGCGAAATTGAAGTCATTACCGGAGGGGACGACAATCTTTGTATTCAAACATCGGAAGAATTTACGGAAAGCCTTTTAAAGGAAGATTGCACCATTTTCAATGAGGAAATCACAGTTGATATTACCGAAAAAATGTCAAATGTCCTTGGCGTAAAGTCTTGCGTAATTGTGAAGGATGTTATTCCAAACAAAGACTTTTTTACGGTTGAAGGCGAGGTGCAAACAGTTGTAAAATACATCAACTCTGGCGACGAGATTGACCGAGTGGAAACAATGAACTTTTCCGAAAATTTTAGACGAGAAATCGAGGTTGTGGGGCTTACAAATGAAGGGAAAGTAGATGTTTGTGCACATATAAAATACGATGCATACAAGTATGATGTAAACAGAGAAACAAACAAAATCGACATTGTTGCCCCAATCAATATTTGCTTTAAAGCTTTTGATAAAATGCAAGTTAACGTTGCAAACGATTTATTTTCAATTACCCACGCATTGTCGGTTGTTACAAATTCTTACAGCAAAACCGAAATGCAAACCCCCGAATATTTCGAAGCCAAAGTGGAGGGTAGTATTTCTATAGAGGATACACAACCAAGAATAGATAAAATAATAGGCTTTTCAAATGCAAATCTAAATGTTACAAACTTTTATGTGCAAGATGGTGTGTTTGTGGTTGAAGGGATAGTGTCTTTTGATATTGCTTACCTAAACGACGAAATGGGGAACGTAATCACAACCCATATTGAAATACCTTTTTCAATCAACACAAAACTGCAAATCGATAATGACGCCGTTTTATTCCCACAAATAGACCTTGCAGACGTGGAAGTTACTGCAAGAAGAGGAAGGGAAATATACCTTGATGCCAAGTTGAAAAGCCTTGTCAATTATGCAAAAAAAGTAAATGGGGCAGTAATTACTAACGCAGAGCAAGGTGAGATGTATGACGAGAAAAAGTATGCTATTGAGATATATTTTGGGAAAAAGGGCGATGATTTATGGGATATTGCCCGAGAGTTGAGGATAAAACCAGAAACCATCTCAATCCAAAACCCGAATTTGATTTTACCTCTAGAACAAAACGAAAATGTGGTTGTTTACAATCAAAGAAATGGTTAAAACATAAATCCGGCGAGTGCGTAAAACATTCGTTTTTTTTTGACGTAAATAAAAAAAATTAAAAAATTTATCAAAAAAGTAAAATTTTAGTTGGGTGGCAGTGCCACCAAGCCATTGAGCGGGCTTTTTAGCCCGCTTATTTTAATACATTCAACTCACTTTTTTGAAGAAAATAAAAAAAATT
>JAFYKO010000012.1 GCA_017537515.1 Clostridia bacterium | reverse complement strand
CATCGAAATATGTAAAAATAACCCCAAGTGGAACCGGGGTCAGTGGTGATTCTGTAATATTATCAAAATATGGAGAAGAAGGTTCAAGCGACGATTTGCTCTTTTCGATTTTATCAGGCACAAATGAAATAATATTGACGTTTGAGGAAGTTTCTGTTTATACAATTTCAAGCAATTCAACAAGAGGGCATTATACACTCAGTGGCACAAGTTCAGTTGTGGAAGGCTCTTCATATACTGCGAGATTAACAACGGTAAGTGACTATGAATTGCCCGACTCAATAGAAATAACATTAGGAGGAATTATTTTAAATTCAGGTTATACCTGGACAAAAACAGATGCACACCTTGGCACTCTTACTATAAACAACGTAACCGGAAATGTTGTTATAAATTGCAAAGCAGAAAAAATGTTTGTTTTAACATTAAATTTTAAACCTAACTCAAGTTCCACTATAAATGTAGACCCACTTTCCAAAACATATATTTTGTCATATAGTATCACTTTACCATATGTCATAACAATAGAATATGGTTACAAAACTACCCAGAAACAAACCAGCTCCGTATCTTACGCACGCCCTCCTATAACCTTTACTTTCAATTACGATACAACTCAATCAAATATCATAACATTCACTATTGACTCTTGGACATCATATAAAGGCGAAGATTTAACGCTTACATACAATATAAAATTCTGGGGTTCTATTGTCTCATAATTCATTAAAAAAAATGAAGCCTTACGCTTCATATTTTTTTACTTTTCTAACTCCGCTTTCAAAAGTTTTTCCGCCTCTTGTGGGTTGGCGAGGCCTTTGGAGAAGGCCATTACTTTTCCGATATAAAACCTCAAAACTTTGTCTGGGGTTTCGTTATAGTCTTTTCTTGCATTTGGGAAGTTTGCAAGTGCGTTTTCAACTGCTGTTACAAGTTCTTCGTGCGAGAATGAGTTGAGCATTCCATTTTGCTCAGCAAGTTTTTTGGCGTTGATTTCCTCTGTGCTTTCGTCTTTTGTGAGGTCCTCATTTTCAAACTTGTCTGCATTTCTTGAAATGGTGGCTGTTGACACGATTTCAAAAAGTGCTTTGCTGTTTGGACGGGTTATTTCACGCTTTTCAACAAGCGAAATAATCTCCATCAAGTTCTTTTCGCTGATAATATTTGTCAAATCTTCGGTTGGATAGTCTTTCAAAAGTTTTAAAACATCGGTCATAATCCAGTTTGAAATTTGCTTTGGCATATGTGCTATTTTCAAGCAGTTTTCAAAGTAGTCCGAAATAAATTTGTCGTTTGTCAAGATTTTTGCGTCGTATTCTGGAAGTCCATATTGTTCGACATAAATCTTTTTTCTGCCTTCCGCAAGAAGTGGAATAGTTTTTCTAATTTCTTCCACGTCCTCTCTGTCGATTTCGATTGTGAGAAGGTCAGGGTCTGGGAAATAGCGATAATCGTTGCTGTTTTCCTTAGAACGCATAGGGAATGACTTGCCTTTGTTGTCGTCCCATTTTCTTGTTTGTTGGACAATCTTTCCACCGCTTTCGAGTTCTTCTATTTGGCGTTTTGCCTCATACTCAATTGCACGACGTACCATTTTGAAGCTGTTAAGGTTTTTCATTTCTGTTCTTGTGCCAAGCACGTTTGAACCTTTCTCCTTAACAGACAAGTTCACGTCGCAACGCATTCCACCTTGTTCCATTCGGCAGTTTGCCACGCCCGAATAAATGAGTGTTCTGCGGAGTTTTGTTAAGAATTCAACAGCTTCATCTGCTGAAGAAATGTCGGGTTCGGTTACTATTTCCATAAGCGGGATGCCACCACGGTTATAATCCACAAGCGTTCCAATAGTTTGGTTTTTGTGCGTAAGTTTTCCCGCATCTTCTTCAAGATGAATTCGGTTAAGCCTTGCGAACTTTCCGTTGTCAAGTTCAATTCCACCACCAAGGCAGAGAGGTTTGACAAGCTGGCTTATTTGGTAAGCCTTTGAAAGGTCAGGATAGAAGTAGTTTTTTCTTTCAAAAACAGCAATGTCGTTGATTTCACAGCCAAGAGCAAGTCCGGCTTTGATTGTGTATTCCACAGCCTTTTTGTTAAGCACTGGAAGGGCACCAGGAAGCCCAACGCAAACTGGACAACAATTTGTGTTTGGGGCACTTCCGAATTCGTTTTTACAACTGCAAAAAACTTTTGAGTTGGTGTTAACTTCGGCGTGAATTTCAAGCCCGATGACGATTTCATAATCTTTCATTTATTTGCCCTCCTTGAAGTTGTCAATAAAATATTTACTGAAATTAAATAAGGTTTGTTCTTGTTCGTTGTCGGCAATTATTTGAAGCCCAAGAGGAAGCCCGGTTTTACCTTTTCCGCAAGGGATAGAGATTGCAGGGTTTCCAATAATATTTGCAAGGGTTGTAAACATATCTTCAACATACATTTCAACTGGATTGTTTGTTTTTGAACCAATCTCGAACGCTTCACCAAACGTGGTTGGAAGGATGACAACATCGCAGTTTTGGAAAATGGTTTTAAACTCGTTTTTGAGGCCTTGACGCACTTGCATTGCTTTCATATAATATGCGTCATAATAACCGCTTGAAAGAACGAAGTTTCCAAGCATAATTCTGCGTTTAACTTCATTTCCAAAACCTTCACTTCGGCTGTTCAAATAAAGCTCGTCAAGGTTTGTAACGCCTTCTGCACGAGAGGTGTATTTCACTCCGTCAAATCTGCCGAGGTTTGAAGTTGCCTCTGCGGTTGTGAGAGTGTAGTAAGTTGGAAGACAAAGGTCAAAACTAGGAACAGAAAACTCTTGCACGCTTGCCCCTTGACTCTCAAGCCAAGTGCGGATTCCGTCATAAATATGTGCATAACCAGTTTTTGCGATAAGGTCGTTTGTTTCTTTTAAGACGCCAACTTTAAGCCCAGCGATTTTACCTTCAAGGTTTTTGAAATAATTTGGAACGCTTGAAGAAAGGGAGGTTTCGTCTTTTTCGTCGTGTCCAGCAATAATTGAAAGGACAAGAGCAGAATCTTCAACGGATTTTGTGATAGGCCCTATTTGGTCGAAACTGCTTGCATAAGCCACAAGGCCATAGCGAGACACTCTTGCGTAAGTTGGTTTTATACCTACAACGCCATTGAAAGACGCAGGCTGACGGATTGAACCACCCGTATCACTTCCAAGAGCGAAAGCACACATATCTGACGCAACCGCCACAGCACTTCCACCGCTTGAACCGCCAGAAACACGTCGGTCGTCAAGGGCATTTTTGCAAGGCCCGAAAGCAGAGTTTTCACAGCTTCCGCCCATTGCAAACTCGTCCATATTTGCACGTCCAAGAATAACCACTCCAGCGTCGAGAAGTTTTTGCACAACGGTTGAAGTGTATTGAGCCTTATAGCCCTTTAAAAACTTTGACGCACAAGACGAGATTTTGCCTTTATACAAAATATTATCTTTAATAATGATTGGCACCCCGCAAAGTGCTGGGAGTTCTTGCCCACTTGCGATAAGCTCGTCAATTTTTTTTGCGTTTTCAATAGCGTCGTCAAAAACCTCGAGTACTGCATTTTTTTGAGCATTTTTTTCTATATTTTCAAGATAATATTTCACAAGTGCTTCACAAGTGAACTCTTTGTTTTTGAGTGCTTCAACAATTTGGATTGCTGTAAGATTTTTCATTTCCATTATTCCACCACCAATGGCACGTTAAAACAATTTCTGCGTTGTTTTGGTGCGTTTTCTAGAATTAATTCAGTGTCAAAACTTGGTTTTGCGATGTCTTCACGAAGCTCGGAAAGCTTATGACTGCGATTGAAGACGTTTTGAGCAGAAACTTCTGCTTTTTGAAGTTGGTTTACCATTTCTAAAATATTATTGAAGTCGCCAATAAATTTTTGTTTTTCGTCGTCTGAGAATTTCAGTGCTGAGAGGTCGGCGAGACGTTCAACTTCTTTGATTGTGATTTCCATTGATTTCTCCTAAATTCAAATTTTATGGTTTTATTCTTGTTGGGCCTCGGAAGATATACATAGCTTCTTTAAGGCTTGAAAGGTTAAGCATAAGCATCGTCATTCTGTCGAGGCCAATACCAAACCCGCCGTGTGGTGCACAGCCATACTTGAAGAAGTCCAAATAGAACTGAATTTTTTCAAGCGTGTTGCCCTTGTCAAGTGCTTGTTGTTTGAGGACTTCATATCTGTGTTCACGAATAGCCCCTGTTGTGATTTCCATACCCTTAAAGTAAAGGTCATAACCTTTTGCAATGTTTGAGTTTTCGTATCTTTGGTGATAGAACGCTCTAAAATCTGCTGGATAGTCGGTTACAAAATAGAACTCGTGGCCGTTTTTCTTAACAAGATATTCGCCAAGTGCTTTTTCGTGTTCTGTTGCAAAATCTTCTCCAAACTCGATGTCATAGTCAAGGTCTTGAAGTATCTCAATGGCATCTTTCATTTTGATTCTTGGGAAAGGAAGTTTTGGAACGACAATCCTTGTGCCAAAGTGTTTTTCAATGTCGTCGTTATAGAGGTTTGCAACCTTTTCGAAGGCATAGGCAATCATATTTTCTTCCATTTGCATAACTTCTTCCACGTCGTGCACCCAACTCATTTCAAGGTCAATACCAGTGAACTCAGTTGTGTGTCGGTTTGTAAAGCTTTTTTCAGCCCTAAACACTGGCCCAATTTCAAAAATTCGCTCTAAACCACTTGACATAGCCATTTGCTTATAAAATTGAGGCGATTGGGTGAGGTATGCTTTTTCGCCGAAATAGTCAAGCGTGAAAAGGTCGCTTCCGCTTTCACTTGGTTGTGAAATAATTTTTGGCGAGTGCATTTCAATAAAGTTGTTTTGAATCAAGAATTCACGAACATACTGAACAAATGCAGTTTGCACCTTCATCATAAGCATATTTTTTTGGCTTCTAAGGTCAATCCAGCGATAGTCAAGTTTTTGGTCGATATTGCTTTCATTGTCGATTGGGAGAGTTTCGGCAATGCTTTCCAAAACAAACTCTTCTGGCAAAACTTCTATACCCCCAAGTTTCACAAAATTGTTTTCGATTGCCTTTCCCCTAACGGTGAGGAAAGTGTTGGTTGTAATTTTCGCAGTTGTTTCAAGAAGGTTTGCACAAGATTCTTTGTCGACTGCAACTTGCACGCTTCCTGTAACATCACGCACAACAATGAATTGCACGCTTTTTTGGTCTCTAAACTTTTCAACAAAACCAGAAATTTCTATTGGTGTGTTGAGGTGAGATTTTAGGTCTTTGATATATGTTCTCATTTTTTCTCCTATAAATACTTTAAAATAACTTATTTATTATAACTCTTAAATTAACAAAAATAAAGCAAAATTGCAAAATTTGTTGAAAGAATAAACAAAAAACTGCCATTGTCGGCAGTTCAAAAATCAATTTATGCTTTTTTTGCGTTGTCGAGCATTTTTGCAAAGTGAGCAATTCTACGACTTGCACTGTTTTTGTGGATAACATTTTCCCTAGATGCAGAGTCAAGAAGTGAAGAAACGGTTTTGAATTCGTTTTCGGCAACTGCAATGTTGTTTTCGGCAATTGCTTTTTTGAACCTTTTGATGTAAGTTGCGATTCTTGATTTTGTTGCCTTATTTCGGCTTGCATTAAGCTTTGCAACTTCAACTCTCTTAATTGCTGATTTAATATTTGGCATTTTCTTCTCCTTGTTAAAAATTTTTATGTAGTATAATAGCATAATTTAAAGATAAAATCAAGTGTTTTTTTTGAAATTTTTTCTTTTTAACACAAAATTTTTGTTTTTCATATACAAAATGTATGAAAAAGAAGCGAATTGTATTTGTAGATAGTGGCAGTGGCGGATTGCATATCTTGGCGAAGGCTCAAAAGCTTTTGCCACATTATGAGATGATTTACCTCGCAGACACCTTCAATGCCCCCTATGGCAATAAATCCAAAAGAAAACTTGAAAAGATTGCTGAAAACCTCGTCGAGTTCATAAACACGCAATTCAATCCTGAAATAATTGTCCTTGCGTGCAACACGCTTACAATGAACACAATTTCAAGGCTTCGTGAAGAGTTTTACAGAACAAAATTTGTCGGCGTCGAACCCGCCCTTAAACAAGCAAAAATTTATGGTGGAGATACCATAATTTTCGCAACCAAATCCACAATTCGAAACTACAAAAAACTCAACAAGAAAATTTCACTTGAACTTAAAAGCGAATATGAAGAAAACGGCCTTGAATATCCTGAAGAAGACAAGGTATTTCGGGTAGCATTAAGTGATTGTGCCCAGCTTATCGACCAGCATTTAGACGACTTGTCGTGCCTTCGACCGTTGCTAGAAAAAACATTTTCAAAGCCAAAGTATAAAAACTGTGAAAATTTGGTTCTTGGGTGTACACATTATATAGCCATAAAAGAGGTTTTGAATGATATTTTTGAAAGAATACGGTTTTTTGATGGTACAACTGGTGTTGCAAATCGCATTCGAGATATTGCAAGATTTCCAAAACCCAAAAACAAGCAACAAACTCAAGAAGAAATTGCTTTTGAAAATAATCGGGAATATGTTGACAGAATAAATCGCCTCCCAAAAAATGTTAAGATAATCACAACCGACGGCGACAGAAGACAACAAGCGAAGTTTGAAAGGTATTTCCTCAAACTTTTGGAATAAGATATGATAAAAAAACACCTTGCAAATACTTTTTTCAGTATTCCAAGATGTTTTTTTGTCTTATCAGAAGTTGTTTATAATGTGTTTTCTTCTTCTTTTGCTTTGACCTTTTTGCCTATTTTAAGCATTGAAAGTCTTGCTTTTTTGCTTGCGAGAAGCTTGTCTTTTTGTTTTATTTTTTCATCGATTTCGTTAATAGTAGCCTCACGTCTGATTCTCATTTTGTTGAGTTTCAATTTTTCAATTTCCATTTCAAGACCAGCAATTTCAGAGGCAAGTGTTTCTTCTTCGGTTGGCACTTTAATTTGAACTTCTTTTGGAGCCTTTTCAATTTCTTTGCTTTGGCTGGCTTCTTTTGTGGCTTCAATTTTTTGCTCCTGAGCAACTTCTTCAATTTCAAATGTAAGTTTTTCTTCAGGTTGCAAATTCACCTTTTGTTCTTTTTTAAGATGAGCAATCAAGACTTTTTTTGCGTCGATTGATTTTTGTTTTGCGTGAATTTTTGCATCAATTTCACGAAGCGTAGTTGGATTCACATTTTTTGTACGGTTTGAGTTTAAAACGCTTATTTCACGTTCAAGTTTTTCAATTTCTTTTTCGATTTTTTCAATTTTCATTTGAGACCTCACTTTTATTATGCTTATATTGTATCACAAATAAAAATTTTGTCAAGGGTATTTTGTGAAAACATCAAGCAAAAATTGATATGTTTTTTAATTTAAGCAATTTTCTTTAAGTTCAAGGCTTTCATCTTTTGGTTTATTGCTTGTGCTTGACAAACTCATTTCCCTCTTTTTTAGGTCATAATAAGAAGAGTGGGTTATGTTTGTTAGATTGTATTTTTTGAAAAGCAAAAGCAAGTTGGAGTTAAGAGCGTTTGCGTCAAACTCCGCAAATTTTCCGAGTTTTGAGTCATCCAGTTTGAATTCAAAGCCATTTTGCAGGAATGTTTTTCTGTTTTTTTGAAAAGCCACATCTTCAACAAATCCGGCGTTTTTGAAGTTGTTGAGAAACTTAGAAATATCTTGATTTTCTGCTGTTATAATTTCCCTTAAATCAAATTCGTCAACATTTAAAGTTTGTCCATTTGCAAATTCTTGTTTGATTTTTATGGTAAGCCCCACCGCTTTCCCGTTTACTTCTCGAACCCTAACAAGAATTTTTTCGTTGTTTTGCACTTTTGGTGAAAGATAATGGTCAATTTGAGTTTCGCAAGATTTAGGCCTTAAATTCTTTTGAGAAAACTCCTCTAAAATGCTGTTGTATTGACCTTCGCTAAGTCTGACTTTAAACTGCTTTTGTGCTGATTTAAGTCTTGTTTCCTCTTGACTTAACGTTGAATTAAATAGAATACTTGCTTTTTCTATTGTTGGTTTAATAAACTTCTGAAAATTCGGCATTGTTTGATTGAGAAAGTTGAGGATTATTTCTTCTCCAGAATGACTGCATCGACCAATAGTCAAATCTCTGTAAAGTTTTCTCGTAAGGAGTGTTTTACTGTCGCAGTTAATCCCGGTTGAGATGTATGTATCCTTATCCAAATGAGAAACAAGAGCTGGACGCAAGGCAAAAATTCCTTCCACAATCACAACATCAAAGTCCTTGCCACTGATAGTATTTTCTTTTTTGAGAGTTGCTTCTGCGGTCTTGAAAGAATATTCGGGAATAATAATTTCCTCGCCACCCAAAACCTTCTTCACATCGCTTGCAACCTTGTTGAGGTTTACAGCAGACGGAAGGTCATAGTTCATATTGTCATACTCATATTTAATAGCGTCAATAAATGCTGGAATCAAGTCCGCATTCAGGTTGTTAAGAAAAAACAACGTTGGAAGCTTGCTTGAGATTTCCATTAGGTTTTTTTCGCACGCTTTTGTTTCATAGCTCGAAAACTCAAAACTCTCACGAACTATTTTTGTAAGTTGACCAGAGATTTTTGCAAGGTCTTTAAGGTTTTCATTATGTAAGATAGCATTTTCAACTACGCTTCTGCTGACACCTTTATAATAATAGTCCGTAGACAACACCAAAGGCGACATCCCTTTTTGTTTAAGATGCCTTGCAAGATATTCAGAAGTGTAGCCCTTGCCCGAACTTGACGCACCAGCGATTAGGACAACTCTTTTCCCCTCTGAAAGTTTTGCATAAACCCCTTCGCAAAAATCGCCCATAGAATTGTATTGAAGTGCATAAGGTAACTTTTTCTTGTTTTGAAATTTGTTCATTTTTTTCCTCACTATGATATAATACCACGTCTTTAAATATAAATCAAATACATATAATTTATATTAGATATAACTTGTATTTATAAAGTTATTATAATATATATACCATATATGATAAAATAATACAACAAAAAAAGATAATATTTTCACAAAAGTTGATTGACAGCGTGGCGGAGGTTTGATATAATAAAAATATTCTAAGGAGAAAATTATGTTTGGAAGAAAAAAGCAAAAAGGGCTTGAAATGCCAAAAGAAGGCACCTTCACTATGTTGACTGAGGAAGAGCAAAGACAAATTTCCGACAGTCCAAAGCCTTCACCTCAAAGAGCAAGTGTAAAAGTTAAGCACGACACACCAGAACTCGGAAAGTAACAAAAAAACACGTGGTAAGCGTGTGTTTTTTTGTCTTGTAAGTCGCCTCGCTCTAGTAAGTGCAGAGTGAGAGGTGAGGAGCTATGGTTTTATTTTAAATAACTTTGCTTTTAAATCCAACCTTAACTCCTCACTCCTATCTCCTAACTCTTAACTCTCAGTAAAGTTTTCCGCAAGTTCTTTGATAAAGGTTTGACAAGCGAAACTGGTTACATTGCCTTTTTTGGTTAGGGCGACAACATCACGAGGTGTTATTTTAAGGTCTGTTTCCAAGACCTTAACCCTTCCCGCAGAGATGTCTTTTTTTATGAAGTTTTTGATTGTATAGCCCAGCCCGAGTTCGATTTCAACAAAGTCCGTAATAAGCCCAAAACTTGTTGTTTCGTATTGGACATTTAAGTTAATGTTGTTGTCCATACACATTTTGTCAAACGCAGTTCTGTTGTTTGACTTCTTTTGAACGACAAGCGGAAATTTTTGAAGTTTTTCTTTTGAAAGAAAGTCTTTGGGGAAGTTTGCTGGGGCAATGAAACAGTCCTGAGTTGTTGTGATTTTTGTGCAATCAAATTGACTTTCGTTTTCAATTGGCATATTCATAATGGCGAGGTCAATTTTGTTTTTGTGAAGCATTGAAGTAAGCTGGTTTGAAACTCCGTCAGTTATTGAAATATTTATGTTTGGATATTTTTTTCCAAAGTTGACTATGAATGGGGCAAGGAGGTATCTCACAATAGTTGAACTGCAACCAATGTTGATGCTTCCTTTTTCCATATTTGCAAACGACGAGAAGTTGTTGATACCTTGCAAAAGTGTGTTAAGTGAGTTTGTGCAAAACTCATAAAACGCTTCGCCTTCGGCAGTAACCTTCACCCCTCTTGGCGTTCGAATAAAGAGTTTACCATTCAAAAATTTTTCAAGACGCTTGATACTTGATGTTACTGCTGGTTGAGAAATGAAAAGTTTTTTGCTGGCGTTTGAAATGCTGTTGCACTCATAAACTTCCATAAAGATTTTTATTAAATTCAAATCAAAATTTTGTATTATTTCATTCATATTATTTTTCTCCAAAAATCCTTTATTTAATAGATATTTGCTTGTCTTAAATTAAATATAAAACCCGCCATTAACCGCAAGAACTTGTCCAGTGATATAATTGGCTTTGTCGCTTGCAAGAAATAGGGCCATATTTGCAATTTCGACTGGATGAGCAATTTTTTCAACTGGTATCATTTGACGAAGTGAGTCGATTTCGTCGTCGCTGTAAATTCTTATCATATCCGTATCAATCACGCCTGGGGAAATTGTGTTGACAGTGATATTTGAAAGGGCGTATTCTTTTGCAACTGCTTTTGTGAATGAGATTATTGCACCTTTTGATGCAGAATAAACCGTTTCAAGAGCCCCACCTGTTTGCCCCCAAACAGAAGAAATGTTGATAATTTTCCCCCCGCCATTTGAAAGGAAGTGCGGGATAACTTGTTTCGTCATAAGAAAATATCCCCGAATATTTGTATTGAATACATTTTCGAAATCTTCAAGAGTTGTGTCAATCAGAAGTTTTCCAAGAGCCACTGCAGCGTTGTTGATAAGGACATCAATATGTCCAAAAGTTTTTATTGCAGTGTTAAAAAGGTTTTCAACCTCAACGGGAACTCTCATATCCGCCTTAACAGCGATTGCATCCCCGCCGTTATCGGTTATTTCTTTCAAAACCTGCATTGCTTTTTCTTGCGATTCGTTGTAATCAATAACAACCGAATACCCATTTTCGGCAAATCTTTTTGCCATTTCTGCACCTATTCCACGAGATGCACCTGTGATTAAAACTACTTTTTTCTTTTTCATAATATCTATTTATACCACAAATTTTAACAAAATGCACGCAAAAATTCAAAAATCTAAAAATAAATGGTTGACAAATTGGTTTTATGCTGATAAAATATAGTTGTGAAATGTTTGTTTGTCTACAACCCAAACAGTGGGAAAAAGAAAATTCAAGGAGCCTTAGATGAGGTTTCAAGTTTTTTGACAAACAAATACGGAAACCTTGAGACATACGCCACAAAAGGCCCTATGGATGCATATCATTTTTTGAAACAAAACCTATCAAACTTTGATGTTTTGATTGTTTCCGGAGGCGATGGCACACTCAACGAATGCGTCTCGGCTGTATGCCAGTGCGAAAAGGATATTCCAATCGGCTATATCCCTTCCGGCACTGTAAACGACGTCGCAAGAACTCTCTCAATCCCTAGAAACATCAAAAAATGCCTAAGCGTTATTGAGAAAGACACACTCTCACCTCACGACATTATGAAGGTAGGCGACGAGTTCGGCTTGTATGTTTGTTGTTTAGGTATCTTCACAGAGACAAGCTATGCAACCTCTCAAAAAGTAAAAAACGTCCTAGGCAAACTCGCATACGCATTGCACTTTTTGAAAATATGGTTCAAACAAAAAGCCCAAAAACTCAAAATCCAGGTTGGTGAAGACGTTCACGAAGGGTGGTTTTCTTGCTTTTTTGCAGTAAACTCAAAATCCCTTTCGGGCTTCAACATCAACAAAACCGCAGATATGAATGACGGAAATGTTGACTTGTTTTTTATTAAGACAAAATCAGAGAAGATTCGACTGATTGATAAACTCAGGCTTTTCAAAGTGTTTTTAAGAGGTGTCGACAAGGTTAAGCCAAACGCATATATAAAGAAATACAACGCCCCAAGCATTAAGATTGAAAGCGATAAAAAGCTTTTTGTCAACTTGGACGGCGAAAAACGAGAAATGGAAGGCTTTGAAATTAATGTCATTAAAGACAAAATTAAATTTTATAAAGGATGAAAGTTATGGAAGAAAAAATGGAAAAAAATGAAAATCTACCAAAAGAAGAACTAACAACTCAAACCCCAATAGAAAACACAGCTGAGGAAAAAACTGAAGAAGTTGGCGGTGAAGTAATTATTGAAACCGTTCAAAAACAAAAGAAGGAAAAGAAACCTAGACAAAAAGTTGAAAGACCAATTCGTCAAATAAACTTTTGGGATTTTTTCTATCCACTTGTGTTTATTGGCTTTTATTTTGTTACCAATATCATAGGCTTCTTGTGGCTTGGAATGCCAATTTTCCCAAAATACTTTTTCCTAGACTTTGGGATTGTTCTTATTATTGCAACAATAATGTTCCTAATTCCAAACCAAACAGCGAAAAAGATTACAACTTATGTACTAATTCTATTAGTTCTCATTGTTCAAGCAGTCAACTCTTGCGTTTATATGGTGTTTGGGGACGTATTCCACCTTCGTATGTTTGCCCTGCTATCTGAAACCGCAAGCGTTCTCGACATCTCTTACTTCAATATTCCATCAATTATCGTTTATCTTGGTGTTCTTGGACTTCTTATATTTGTTTCAAAATTTTTCTCAGACAGAATGAAAAAACAAGGGCAATATTACAGCAAACCAAAATACACAAAAATCCTTTGCGTGGCCCTTGCAATGGTTTTGCCAGCAACAGCGTTTTTGGGGATAGCAAAAGCCCAAATAACAAACTCTGTTTCAGCAGAAAGCGTTGAGGAGTTCAATATCACAAACGACGAGACTCTTTACAACGACCTTATGTTCAAATACAACGCATTGTCAAAATTTGGGTTCTTTGGCTTCTACACAAAAGAAGCAGTCAACGTTCTTTTCGGTGCCAACCTTGCATTGAGCTCAGAGCAAAAAAAGGACCTTATTGAAACACTTCAAGCCGAACACAACAACTACACAGACATAACACACAAAGGCCTTCTTGCCGACCAAAACCTTATTTTGATTTTGACAGAAAGCCTCGAATGGGGTGCTATTGACCCTATCTATACGCCAACCCTCTATAATTTGTATTATAATGAAGGCGTAACTCTCACAAACTACTTCTCAAAAAACAAAACCAACGTTAGTGAAGGAATTGTAAACTTCGGGGCAATGCCAAGTTCATATATGCTTGAAGGCGAAATGAATGGCAAGACCCTT
>JAFYKO010000207.1 GCA_017537515.1 Clostridia bacterium | reverse complement strand
TTAAGGTGTTTTTTTTGTTATTCTAGATTTTTTTGTACTTTGGGAATATAAAATCAAAAATTTCACACATTAAAGATATGAAGTTTATAGTATCTACACTTATTATGATATCCCTCATCTTCACCGGTTTCAAACCGGTTGTTTTTGATGGGGATTACACCGAAAGCGACAGCGAAACATACCTCGAAGAGGTCTATGAGAATTATCAGGTATTTGACGAATCTGGGAACTATATCACCGAGCGAACCTCAATTGGACTTGGGGATAAAATTATCGACCTAGATTTCAACGAATATGAAGTTATTTTTATTGACGACGTAAATTTTATAGCCAAAGTGAAGTTTATCCAAAAACTCGAGACTCCAAAAGTGCGAAGAAAAGAGGTTTCCAACGTCGGCACCCTACAAACTGGCAAAAGCCTTGGACTTTATTCCACCCACAATGACGAAAGCTATATCATAGGCGACAACACCGAAAGCATTTACGGAAAAGGCGGAATCCATAATATTGGCCGGCTTTTGGCCCTTAAACTTTCCGAACGCAACATTGACACATACTACGATGAAACCCTACATATTCCCCATAATTCTTCCGCCTACACCCGCAGTCGTTCAACCGCAAAACGCCTTTTAAACGACGGTGCAACTGCAATATTTGACATTCATCGTGATGGAACTTCAAGAAGTTTTTACCTTACATCCAACAACGGAAAGTATTACAGCAAAGTTCGAATTGTCGTAGGCCAATCCAACCCCAACAAAGACGCCAATCTCCAACTTGCACTTTATCTTGTAAGCGTAGCAAAACGCCTTTATCCGTGGCTTATTGCAGATATTTATTATGGCAGTGGAAGATATAATCAAGACCTATCTTCCAAAGCACTCTTATTTGAAATGGGATGTCATAAAATTGAAAAAGAATACGTCGAAAGAACTATTCCTTACCTTGCAGATGTGATATACACCACTTTGTTTGAAACCACAGTCAACGAGAACACCGGCGACATCACTATTGGCGGGGCAACAAATACAAACCAAAGTACGACAATAGATGAGGTTATGGAAGATTATCAACCAAAATCTCATACAACGCTTATTATAATCATTTCAGCAACGGCAATTTCGCTTGCGATTATCGGCGGGATTGTGTATAAAAAAAGAAAAAAACGCCTTAATTAGGCCCTACCTACAATATATACCAACACATTAAGCCACTTTTTAATATGTTTTTTGACAACCTATTGCCTGGGTTTTCTCTTCTCTTTTATGTACTTGCCAAAAATTATATTGGTTATTATATTGAAAACAAAGGACACAACACAAAGGCAACCAATCACAATCAAAAACCAACTTGGAAAAACAGCTCCAAGAGGATTGACCAGCTTAAATACAACAAAAAACAAACATAAAGAAAAAGTAATCAAACAAAAAACCATTTGGATGCTTTCGAAAATTATATACAACTTTCTGTGATTCAACTTTTTCACCCCCACAAACTAGAATATCATTAATCAAATACTATGAATTCAAGTCTATGTTTTATGATAAAATCAACAATTTTATAAAAATACCGTTAAAAATTGCATAAAGTTTATTAAATTTTTAACTATGCATTAACAAAAAGCGGTAAAATCTGTTAATTTTGTCGATTTTTGGCTAGATTTTTGAGAAAAAATAAAAAATTTTTAAAAAAAATAAAAAAAGTTTTAAAAATTGCTTGACAAATTCTAATATAAATGGTATCATAAGCAGGTAAATATGGGGGTATAGCTCAGTTGGCTAGAGCACCTGCCTTGCAAGCAGGGGGTCATCGGTTCGAATCCGATTATCTCCACCATATGCGGAACCTCAAAATCCCGCATAAATAAAGGAATATAGCTCAGTCGGTTAGAGCACCACCCTGATAAGGTGGGGGTCGGTGGTTCGAGTCCACTTATTCCTACCAAGATGGATGCCGCGAAAGCGGTTTTTTTATTGCACCACCGTGATGCCGAGCAAACGAAATTTGCGAACGCCACCAAGCGAAAGCGAAGGTATAAGGTGGGAATCGGAGTCGTTCCGCTTCGCTTCACGTTGTAAAACCCCTTACGGGGATTTTAAGCGAGCCCACTCATTCCTACCAAAAAACCCTGATTTTATCAGGGTTTTTTTTACACTTAAGATGTAGTAAAATTTTAACTAACAGTTTGGATGTAGTAAAAGGTAAGTTTGGCTGCAGTAAAAAAAGTAAAAAAACTTAGAAATTTT
>JAFYKO010000206.1 GCA_017537515.1 Clostridia bacterium | reverse complement strand
CTCCCATCAAAAAAACAAGGCTTTTTTGTCGCCTTGCTTTTTCTATTTTCTTCATCGAATTTTATTATATATTTTTTTAAAAAAGGATTATAAATGAATAAAAAGGAATATTATTTTGTTTTTATTTGGTATTATTTTTTATTTAATTATGAATGGTTTATTTTTTTAATAATTATAAATTTATTATATTTAGATGGTATATTTCAGATTTAAGTTATGTTTGAAAGTGATTGATGCAACTTCAAACAAAACTATGATAATGATTTTTAAGGAGAAAATTTTTTAAGTTTTAATCTTGTTTTTTTTGTTCGTCTAATTCTGCCACAAGGCATTCTGTTGTTAATAATGTTGACGCAACACTTGATGCGTTCTCTAATGCACTTCTTGTAACCTTTGTTGGGTCGACAATGCCCTTTTCGAACATATCGCCATAAGTTAGGGTAAGTGCATCCAAGCCAAAGTTGTTATTTTTGGAATTTTTATAAATTTCGTTTATGACAACACCGCCGTCAACTCCTGCGTTTTCTGCAATTTGTCTGATTGGGGCCTCGATTGCTTTTGCAATTATTTGAGCCCCTGTTTTCTCGTCGCCTTCGAGAGTGTCGATGAGGAGGCAGAGTGCGTCTGCTGTTTTGAGTAGAGCGACGCCTCCGCCGGCGACAATTCCTTCCAAACTCCCAGCCTTTGTTGAAGAAAGTGCGTCTTCAATGCGAAGTTTCTTTTCTTTCATTTCAACTTCTGTTGCACTTCCGACGTTAATTACCGCTACACCACCAGAGAGTTTTGCAAGTCTTGATTCAAGTTTTTCTTTTTCGTATTCTCCGCTTGTATTTTGTAATTGGCTTTTTATCTGCAAAACTCTGTTTTCTACATCTTTTTTATCTCCGGCACCGCCAATAATTGTTGTGCTTTCTTTGTCAATCTTGATAAGTTTGGCCCGTCCTAGCATTGAGATATCTAGATTTTTGAGTTCTATGCCGATATCTTCGCTGGCAAATGTGGATTTTGTAAGAATAGCAATGTCTTCCATAATATTTTTTCTATTTTCACCAAAGCTTGGAGACTTAACAGCCACGCAAGTGAAGGTGCCTCTGAGTTTATTTAAAACCAGCGTCGCAAGGGCTTCGCCTTCGACATCGTCAGCGATGATTACTAGCTTTTCACCGGTTTTTACGATTTGTTCCAGAATTGGCAGAATCTCTTGTATTGAAGATATTTTTTTGTCGGTTAACAGTATATAAGGATTTTCAATTTCCGCTTCCATTTTATCCATATTGGTACAAAAATATGGAGACAAATACCCTCGTTCAAACTGCATACCTTCCACAACTGTTAGGGTTGTTTCAAGGGAATTGCCTTCTTCTACGGTTATAACGCCATCCGCTCCAACTGTCTCCATTGCTTTTGCAATAAGTTTTCCAATCTCCTCATCGCCTGCTGAAATGCTTGCAATCTGTTCAATTTCTTTCGAACTTTCAACCTTTTTGGAGATTTTGTTTAGCTCTTCAACGCAAGTTTTTACTGCTTTTTGGATGCCTTTTCTAAGGATAATAGGGTTTGCCCCCGCTACAAAGTTTTTGTTACCTTCGGAAATTATTGCTTGTGCAAGAACTGATGCGGTTGTTGTTCCGTCGCCTGCAACGTCGTTTGTTTTGACGCTTACTTCCTTAATAAGGCTTGCCCCCATATTTTCAAATGGGTCTTTGAGGTCAATTTCCTTTGCAATACTTACACCATCATTGGTTACGAGCGGACTTGAATATTTATTTTCAAGGACCACATTTCGACCTTTGGGGCCAAGTGTTATTTTGACAGTATTTGCGAGTATGTCGACACCTCGTTGAAGGGCTCGCCTTGCGTCTTCTCCATAAAGAATTTGTTTTGGCATTAACTTTCACCTCCCAGGATTGCGAGAATGTCTGTTTGCCTGATGACGATATAGTTCTTGTCTTCGACCTTAATCTCAACGCCCGCAAATTTACTGTAAAGCACTTTGTCGCCAATACCAACTTGGATGTCGGTTTTATTTCCGTCCAAATCTATGCCATTCCCGACAGCCACAACTGTTCCGACTTGGGATTTTTCTTGGGCCATTTCCGGAAGCATTATTCCTGATGCGGTTTTAGCTTTTGGGTCTTCGACAGAAAGAACAACTCTGTCATATAGTGGTTTAATTTTCATTTTTTCACTCCTTTTAATTTAGATTATACAAAACAGAACCAAAAAAAGCCACACTGAAAAATGATATTTCGTGGCATACTTTGTCGATTTGTTTCATATTCTTTTTTAATATAGCACATAATTTTTAAAAAATGAGGTTTACATGACAAAAATTCGAAAAAAAAATGGAAAAATTTTTGCAATTGTGAGTTTATTGGTATGTTTTTGCCTTTCACTGACACTTGCTGACCTATTTTCGAACGTAATTACAATAAAGGCATTCAACAATATTTCAACGACAGGTAAACAAACAGGCTACAATTTTTATGCAATTTCGCTTTTTGACGCTTCCAGCGAAAGCACCGCAAAAGAACAAGTTGCAAATGTCATTAAGCAAGGTGGTGCCGGTTTTGTTTGGCAAAAGGAAAACAAATTTTATGTGCTTGCAAGTGCGTATTTGGAAGAGAACGATGCAAAAATGGTCAAATCTAACCTTGAAGAAAACGGAACTTCTGCAAGTGTGGTCAAAATTCATATACCAGAAATAGCAATTTCGGGAACATTTTCAAGCCTCGAAAACACTACGCTAAACTCTGCCCTCAAATGTTTTAAAACAACGTATGAGAAATTGTACGACACTTCTGTTTCGCTTGATACAAACCTTAAAACAGAAAGCGAAAGCAAACTTGAAGTTAACGAAATCAAAAATGATATAAGCAAAATCGAAGTCGCTTTTAGTTCTGTATTTGATTCCAAACTTACAACAAATCTTTTGCAAATAAAAATAGCCATTACCTCACTTTTGACCTACCTAGAAGACCTAACCAAATTTGAAAGTAATGGTGCCCAGCCTTTTTCTTATAAAATAAAAAACATCTATCTTCAATCCTTATACCTCAACTACACCCTCTGCAAAGATATGATTTGATTTTGGGCATATTATAGGTTAAAATTCTTGTATAATTATTAATATATATAATACAAAAAAAACACAACTGCGTTTAAAAACAATCGGTTGTGTTTGGTTTATTATTTTATGAATTTTAAAATATTATCTTTAACACTTTCATCATAGGCTTTTGTTTTGAATGGCGTTGCCCAGTTAGGGAAGTTTGGCATTTTGCTCGCCATTACAAGTGTAATGAATGGAACCAATAAGTCATAAGCAATTTTTTCTTCTTCTTGGATGTTTCCATATTCTTCTACAAAGGCTTTCTTAATATCTTCATCCAGCATAAAGCAAACGTTTTGGATATCAAAATACGCAAGACCTCTGCCCATTTTATTGAAGTCAAACATCATTGCAAAATTTTCACCAGCAATCATATTTTCTTCTGCAAAATCATTGTAGGTTAATGTAAGTTTAAGTGAGTTTATTTTACTATGTACTTTATCTATGTTTTCAATAAGCAACTGTAAATTTTCGCAATCTGGAAGAATTGTTTCCAGGTTCTGCAAGTCGGCTTTATTGATAAAATCCAATTCACTGTAAAATGCCTTAACATCAATTTTTTTGCCTTTTTCATGTAAGTCTTTATACCATCTTGCAAGGCTTCGCATTGTATTTTCGTTTTTTAAATCTTCAGTGGTCGCCAAGTGGTAATTTGGGTTTTCATTTATATCTTCCATAACCATCATATTTTTAGTCGATTTTAAAATCAATGGCGTTGGAATGTTGAGATTGTATAACATATCATAATATTTTATTTCAACTGCATCGTTTTCATTTTCAAAATATTTGACAATATAGTTTCTGTTATTTATTGAGAAACGTCCTACAAAAACTCCCGCTTTAAATCTAATTTCCGAAAGTTCGCCAACGTTTTCGTTTTTGAATAATTCCCTTAACTCTTGAATTATTTTACCTTTCATAATTTTCTCCTTTTTGTTTTGTAATTTTTAACAAATCAT
>JAFYKO010000205.1 GCA_017537515.1 Clostridia bacterium | reverse complement strand
GGTATAGTCTTTGTAGTCAACTGAAACTTTCATATTAAACCTTACCCAGCCTTTTGATTTTTCTCCGCTAACTTTAACTTGGTCGTAAGAGTAACACAAGAAATAATCTTCTTTTACTCCAAAAATACTATCCTCTGTTACATCTGTTTTGTAAATCTCATTAATTAGTTGAGGAGCATATTTATCAGCATTTTGCAAATACAATCTGTAAGAATCCTTAGCAGGTAGATACGATTCAGCATTTTTCACAAAGTAAAAATCATCGCCGACTATACCATTATTACCGCCTAACACATGAGGATAAGGAATTGCGTCTACATAATTAACAAAAGACGAAACATAAGGCCCTGAGGCAATCTTACCAGTAAAGATGTACTCAAATTCGTGAGTTAGCATAGTAAGAGCTTTATATTTATTAGTTTTGTCTTTTTCAGTTAAGTAAAGTTCATACACAGAGTTTTTGCCCCAACCAAATGTAAAGTTATCTCGATACGCCAAAACGCCATTAAGTTTAAGACTTCCGTCCTGGGTTTTGTCAAAAATGTAATACCAGAGGCGATAATCCTTTTTGAGGTGGGTATTGTGGCAACTTGCATTGTTGCCGACTTGGATAACTACGCTATCCGCAAACTCATTCCAGTTCAGAGTCATATAAACGTCGCCAACGTCAGCGTTTTCAGATTCATGTTGTTTTAAAACATTAAAATTCGCAGCCTTAATTTGGTTATTTGCTTTTTGCTCACCGAATGATATAACAAATAAAGTTATAAAGTAAACAAGCAAAACTCCTACAACGCCAAGGGCAACAATTGTTTTCCAGTTGTTTTTTATCATTTCTTGGCCCCCTTCTTCTTGTTCTTCTTATACTTAATCTTTTCCTGCTTTGCCAAATATTTATTAATCTTACCTTCTTGATACTTCGCATAATCTTCGCCACGTCTACTGCGTGGGTCTGAAAAACGCTTAATAAGAGCAACAACCGCGATTACTGCAACAACAAGTAAAAGGAATCCAAATAAATTGCCCATGGCAAAATCCCAAATTGTATTTAAAATTCGGCCAACTTCGTCAACGTACCTTGAGGCACTAATAAGACCAAATGACAACAAGCTTATAACTAAAAGATAAATTAAAATTGTCATTTCTTTAATTACTATGAAGCAAGTCCGGATATCCAACCGCCTATCTTGGTGAGCGTTTCAGGGAATCCGAATATCAAGCCACATATAACGACGCCACCAATAACAAGTATTGTAAGGCTACCGATAAACTTTCTTATCATAGTTTTCTCCTTTAATAGATTTAAGTTTTTTTAATTAAAGGCTTGGGATGTTTTTAATAATGCGGACAAATTTCAACGTTCCGCCAGGGCTTTCTGGAAGTTCGTACTCTACTTCAACAGGGGCGTATTCCTGTATACTTTCGTCTGGCAATTCGTCTTTTGAACTAATCATAGCTTCAACACGTTGCTTAAACTCGCTACCGTCTCGCTTGTGGGCCTTAAAGTCAATTGTAATCTTCCCAAAGGCATACGCCTTTCCAGTTTTAGAAGCCACACCTTCAGCCCATTCAGAGCCAAGGTAAACACCTTTATAAGTTATTGTTTTTCTTGTTTCATTTTTTACATTTTCATTTTTGTTTTCCATTTTCATATTTTCCTTTTTTTTTATTTAAATTTGTAGATATAGTGCTACTTTCACTGATTAGTGGTTATAGTGCCACTCTCACTTTTTTAAGTAAACCACGCAAGCCAATTCAAACAAACATAGGCAACACCTCACTTTTTTAAATTACCCTTAAAGGGTTGGCGTGCAAGGTTTAGGAGTAGATGGGCTCAAATGAGACTAAAAGAGGAAGAGCCAAATTTTAAACCTTGCAATGGTGGGAAAGTTGACATTCGAAGTCAATAGCCACGTAAAAAACTTAAAAAACGTCTTTCCCATAAAGAGAGTTTTTACACTCTCAATTTTTTTCTTCGTCGGCAAGTTTTAAAG
>JAFYKO010000204.1 GCA_017537515.1 Clostridia bacterium | reverse complement strand
TGCAACCGTAATAGCAATACACCCACTACCAGTACACAAGTCCAAAACGTCAGATTTTTTATCTCCAATAAGCCTAATAGCTTCCTCGACCAAAATTTCTGTATCTTGCCTCGGCGTAAGGACGTTTTTATCCACAAAAAAAGTCAAGCCATAAAATTCTGTTTCTCCAAATATTTTTTCAAGCGGTTCGCCCTTGACCCTTCTTTCAAGAACACGCAAAATTTCTTTTTCGTATTCTACTGAAACAGAATGAAGAAGTTTTAAATCAAACCTTTTGCACTTCAATACATTTGCGATAAGCCAGTCAGCTTCGCTCGTTTCTTTTATGCCCGCCTCGGCCAGCCTTTCACGGACCGCCCCATAAACAGACGAAAAAGAAACACTGCCATCAGCACTGAAATTTATGTTTTCCCTTTCCTTCTCTTCTTGCATTAATAAAACCTCGTTGTAAGCACCCGTAACAACTTGTTTCTCAGTTTTTGAAGGCCTAGCGGTTGTCAAGACTCCAAACACTGCGATTGCCTTATACAAAAGACCTTTAGATTCGTCAATCAATAGAGCCAATTCAAAAAATACAGAAAAACAAATTGTCAGTATTGCGATATTTATCAAGACTTTCCAGCCAAATGACAAATTTAAGCCTAGTAATGATATCACAAAAATGCTTGTAAGTAAAGAGGAAATCAAAATATTATAATAATTTAATGCTCTATGCTTGCTTCCTGCCACTACCTCATTACCTGCCTGGTTAAATCTCCATAATTCTGTTAAGAATGGCAAAAACGTTAAAGCAAACAATAAAAGATATACCATTGTGACCCTTACAAAGGCAATTGAAAGATTCTTCACAAAAAATGAATACGAGTTCGGAAATATAACAAACCCAAGATGTGTAGACGCCATACCTATAAGATAAAACCCTGTCAAGATGCCAAAAAAAATTAAGATAGTTATTAAATATAGATTCTTCTTCCCAAGTGCATTTTGTCCGTCAAACACAGACTTTTGATTTGCGTTGTAGAAAGATTGCTGAAGCCCCTTAAAAAACAAAACCGTTGAGAAAAAAATATATTCAAGCCCTCTTAAAAGTGGAGTATTGGGATGCAAAATAACACCATCTTGATTTTTTCGAGACTTCAAGGTGATTTTTCCATATGGAGAAACAGTGCTTACAACCTCATTTTTATTGTCATAAAAAACAATACCAGCAAAAATGGGTAGCGAGAAGATTTTATTCATAGATATATTTTTAACAAAAATCAAAAAAAATTGCAAGATGGAGAACCTTGCAACTTTGTTTTTCATTGTTAAATTAATGTTAAATTATAAATATCAAATCATAAAAATATATCAAATAGGTTTATAAAAGTATAAATGACAAATAAAATAATTACCCCTTATCCTTAGGCCTCACCCCCTTTTAAGTACTACCCTCGGGCGGGCGGACTCGCCCACGACTCCGTCGCCCCGCTTCGTCCCCTCCACCCTCCTAGGGCAGTTGCAACCTTGATATTGTTGATTTTAGTATTTGAATTAATATCTTTAATATGTATGTTTAATAAGGTGTTTTTTCCTTATTCTTAAAATAATATCAGTATTTTTCCAAAATGTCAAATGATTTTAACACTTTTTTTGCATTTTATGTAATTTTTTTACAAATATTTATAATATGCAACAAAAAACACCCCTTTGGGGGGGTGATTTATAGGGAAAATGGATGAATTTTTGTATTTAAGCTTATGTTGGCACAAGGTTTAACATTTCATCAAGATAGCTTGATTGAAGATAAGTGTCTGGGATGTCGCCGACAAGCACGCATTCTGCAATAAGAACTTCGGTTGAAGCATCAATTTTCGGGCTTGCGGTTGGCAAAATAACATAAACAGAACTATCGACTGAAATATAAAGCTTATGAAGTGTTTGATTTATACCCGCACTTGTAAACTCTGATTTAAACTTCACCGCCACAGCACCAATGGGCGATAGATTGAAGGTGATGGTCGGCCCCAAGGTTGCAAACGCTGCTAATCCAGTAAATGCACCCAAGTGAACATCAACGCCCGCTTTGGTCGTTTTGTCAAGCATATCTTGAGCGTGAATGCTAATACTTCTTGCAAGCAAATTTGCTTGATGAGAGTTTACCGTTATGAGCGAGATTTTATTGTCTGCACCATAGGTGTAATTAATCAACTTTTCATATATGTTTTCATCGTTGATGGCGTCCAAAACAGAGTTGTTCAGAGAGTCTTGTGCAACGGATTTTATTTTCGCCTCACTCGCCTCAACAATTATTGGGTTTACAACACTTGTGAGATAAACAAACAAAAGAGATAAGAAAAGGATTACAAAAAACAGCACAAACCAAACCTTTGTGCGTTTTGACAATCTTTTTTTCTTCTTTTTGTAATACATTTACATTATTTATATGCAGAATCCACAAAAAGTTTGCAAAAGTATGAATGCGAATTAAAGAAAATTAACTCTTTTTTGTTTTAGGTTTAAAGATAAGCGAAAAAATGAAGGCAAACAAAACCGCAGCAACAACGCCACCCGCCACTGCTTCAAGCCCGCCAGCAAATGCACCCAAAATCCCTTTTGCTTGGCCTCCAGCAATGGCACCTTTGGTTAGCGACGCCCCAAAACCAATAATGGGAACATTTATACCCGCCTTTGCTACACTTGCAATTTTGTCAAAAACGCCTATAGCTTCAAGAAAAACCCCTACAAGCACAAAAGAAACCAAAATTCTTGCAGAGGTAATATTGGTCTTAATAATTAAAAGCTGGCCAATTGCACAAATAAATCCTCCGACAAAAAAGACAATCAAATACGTCAACATATCTCCTCCTTAAATTTCTAAAACAACTGCATGGGCAATCCCGGGCAATGTCTCACCTTGTTGACTTGCTGTTGTTGAAAGCAAAGCCCCAGTTGCAATAAACAGCACTTTCTTGAGTTTTTCTTTTTTCATTTCATTTATAATATAAGAATTCAAGATTGATGCACTACACCCGCAACCACTTCCACCCATTAAAACTTGCTGTTCAATCTTATACATCATCTGCCCGCAGTCGCAATAGTTTTTGCCAAGTTTAACGCCGTGATGCTCCATAAGGTCTATAAGAATTTCGCTACCTAACTTCCCAAGATCTCCCGTAACTATTAAGTCATAATCACTTGGCTCGGTTTTTGTATCATAAAATACAGCAAGCATAGTATTCATAGTCCCCGGGGCCATAACTGCCCCCATATTGTTAACATCGGTTATTCCATAGTCCGTAACCTTCCCAAACGTAGCACTTGAAATAAACGGACCTTCCCCTTTGTTTGAAACAATAGAACACCCGCTTGCAGTCGCCGTCCACTGTGAAGTAGGTGGACGTTGGTTTCCAAGTTCGAGAGGGAATCGAAATTGACGTTCAGCAGTTGAAAAATGACTCACAGTCGCACAAGCCACATTACGGAAATAACCGCCGTCCACAAATACAGAACCAAGTGCCAGGCTTTCTGCCATAGTAGAACAAGCACCAAACACACCAAGATATGGCATATCAAATGCCCTTGCTGCATAACTAGAACTTATTATTTGATTTAATAAATCCCCAGCGAGAAAGAGGTCAATATCATGTTTTTTTAGATTGGCTTTTTTTATAGCACCTAATAGGGCTTTTTCAATCATCTTCCTTTCAGCTTTTTCAAATGTATCCTCCCCAAAATGGTCATCTTCCATTGCGAAGTCAAAATACTTTCCAAAATTTCCCTCTTTTTCTTTTGGCCCTACTATAGAATAGTTCCCTACAATACGAGGCTTATTCTTAAAGAACACAGTTTGATTATATAAAAGATTATCCATATACTACTCCATAATTACAACTCTATTATTGCCTATATAATAAGATATAAAAGTCCTACAAGCGTGCTAGCCACAAAGCCTATAACAATCACTGGCCCTGCAATACTAAACATCTTAACACACATACCAAATACAATACCTTCGCTCCTGAAATCTAATGCGGGACTTGTAATCGAATTGGAGAATCCCGTTATTGGCACTATAGACCCTCCCCCTGCAAACTTGCCTATTCTGTCATAAACCCCTATGCCAGTCAAGAAGGACCCTATGAAAATAAGGATTATTAACGTATACGCCCAAGCGGTCTGCTCTGCAAGTGTGGGCATAAGCTCAAGTATTATGTCGTTTATGCCTTGTCCAATAATACAAATCAGACCACCCACCCAAAAACTATTGAAAAGACTCGGCCACTCAGAGGTTTTTGGAATCTTCCCATTGACATATTGATTGTACATCTCATTTCTTTTTCGATAATGCATAAAACATTCTCCTTTTTATCTCTCTATTTTTGCCAAATAAAAAATTTTTAAACTTCTAAGAATAAAAAACCAATCTTTACAAAAACTAATAGCGATTATTAGGAGATGTATATGAAAAAAATAATTTTGGCAGTAGTTAGCCTTTTGGTTTGCATAACCCTCGTAGGTTGTGGCAACCAAAATGCCAATATCAGTGCTAACATAAACAACAAAATGAACAAACTTGAAAGCACAATCAACTCAATTCGCTATGCGACAATGGAAGATATTGCTTTTTATCAACAAGCAGTCAACCAAAACCAAATCAAGCCTGCGGGCATTTTTAACCAAAACCCATATTATTCAAACATAAACTCATACGGGAATTATTATGGCGGGATGTACGGAATGTACCCTTACGCCGGCTATGGATATATGCCATATTATCCTTATGGCTACAACAATGCATTCGCAAATCCAGGGTTTAATAATATAGGTTTAGGCAATATTGGAAACAACAACTACAACCCAATGGTTAGAAACATAACAAATGGAATTTTCCCAAGCAATATCGACACCTATCGCATAAACTCAGTAACCAAAAATGGTAAAACCACAACAACAATAAATACCTATAAAGAAGGCAAGCAGGTGAATTCTTACACCGAAGAAACCGACGCTCCAATTTCAAACACACGCTTACAAAACCTCTCTTCTGTATGCAATTCTTGTTTGGCAAGCAGTAATTTCACCACCCAACTCAAAAGCGATATTTTAGCAAATATTAAAAACGTTCGCGAATCAGCAAACTCAATCAAAAACAACGGCATTAAACTATCAAAAGAACAAAAACACGCTATAACAGAATACCTCGACTCAATTTCTCGTAGCGTAAGCAAAATAAACACCAGCAAAGGCGAATACAACAAAGAACTCGCAAATGTTAAAAAGTCAAAAATAAGATACACCCTCGCACCGTCAAATCTAAGTGCAAAATACCTCAAACTTATGGGCTGTATTGACAATCGTAACGCACAAATGCAATCCGTTTTGAACACCCTTATCGGGCTTGACAACTGCATTAACAATAAAACACAGACAAGTTATTATTGGAACACAACCACCAATACTCAAAACAACCAATCGTGCCCAAATGGCAATTGCACAAATTGTCCAGACTGCACAAATTGCAACGATTGTACAAACTGTGAAAACTGCATAAATTGCAAAAATTGTGAAGACTGCAAAGACTGTGAAAATTGTGTTAATTGCAAAGGTTTGACCGGAGCAAAAAATTGTATCGGAAATAATTGCCAAAACCAAACTGAAACTACAGAAAATAATGCAAATGCGTCTAATACCCAACCAAACACAAATACACCAAACACAGACACGCAAAACACCGAGCAAAACACAAACTCAAATAATCAAAGCACCACTAACAATCAAGATATAAGCAGTGATAACATAAATACACCAACCGCACCAAGCACAGCTGAAATACCTGTTACAGATAACAAAACAAGCAATAACACTATTGATGTAAACAATCAAACCAACTTACAACAAACAACGCATAGTGATGATGTCATAAGAGATAACTTCCTTCAAAAAGACACCTCAAATGAAAGTACACCCGTTCGCCACACTCCAAAAAAAGTTTTTCCAGATAGCGAGAAAATAATTACTAATGGCGACGCCGAAAACCCTGAGTTCTTGAACGAAAATCAAGACAAAAGATTTTTGCACAACAAATATGAAAACAAAAATCTCGCTCGTCAAGAAACAAGACTTGAAAAAATCAAAGAAGGTAGAGAAAAAATTGCAAACAATCACCAATCTATGACAACCAACAACACAAACACCAATCACCCAGAGCAACCACAACCTAAAAGCACATTCAAGGTTGAAAACGGCAGAACAACCACCCAACAAACAAGCCACAAAGACAATAGGACTATCGTTGAGAAAACCATAGACAAAGTTACAGACAAAGCCGAAAACGTGATTCAAAATATTAATCATAAAGCCCAAACTGCCACACAAACAAATTCAATTCTAAACGAAAACCCCTACAAAAACAACAAAGGCTTGACAGCGTGAAAATTGGCTATAAATACAAAACGCCTACCAATTTTGGTAGGTGTTTTCTTTGTTTCTAGTAAGCATTATGCACAACTATGTTTTTATCTGACACTAAGTAATTGTGATTATCTTGAACATTTAAGTTGTAGAAATAATCTGTTCTCATTTCGGATTTATAAGAAGTGATTTGATACACTCCGTCCTCCGAGATAAGCCAATCATCCGTGGTAATTTCTTTAATAGTTATCCACCCTCGATTTTGCGTCAAAAATCTATGTTCGTAAGTTGCAGTAATTTCAGTATCCCCAATACCTATGGTGATAATTTCGGTGTACGAATATCTGATATAAGTATCATAAACCTCTTTTAATTCAAATTCTTGTGTGGTTTCATTATAAGACCAAACCATATCACCGTTTTGAATATCTTCTATATTCTTATATCCACTTTCTGTGTAAACTTGAGTGCCTGCTGGGAAACAAGGTGCAAACTCATAATAAGCAAGATTAACTTCTATTTCAATATCATCTCTAGGCATTGTAAATCTATATCCGCCATCATAGTTAGACACCCGAACACAAACAAGGTAACGTTCAAT
>JAFYKO010000203.1 GCA_017537515.1 Clostridia bacterium | reverse complement strand
TGCACAAAAAAAAGGGGGAACATCCCCGATTTTCCGTTAAGAACGTATTGAAAGAACTTTGAGTTTGAGTTTTCCGGCTGGAGTTTCAACGCTGACAGTATCGCCAACGCTTGCATTTAAGAGTGCGAGGCCAACTGGGCTTTCATTGCTTATCATACCTTTGAGGGGATTACTTTCAGTTGAGCCAACAATTTTGTATTCAACTTCCTCGTCGTATTCTTTGTCAAAAACCTTAACAAAGCATCCCATTGTAACCTTGCTTGTATCAATTTTTTTCTTGTCAATCACTTCGCAATCACGAAGTTTTGTTTCAATTTCCAAGATTTCTGCTTCCAAAATAGCTTGTGCTTCTTTTGCAGCGTCGTATTCACTGTTTTCCTTGAGGTCTCCATATTCTCTTGCAATTCCTATTGCCTTTGTAACTTCAACTCTCTTCACTGTTTTGAGGTATTCAAGTTTGTCCTCTAGTTCTTTTTTGCCTTCTGCTGTAAGATAAGTTTTCATTTATTGCTCCTTTTTTGAAATAAAAAATTTTTGCACTTGCAAAAACCCTTTTTTGTTTTGACAATGACTAATATACAATTTTTTTGGATAAAAGTCAAGTGTTTTTCAATTTTTCGTAAGATGTATATTTTATCTAAATATTCACATTATATTCATAGGAGTTAAATTATGCTAACTTTTTTTAGTTTTATATTAAGTTTTTTCGGATGTCTCAACTGGTTTTTTATTGCGGCCTTTCAGTATGATATCGTCGCTGGCTTTTTCGGTACACAAGCAAGTTTGTTTAGTCGCCTTATATATTTTATTATTGGAATGGCGGGTTTTGTTCTTCTTGCAATGGCTTTCAAAAATAAAGGTTACATCAAAATCACCGAAAACGCATTCAAAAAATACAAAAAGAACGAATCCCCAAAAGAGGAAATACAGCCCGAGCCGGCAACCTCAACGCTTTCTGCGTCTCCGCCGTCCTATGACCTGGACGACGAAGCGGAAAGGCCAAGGGATGGACTTTACAAAGACTTTGACCCGAGAAAATACGATTAATATCCTAACTCAACCTAGTTATTGCCTTCTCTTAGCCTTAAAAAATGTGGTTAAAAGACTTTTGCACTGCTCTTCAAGGACTCCCCCAACAATTTCAACCTTATGGTTAAGTCTAGTATCATTCAATATATCCCTTAAAAGATTTTTGTTTGTACCTGCTGTATCAAACGCACCAAAAACGAGTTTTTTTATCCTAGCATTAGCGATAGCCCCGGCACACATAGGGCAAGGCTCAAGGGTAACATAGATTTCGCAATCTTCAAGTCGCCAATCCCCTATTTTTTTACACGCTTTTTCAATTGCCAAAATCTCTGCGTGGTGAGTGGCAATCTTGCCCCTATTCCTCTTATTGTAAGCACGAGCCAAAACCCTGTCATTTTGCACAATAACTGCACCAATAGGCACCTCGTCGATATCCCTCGCCTTTTCCGCCTCTTTGAGGGCTTTTTTCATAAAAATTTCTTGTTTACTGTCCATTCCCATCACCTCTTAAAGCGTATTCCAAATAAGTGTCATTAGAGTTACAACCGAGCCAAGGAAAATAGTTGTCAAAAGTGGTAATTT
>JAFYKO010000202.1 GCA_017537515.1 Clostridia bacterium | reverse complement strand
GTCAACGATTACAACGCTTTCACGAACGAAGAAGTCATAGTCTTGGATTCCGCTTGCACTGAGGTATGTTCGAACAATGATGTATTTTCCTTCTTTTGTTTTGTACATTCCGCTTGCAACGTCGTATTCAGGGTTAAGATTGAATGCGGTGTATCCAGCATAATCCCCTGCAAGTTCTTGCCCAATGTGTGTGAGTTTAATTGCAGTGTCGCTGAGAGTGTAGACTCCGTTTTTGACTTCAAAAGGATAATAGAAGACTTCAATGCTTCCAACCTCGGTTGCTGTGCCTTCATTCTTTTGATAAAGGTAAGTCAAGAGAGTAACTTCGTGTTGGATTGTATCGCCTGTGGTGAAGTAGTATTTGCTTCTAAGGTCGATTGCGTCAGTGCTAAGGTTGGTTGAACTGTCTGTAAAGCCAGCCACAGAAAGCCCTGCACTTGAACTTGAAATTTGTGAGACTTCGTCTGTTGCAGATGTGTTGATAAGTATGTTTGCATTTGCAGAGTCAGAAGAGGTTGTTATTTTGTAAGCAAGACTTGCGTTTTGAATTATTTGGTCAGCAAACGAAGAACTTTCAAGGTTTGAGCCTGTGAGTTTATTGAAGAAAGAGTTACTTTCGTCGATGAGGTAATAAACATAAGTCAATTCTTTTGCGTATTCATAATTCAATTCTTCATTTTTGTCAAGGAAAATGATTGTGTCGCTTGTTTTTGATTTGTCGTTGTAGATTTCTTTTTCAAGTCCAGTTTGCAAGACGAAGGCTTTGTTTATTTCAACTGCAAAGAAATAACTTCCGTTGATGTTGATAAGGTTTGAATCGTCATAATTTTCTCCGTCTTGGTCAATATCTGGTGTGTTGTTGAGTTCTGTGAGTGCGTTTTTCACCCAAGAATCTGCGACATTCAGTGTTTCAATTCCAAGTGCAATAAGTTTGTAGCGTCCCCATTTGAGAGTAGTGTTTGTCGCAACAATATTGTTATTTAAGTTGAGGTTGGTTTGGTATGTGTTGTTTGCAATTTGCCAAATGGTAATGTTTGTGCGGTCAATACAGAAAGAAACATATTCTTCATTGCCTGCTTCGTCAACGATGTAGACAATATAGAATCCTTGATTTGAAAGCACGACATCGCTTTTGATTTGAGTCATATTTTTGGTGTTGCTGTATCCGCCCATTGTGAGGAGTTCATTTTCAGAGAAATCAAGACCATAGTCTGTTGCGATTGCGTTGTAGGCATCATAAGTCGCACGATTGATTTCGCCAGAAAGTTTTTTGAATGGTATGTATTTATAGTAAGCAAAACTTTTTGCACCGCTATCTTTTTCTTTCCATTCAACAACAACGTTGCTTCTAGTGAAGAAATCCACTGGGTTTGCAGTGTCTTTTGAGTAGTAAAGACTTGTTGAAGATGATTGAAGTGCAGGCAATATCTTTATTTGGTCTTGTTCGAAGGCTGTGTCGTCGATTGTAAAGTAGGTTGTTGAATTGTTTTTATCGTTCACACCATAAATAAGTTCGAGTTTGTAGTTTCTGTTGTAGTTAATAGTGTTTTTATCAATTTCGAAAATTGTCTTAGTGTCAATTTGCCCGCTTTGTGTTGTTACAACAGTTGAGTATGCATTGCTTCCAAAAGATTTTGCAGAAAGAATAAATCTAACTGGGCTATTAAACACGCTTTGTGCTTCAAGGGTGATTCGTACACTGTTTTTGGTGAACGAGTTTGTGCCAAGGATGTTGGTTGATTGGTCTTCCAACACCTCTTCAACAATAAGCGATGGTGAAGAGTTGCTTATTTTGAAATAGAAGAATTGAGTGAAGTAGGTTGAATTGTCGTAGTTATTGAAAGAATAAACAACTTTCAAAAGGTATGTTCCTGTGCTTGTGAAGGCGTTGTCTTGGTATGGAGTTCTGATATAAGCATCTCCATTTTTCGCCCAATCCAAAGTCAAGGCGTCAAGTTTGTAGAAATAAGACCTTTCGGTGATAATGCTTGCATTGGTTGTGGTTGTGATTGCGGGTTGATTGGTTGAAGCAGGGGCTTTTGAAAGAATGTTTGCAAGAAATCCAGAATCTTCTTCAAAACCTACATTTCTTGCATTAAGTAGGTCTTCATATGAAAGCATATAAGAAACGTCAGCAGAGTTTTTGCCAGAGGTTTGTCCGTTTTGGTCAACGAGTTTAAATTCGTTGCTGTTGCCAGTTAGGGCAGTGCCAGAGAAAAACATTTGATAGCCATAAATATACAAAATGTCGCTCTTTTCTTGGAAGTTTAATATTTGATTGTTTTGGAGTTTGATTCTTTCGCCATTGTTGTTTTTGAAATAGAAGTCATAAGAAATCTTATAGTCGCCAATATCTTGGAAATAAATAGTTATTGTCCCGTCATTGTTGTATTTTGCAGTAAT
>JAFYKO010000201.1 GCA_017537515.1 Clostridia bacterium | reverse complement strand
GCAATTTCGAGGGTGTTGTCGAAAGCGTCGTCGAAGCCAGCGAGTGCCTCTTCCATTTCCTCACGAGATTTGAGGTAGAACTCATCGGTTGAGAACTTCATACGGTTTGGGTCGTCGAAGTTTTTGCCCAGTTGCACGCACATAAGTATATCCTGCATTTCTGCGTCCTCTTTTTCGAGGTAATGCACGTCGTTTGTTGCTACGAGTTTAATATCGAACATTTTGCTGTATTCGATAAGTTTAATATTGACCTCACGTTGTTCGGGGATTCTGTGGTCTTGGACTTCGAGGTAGAAGTCTTCGCCGAACATAGTTTTTAGGCGTTTAATGAGGTTTTCGGCTTCGTCGTAGCGTTTTTCGACGATGTATTGAGGGATATGCCCTGCGAGGCAGGCTGAGAGGCAGATAATACCGTCCTTATGTTTTTCGAGTAGGTCATAGTCTATGCGGGGTTTGTAGTAGTAACCGTCGACATAGGCGATTGAGTTGAGTTTGAGGAGGTTTTGATAGCCTTGGTTATTTTTTGCGAGGCAAACTATGTGGGCCATATCCGCTTTGTTGTCTCTGCGTTTGTGGTCGTGGCAGATATAGAATTCTGTGCCGATAATGGGTTTGACGCCGTTTTTTAGGCATTCGGCGTAGAACTGCAAGGCACCGTACATATTGCCGTGGTCGGTCATAGCGACAGCACCGTCGCCACGCTTAGCGACTGTTTTGACTAGGTCTTTAATTTTTGTAGCACCGTCAAGCAAACTGTATTCAGTATGGACGTGCAAATGAACGAATCTTTTTTCCATAGCCTTAGTGTACACCAATTTCCAAATTTTTGCAAGCCCCTCAGCAATTTTGCTTGAAAATTCTTGGCGAGAATCCGCCGAATTTTCAAATTCTAAAAAAATTCTAAAAAAATAAAAAAACAAGAAAATAAACATAATGTATTGACAAATTTGTGAAAGTGTGGTAAGTTAAGGGTAACAAATGAAAAGGAGAAAAAAATGGAAAGAAAATTCAAAACAAAAATGACCCTTGAAGAGCTTAAAACCAAAGACCTTTCAAGAATCCCAGTCAAAGCAGACAGGGTTTACCTCGCTTGCAGAGACAACCACAAATACCTCGGAGACTACGTTTACGAGTTTTGTATTATGACCAAGAACGGACAAGGCGTAATGTTCGCAACCGAACAAGACTTGCACTCATTCAAAATTTACCCAGCGGACAAGGTTCTTTTCCTCGAACCAAACGCAATCACTTGCTATATGGAACCAGGCACCAAAACACAAACTATGAATTCAGAAGAAATCACAGTCGACAAATTTGGTGCGTTGTTTAGAATCGACTTCCAAAAACTCATCGACAGAGGCTTCAACTTTAAAGGCCTTGCAAAGCTTAACACCGCTTGCATAAAAAACCAAAAAGCCCACGCAGACAGACTCCTCAAAGAATTCGAAGACCACCAAAAATGGCTTAACACAAAAGCACCAATTATGGGCCTTGACGATTTTTAATCACCAAACCTTGCTTATGCGAGGTTTTTTTGT
>JAFYKO010000200.1 GCA_017537515.1 Clostridia bacterium | reverse complement strand
CAATTACTCAACAGCTTATAAAAAACACACATCTTTCAAATGAAAAAACAATTTCAAGGAAAATGAATGAAGTAAGCCTTGCCCTTCAGCTTGAAAAAGAGTTTACAAAAGATGAAATCTTGGAAAATTATTTAAATCTCATCTACTTTGGAAATAATTGTTATGGAATCGAAAACGCAAGTAAATATTACTTCTCAAAACCCGCTTCGAGCTTGGATATCGCAGAAAGTGCGTTGCTTGCTGGGATGATTAAATCCCCAAACTATTACTCCCCACTCAAAAACCCAGAAAAGGCTCTCAAACGCCGGAATATTGTGCTTTCCGAAATGGAAAAGGATGGCAAAATCTCAAAGGTAGAATTTTTACAAGAACAAGCAAAACCACTGGCGATCAATGTTAGCAAAACCAAGAAAAACAAACTCAACTCCTATTCTCAAAGTGCAATAGATGAGGCTTGCAAGCTTTTAAAAATGCCCGAAAAACAAATTGCACTTGCGGGATATAAGATTTATACTTACCAAGATTTAGACAAACAAATAAATATGCAAAAAGTTGTTGAAAACACCGATTTTTCAAGCGACTTTTCTATGATAGACATAGACCCCAAAACTGGCGGTGTGTTGGCCTACACCGGCAAAAGCGATTATAAAATCCTTGACCACACAAGACAAGTTGGCTCTGTTATTAAGCCCCTTTTGGTGTATGGGCCTGCAATAAATGAGAATCTTATCACCCCTGCAACCTTAATTCTCGACGAACCTATTTCAATAAATGGTTATGCCCCAAAAAATGTAAGCGGAAATTATCAAGGATATGTAAGTGTAAGAGAAGCTCTTTCAAACTCTTACAATATTCCAGCCGTAAAAACCGCATCTTATGTTGGCCTAGGCAAGATTGGTAGATACGCTGAAAAACTTGATTTGCCTCTTGACAAAAAGGATTTCTCATATTCTGTTGCACTGGGTGGTATGACTTACGGCTACAACCTCAAAGATATTACTGGTGCTTACTCTGTTTTGGCAAACCAAGGTAAATATATAAAGCCCGCTTTTGTGAATTATATAACCAACTCAAAAGGTGAAATAGTTTATCATCACAAACCGCAAAAAAACCTTGTTTTTAGAGACGATACATCATTTTTGGTAACAGATATGTTACAAACTTGTGCAAAAAGCGGAACTGCCAAAAGACTTTCTGACTTAAATTTTCAAGTTGGTTCAAAAACGGGTACTGTTGGAAATTCAAAAGGCAATACTGATGCTTATAATATTTCCTTCACAACCGAAGATTTAGTTGGCGTTTGGGTTGGGAATATGGATAACACTCGCATAAAAACCGCTGGTGGCAACCTTCCAACAAGTGTTGCGAAAAATTTTATGAAAGAGATATACAAGAAAGAAAAGCCCTCAGATTTTCCACTGCCATCTTCAATAGAAAAAATTGATATAGATATGCAAGAACTTGAAGAAAATCACGTGCTTGTGCGAGCGAATGAACTCACCTCCCCACTCTACGCAAAAAATGAATACTTCTCTAAATTCAACCTACCAAAAGAGAAAAACTTTGATTATGCCATCCCACAAACAAAGCTTTATGGAGTTGTGGATTCTGGAAAAGCAATTCTCAAATTTAACGCACATCTAGAATGTACATATTCACTGTTTGAACAAAAAGGTGATGAGGTTAGATTATTAAAAGAACTTCAAGATGTAAGAGGAGAGATTGAAGTTAAATCAACGCTAACAAAAAAGGAAAAAACATCGTTTTTCCTTGAGATAACCAATAAAAAAAGCAATACAACTCAAAAAAGTAATGTCGTATTGCTTTATGATAATAAAACTGAAGCTAAAAGCAAGTGGTATATATAAATTTACTCGTTCCCGTTGAATTCACCCTTAATTTTTTGTTCAACTTCTTCGCAAATTTCTGGATGTTCTTTAAGGAATTTTTTAACATTTTCCTTGCCTTGACCAATTTTTTCGTCGTTGTAAGAGAACCAAGAGCCTGTTTTGACAATAATGTTTTTGTCAACAGCGACATCCAAGATTGTTCCCTCACGTGAAATACCTTCACCGAACATAATATCAAACTCGGCTGTCTTAAATGGTGGTGCGAGTTTGTTTTTTACAATCTTCACTTTTGTATGGTTTCCAATAAAATTTCCACCATCTTTAAGTGTTTCAACCCTGCGAACATCCATTCTTATGCTTGAATAGAACTTTAATGCTTTTCCGCCGGCAGTTGTTTCTGGGGTTCCAAACATAACGCCAATTTTTTCTCTTAATTGGTTGATAAAGATAATGCAAGTACGGGTTTTGTTTGCGATTGCAGTTAATTTCCTAAGTGCTTGACTCATAAGTCTTGCTTGAAGACCTATGTGATTGTCGCCCATATCTCCGTCAATTTCTGCTTTTGGAGTAAGAGCAGCAACACTGTCAAGAACAACAACATCAACTGCACCATTACGCACTAAGGTATCACAAATATCAAGTGCTTGTTCGCCGTTGTCTGGTTGAGCAACATAGAGGTTTTCAATATCAACGCCTAAATTTTCGGCATAAACTGGGTCAAGTGCGTGTTCTGCATCGATAAACGCAGCCGTTCCGCCCATTTTTTGTGCCTCTGCGACGATGTGTAATGCAACTGTAGTTTTTCCCGAGCTTTCTGGCCCATAAATTTCGATTATACGACCACGAGGCACCCCGCCAATGCCTAGTGCGATATCAAGCGTAAGGCAACCGGTTGGGATAACCTCCATTTTTGGCATAGTGCCTTCACCCATTTTCATTAATGAACCTTTTCCAAATTGTTTTTCAATTTGAAGCAAGGCTTGTTCAATGTTTTTCTTTCTGTCTTCCATAATTTCTCCCTAAAGATAGTTGTTTGTTATTTTTTATCGCTTTCGTTTTGTTTTTCAACTTGTGCAGTATCTTCTTTGAACACACTCCAGTTCTTAACGAAATAGTTAAGGCCTGAAAGAATTGTCATAGCAACAGCAATACCCATAAGTGTATAGCATACTATTGAGAATACAAGTATAAATGTTGTGTCAGCAAAGAAACCGTATTGCAAGAAAAATGCTAAGAGCATAAACGCTGGAATTGCGATATCTTGGAAAAGTGCTTTGTATTTTCCAAGTTTATCTGCAGCAAGGACAATACCTTTGTTCACTGCAACTTGACGCAAGAATGTAACCAAAAACTCTCTGCAAAGAATAATGATTGCAAAAATAGCACCAAGAGGAGCAATGATTGTTCCATCCGCAACGACAAGGATAAGTGTTACCGTAATCAACAACTTGTCCGCAATAGTGTCCAAAAATTTTCCAAGGTCTGTTACTTGGTTTCTCGCTCTTGCCATTTTTCCGTCAATAAAGTCAGTGAGTGCCGCAACTGCGAACAAGCATACTGCAATGAATTTGCCCCAAGGTATAAAATCCGCCAAGTAGAAAAATGCAATAAGTGGCAACAAAAAGATTCTGATGGTTGTTACCTGATTTGGTGTCATAAAATTACCTCCCCTATAAATCCTTTTTCGTGCAAATCAATAAGTTCGACATCAATAAAGTCGCCAACGCCTACGTTTGCACTTTTTGGATTATCTGCATCTATTATAACACAAAAATCTACGTTTGGCGAGTTTTTTTGCGAATGTGATAAAAAAATTTTTTTGTTTTCGTCAAATTCATCCACTAAAACCCTTTCTCGACTGCCCAACTGCTCTCTCGTAAAGCGGTTGAGGTTGATATTTTGAATTGCTTCGATTTTCTTTAACCTTCTATTCTTAATAAACTTTGAAACCTGTTTTGGCATAAAATACGCCTTTGTCTTTTCTTCCCTAAAATAAGTGAAAAAACTTGCGAAACGAATCTTGTCCTCAGCAATAAAATCACAAAGTTTCTTGAATTGTTGCCTTGTTTCCCCTGGAAAACCTACAATAAAAGTGCTTCGCAGTTCTATTTCTGGATACTTTTCTGCAATAAGGTTGACCAGCCCTCTGCATTTCTCCTCCCCGCTTT
>JAFYKO010000199.1 GCA_017537515.1 Clostridia bacterium | reverse complement strand
GGTCCGTGACCTGTTCCCAGGTGTCGCACGTGATAATGTCGTGTGCGTTCGCAAAGTAGCCGTCAATGCTTACCTTGGACGGGTTAAGGTGGCGAATGGCGTTGCGAAGGTCGTCAAGCACAGCGTCTTTCCAGGAAATCGTGGGATTGACTACGTGCTGAAAAGAAATGGGGCTTGTGGCGTTGGTGTTTTCCCAAACGCCTGTGATAATCTTTACGGGAACGTGCATTGTGTTATCCTCGGTTGTTGGTTGTTTACGTCCTAAATATAATAAAATACCTATCGTCTGTCAATAGGTATTCTAAAAATTTTTGAAATTTTTATTTAGGGTTCGTTTTCGTCAAAATGCCCGCAGCCCTTGATACGCTCCCCGCACATAGGGCAATACTTGATAGCCACCGCTACCCAATCGCCATTCTGCGTATATACGGACAGGTAGTTGTCTTCGTCAATGAAGGCTTCGTCCTTGCCCCTGTCGGAAAACAGCGGGAACCGCTTTGCTTCTTCGTTGGTTTCGTGGTCGCAATACTCACACATACGTTATTCTCCGATTCTACCCCCACACATAGGGCAGAACTTAATTTTTAGGTGGACGGCTTGAACTTCAAAGTCGGTATCGGGAAAAACAACAAGTTCGCCATATTTAGTGATACAGGCATCCCCGTTTTCCCCATCAATAAACTTTTCCTTGTAGGGTTCGCAATACTCACACATTGGAACCACCTACGATTTCACGGAACTTTGCGATGGCTGCGTCGTTCAAAGCCTTGTATTGAGTGTTCAAATCCTCCATACGGGCAATCACGGCTTCTACGGGAACTTCTGTGAGTTCCGAAAAGAACGGGATTTCGGTAAGGCATTCGTTGGCTACCCGTCGGGACAAGCCCGTGATACCGCCCTTGATAGCGATACCCCACGGGGTAATTTCGGGGGTGGTATAGGCACTATTCGTCCCTACAAGTTTACCCTGCAAGTGAACGGAGTCCTCATCTTGTTTTACGTCCTGGATATACACGTAAACGTCCCAGGGATTTTCTTTCAATATGAACGTCTTACCGACCAGGCACTTTCGGTATTCTTCAATAATTTTTGCGGTAAGGTTTTCCACGTCCAGGTCCATACCGTCCCCGACGCTTTGTTGGAGTTCCTTTAACAAGGCTTCTTCGGTGTCGGTTCGCTTGGCAATCTTTTGGAGCCTGTAGTAAATGTTGGAACGCTGCACCCTGTCGGGGGCGTAGATTTTGGTTTTAAGGTAGTCGTGGTAATCCTTGTAAGCCTTGATTAGTTCTTTCGGGGTATCAATCATAATGCTATTCCAGGCTCAATTTTTTCAAAGTGTATTCGTCACCCGTCTTGTTCGGATTCCAGGTATAGCACAAAACCGAGAAGTGCGGACCGTCTTCAAGGGCAAAAGCAATAAACGCCTGGAATTGTTCAAGGGCTTTCTGTTCATACAGGGAAATCCTGGTCGGGACTTCGGGGAACTTACTTGCGATTTCTTTCTTGCAGGCAAGCGTGGCGTTCTTCATCCATTCAAGAATCGTGTCGTAGTTAAATTCCTTGGGAAGTTCAGCATTATAGGCTTCCCTTACAATCGTAGAAATTTCTTCAAACTTGCTTTTCATTTTCAACTTTCTCCTGTATTTGTGGTTAGACTTGTTGTGCATTTCCTTGAATGCCTTTTCGTTGTGGTGGTCCAGGAAATAATCACGCATATAGGCTGCTTGCTTTTCGGGGTTATCTTCCCGCCACTTCTTGCAGTGCTGTGCGTGTTCTTTCTTGTGCCGTTCACGCCACCGCTTTTGGGCTTGCCGTTGCTTTACCTTGTCCTTGTATGCCACGGGTCACTTCTTGTCGGATAGCGTCTTGCTGTAAATATAGTTCATACACCGCAGGATAATAGCCCCGCACGTTTGGAAGCATTCAATACTCTTTGCATAGTCTTCCATTTGGTATGCGGAAAACGCTTCTGCCATTTCACGCATAAGCATATTGTCCGCACAGTCCTGGTCGGAACGGGAAATCGCCCGTAAAGATTGGAGCCACGAACCCGCCTTTGTGTTCGTGAAGTGCTTGCACAGTTCGGGCTTTTCCTGCAAGTGCTGTTTAAGTCGTTCCTGTAAACCGTCTATGCACATAGAGTAATTCATAGATAATTCCTTTATGATTGAAAAAGTGGTTCGGTCCGTTCTTCAATGTATGCCACAGCGTCAATGATTAAGTCAAGCCACACACGGATTCGTTTCAGTGCCTTAATCTTTTCGTTCTTGTCCTTGATTTTCCTGTCTTTCGCATAGTAGGTGTCAACCTGTTCCTGGAACGGCTTTCCGATTTCTCTTGCGATAGCCTTGCAGGTATCGTGCCACAACCACCCCGACCACGCCACGATTGTCCCCAGGGGGTGCGATGCGTCGCCTAGCACCTGGTTTTTGGCTAGACCCCTGCTAGACGGGTCGGGAATGTTTTCTTCAAACCATTCAAACGCAACAATTACAGCGTCCATCCAAACACGGATTCGCTTCAAGGAACGGACCTTG
>JAFYKO010000198.1 GCA_017537515.1 Clostridia bacterium | reverse complement strand
GTGAACCCGCATTCCTGGGGTCTGCGGGACTTTGGGACTTTCATTTCAATAGTGCAGGGTTCCACGATACCTGGGATTCCTTGAAACACTATACGCCATTTATCCGATGGATATTCGGGTGCGTTGGCGGGACTTACGTTGGTTTGGTTTTTTGTTTTAATGCACATAGGTCTATCCTTGTTCCAAGCATTCTTTCGGGAAGTTTCGGGCACATTCAAACAGCCCCTTTGTGACGGGCAGGTAGTGTTCACATTTCGTGCAGTCCCGTGTGGTGTGCTTAACCTGTATATAGGGCTTTTGTTCGCTTTTTTCTTTGCGGATAATTTCCATATACACTACCCCACTTTTAGCAAGTTAGGACCCACACGGGTGTCTGCCCTGTCGGAAATTCGGTAAGGGACTTCCAGGATTTCTGCCACCTTGTTTACACGTTCTGCGTAGTATTCCCAACAGATACCATACGTGCTGTGGTCTGCGATTCCCTGCAAACTTTCAATGCACTTTTCAGCCAACTGCTTGATTTCGGCACCCTTTAATTCCCTACGCATCTTTTTGCCGTTAGGCATACGATACCCCCTTACAAAGTGAAATCCAACTTGTTCTTTTCATAGCATTCGTCGCACACACGATAGGTGTAGGCACGACCAGGAAGACGACGGACCGACGTTGTATTCAGTCGGCAATACATACAGGGCTTTCCCTTGCGGAACAGGTTCTTGAAGAAGATTTTGATTTTATTCATAGTGGTTTTCCTTTTGTTAATTTTGTTCAAACTTGTTGCCTTTTTCGGCTTGTTCTTCTACCCAATGTTCAAATTCAATCGTGTTCTTTGAGAAGTGGTAGTCACAGGAATGGGTTCGCCACATACGGGCGTGTTTTTCGGACTTGCTGAAAAGCACCCTGTCCACTCCCCAATTTCCTATGGGGATTACCCAAATATCGTCGTAGTTGGTTTCCTCGTGGAACTTTATGTTCGGGTAATGTTTTGTAAGAATGTATCTAAACGCCTTTTCAGTCATAGCCTACTTGCTCACGATAGTGTGCTTGACGTTGCCAGGGTAATGCTTTGTAACGCCCGACTTCAATTCAAGTCGCCAATGCTGCCCGTCATAGGTGCTGTATTGGCTGAAATCCTTTACGTCTTCAATGGCGTAGTATGCGTCTTCAATTTTCAAGAATGTCATAGGTCTTCCTTGTGGTGGAATGCGGATTCCGTTTTTTACTTTGTGTCTTTCGCAGATTAAGTTATACAGGTTGGTTCCCATATAGATAGCGATACCGTCTGCTACGATTTCACGGGTCCACTTGTTGTTGCCTCGCTTGAATACAGCAGGGTTAAGGACTGCTTCTAGTTCCTTTGCTTTATCCAAGAGCGGTTTAAGATAGTTATACTCAAAATATACGGACGATTTCGTTATTACTAGATACAAGGGACCCACGTATTGAATGGGACCGCTTATAGTAGAAAAGCGGTAATCAATGGAACGTGCCTTTTGTTCGTAATAAAGAATATCCATAGTTGCGATTACGAATTGAGTGGTCTAAAAAATGTTTCCTTGCCGTCCGCAGAACTAATCAATTCCACGGGGTAAATTTGGGGCTTTTCTGTCGGGTCCGTAACAAGGGCTAACGCCTTGAATGCCTGTTCCCTGGCTTCAAGCAAGGTGCAGTTGTAAATCTTGCAGTCGTCCAGGCTATTGAACGGGGAGGGTTTCCATTTCAAGTTGGTGTCCAGGTATTCCGTCCCCTTGTCATTTTCCTTTACGATAAAGAAACGACGCTTCGGGGGTTCGTAGGTAGCGACCCCGCTCACGACGACGGTAGGTAGGTCTTCCATAGGGCTGTCGGCAAATACCACCGCTTGCTGCTTGTAGGTTCCGTTTGCGAAGTCGGCAGTAATCAAGTAGGTGTGCCACCCGATACGTTTGTCATCGCAGTAGAAACGGCATTGGAGCGTGTCTATGTTGAACGTTCCACCGAACACGTCCAGGATATGTTCCTTGAGTTCTTGGAGCGACTTGATTTCTACAACCCGTTCCATAGATTCTTGGAGTGTGAAAAAACTTCCCGCAGGACGAATACGCATAGATTACCTCGTAAGTGACAGGTTTATCAAAAACAGAACTAACCCGAACCCAAATTCATACAGACCGAAAACACCTACCAACATAATAGCGGTGTCCTTGAATCCGACGGACGCACGTTCGTGGCTGAAACTGCGGGCGTGGGCATACGCACCGACTACCATAAGCAGTATGCTGATTACGAATGTGCTAATCATTAGCCTTTTCCTTTTTACGTGGACGGCTAGGGTAAACCCTCATCCAGGGATAGGACCCGATGGCTGCATACACAAGGAACGCCAAGAGAATTACACCGCTTCCGTGGGTTTCGCAGAATGCGACGACTTGGACCTTGTAGGCTTCAAACGCCAACATACCGACGACAAGAACGGAAATGAGCCAAAACATACTGACGATTTGGGCAACGTCGGGATTGATATTCTTCAAAAGGATTTTCTTCATTGTGGGTCCCCCTAGAAGTTCTTGAAATAAAGGTGGAACTTTTCCTGCTTACCTTCAAACGTGAACGTGAACTGCTTGTCTTCGTCACGCAGAAGCATTAAGCGAATGGAATAGAATTGGTCCGTGACCTGTTCCCAGGTGTCGCACGTGATAATGTCGTGTGCGTTCGCAAAGTAGCCGTCAATGCTTACCTTGGACGGGTTAAGGTGGCGAATGGCGTTGCGAAGGTCGTCAAGCACAGCGTCTTTCCAGGAAATCG
>JAFYKO010000011.1 GCA_017537515.1 Clostridia bacterium | reverse complement strand
GTGGGCGAGTAGCCCACTCGCTCCAACGGAGCGAAATAATTTCTCAAAAATTGAAGTGCGAACGCACAAAATTTTTGTAAAAATATTTAAATACTTATTTCATCAAGCGACTTAAACACCTGCTCAAGGTCCGCCTTGTCATAGTCCCGCCCGCCGGCGTTCTTACTGACCTTCTGCCCAGCCTTAGCAACCTTGCCGGCACTTTTGCCAGCTTTTTCCGACTCCCGCTTCGCCTCTTCCAGCGTCGAAACCCCCTCCGCTCGCCACGTCGCCAAAAGCTTGTTGATGTACTGCATCGGGTTCGACTTGTCAACAGCCTTCTCAATAGCAAACTCCAAAACATCGTCGCTCGTGTTCCAAACGTACTTCCACGTCGAAACAAAGTCCCTATCCCGAGCGGTAACGTTCCTCGACAGCCCCAGCTTTTCCAAAATCTCCTTAATCTCAGCAGTCTGCTTCACCACTTCTGCAATATACTCGTCTATCGCCTCAGTGCTAATAACCCCCAACTTATAAAGCTTCAAAATGGTGTCGTCAAGTGCTTTAAGCGTGCGAATGTTGTTGAGAAAACAATAATTTGCAAGCTTAACAAGAGACGCTTCAGTATGCCCAAGTTCCAGCCAGTTCGCAATGTAAGTCTCAATAACAATTTCGAGATTTTCATAGTAAACACCAATAGTCTTACACACGTTTTTGGCAATCTCCAGCATTTCCGCCTTGTGGTTGAGATAGTCTTGAATCTCCTTAACCGAAAGGCGTTTTGTTTCGTAAAACTTGGTCAGAGAGTTGTCAAGCTTGTCGAAGTTAACCCTCGCACCTTTGGACGCCAGCGACTTAGCCACGAAGCGAATAGCATCGATATTAAAGCCAAAATTCTTTGTCCAACGGATAAATTTCTCTTGTTCTTCGACTGTCGGAAGGCGTTTTATCCCGCAAACTTTAAGCACGTCGCCAATCTCTGACGTTGCGTGCGTGAGTTCTCTGAGTTTTTCTTCAACAGCGGTCGTGGTGGTTATGCCCTCCGACGCCCAGTTGCGAGCAACGGTTGTGATGTAAGCGTGGCCGACGTTCCCGCCTTTGAGCTTTGTGCAGTAGTCCATAACCATAACAAACGCCATTGGTTCGATGTGGAAAACTTCCATAAGCGTGTAATACTCAGTGTATTCGGTTGCAGTAATCATCCTGCCGTCGATTATTTCTTGTGCTTGCTTGTTGAACTCGGTGTACTTGTCCTTTTTAAACTTTTTGGTGTTTGTGATAATGTTGTTTAGTGGCAAATAGCGGACTTGAAACTGCGTGCCGAGAATAACATTAACAAGTCCTTGGTCTTGCAAATAGAGGAACGCATTCTCTATGTCTAAGACAGTCAATCCTAGTTCTTCGGCAAAACTCTCCAATGTGTTGTTGAAAGCATTGGGGTTTGCACACTTATATAAGCCATAAATGTAGATTTTGACCACAGTTGCAGGAAGTGAAGGCAAATAATCGTGTATAAAAATATTGTCGACCATTGTCGACGAACTAATAACGCTCTCGCTTGAATATTTACAAAATGCCATAACAACTATATATTAGCATAATTTTTAGAATTTGTAAAGCAATTTTTAGCTCCGCCTCGTTATTCAGCCTCCCTAACGGACCGGCGGAATTAAATTTTATAATTGAAAATTCTTCCGCTTTGCGGAATTCATTTTCAAAAATTAATTCCGCACTTGCGTGCGGGTGGGCTACTCGCCCACACCCCGCCGGGGGAAGCCCCCCGGAAGGCATTGGC
>JAFYKO010000197.1 GCA_017537515.1 Clostridia bacterium | reverse complement strand
TTTTAAAAGCTAGCTTATAGGTAAAGTCACTGGCAAGGCGGGACGGTTGGAACCGTCAGTCATTGTAACTTGCTTTCGTACGAAATCAGACTTACAAGTATTTCAGCTGAACGACCGTCCTATGCAAGGTGCCTCAGGCACCCGGGGTGTGGGCGAGTAGCCCACGAAACCGCCTCAAAGAGGCGAATATTTTCCAAAAATTGAAGTGCGAAAGCACAAGATTTTTGCAAATTTTTCATTAGATAAAAAATAAAAAAATAATACGACAAAAACTGAAACCACAAAGCGGTAAAGTTTTTGTTTTTTTACTTTAGTATAAAAAAGAAAACCAAACAAAATCTCAAAAACACTTGAAAAATTCGCAAAAGTTTGGTATAATAAGAACACAAAGAAAAAAGGAGAATATTATGCAAGTAGTTTGCGACGGTTTGGACTTATGCGACGCAGTGATAACTGTTTCAAGAGCAATGAGCCCACGAACCACAAACCCAATCTTAGAAGGAATTAAATTTATCGCAGAAGGCGAAACACTCACGCTTTCAGCAACAGACCTCGAACTCTCAATCGAGAAAAAAATCAAAGCAGAAGTCAAATCCGAAGGCGAAACGGTCGTTCCCGGCAAGTTCTTCGGCGAACTCGTGAAAAAACTTACAGCCGAAAAAATCGAGCTTACGCTTAAAGACGAAAAAACCCTCAAGGTTTCTTACATCGACAGCGAAACAGTCGTTCAATGCTACGCGGTCAATGAATACCCAGCGTTCAAAAAAATTGAAACAACAGAGTTTTTCGGCATCGAGCAAAAAAGCTTCAAAGAAATGATAACTAAAACCACGTTCGCTGTTGCAGTCGACGACACCCGCCCTATCCTTAAAGGCTGTCTTTTTGAAATGACTCAAAACACGCTCAAAATAGTGGCGTTGGATGGTTACCGTTTGGCGTACTACACGCAGGCAATCAATGGTGGCAATCTCACTAGCAACGTGATTGTGCCTGCTAGAAGTTTAAACGAAATTGCTAAACTTTTGGAAGACAACGACGATGTTGTTAATGTTTACGTACAAAACAACTTTATGATGGTTGACCTTGGTGGCTGTGTTATAACCACTCGTTTGTTTGAAGGCGATTTCATTAACTACAAACAAATTATTTCCAGTGATTTCAGCACTACGATTCGTGTTAATCGCAAGCAGTTTGAAGAATCGCTTGAACGTGCAAGCTTGCTTTCAAGGGTTGGACAAAACAACCTTGTGCAGTTTGATATTTCTGACTCAAATTTATGCATCACAAGTCGTTCGGAGATTGGTAATATCCGAGAAAATATGAACATTACGCTGAATGGTAAAGAACTTACTATAGCGTTTAATGCTCGTTACTTCACAGAAGCGTTAAAGGTTAACGGTGATGAGTTTATTGAGCTTAAGTTTAACCAAGCTCACAACCCTTGCATCATCACCCCGTACGACAGTCAAGACCCTAAGTATTTATACCTAATCTTACCTGTAAGGCTAAGGACAAGCTAGTTCTTAGCTTTTTTTGTTTTTTTCTTTTTTTTTTGTTTATTTAATGAAAATTTTTCCGCTTTGCGGAAAGAAATTTTCAAAAAAAAATTGCCCTTGCGGGCAAATATTTTTATAAATAATTCATTTGCAAAAATCTTGTGCTTTCGCACTTCAATTTTTGGGAAATAATCCGCCCCGTTCGGGCGGTTTTTGTGGGC
>JAFYKO010000196.1 GCA_017537515.1 Clostridia bacterium | reverse complement strand
TAGCAAGACCTATTTCACCACTTGCTATTGTAAAGGTGTGAGGGCCGGCAATCTCCTCTACTTTACATATAAGGCTCTCCAAGACTTCTTTATCAAATTTTACCGCTTTGTCGAGTTCGGTAAAAAAGATTTGACCGCCTATGTATAGTTCCAATAATTCGTTGACCTTTTCAAAAATAGTTTCTTTCATATTTTTATTACTCCTCTCTTGATTACATATATATTATAACATATAAATCAAATTTTGTCAATAGTTTTTTGAAAAAATTTTATAAACTTTTTTAGACGTTTGACGTCTAAATCCACGTAATACAAAAGACGGTTGTGCAGACCGTCTTTTGCTTTGTTATTTAAGTTGTTCTAATACTATCAATATCTCCTTTTCCGAACAAGCCCAACCACTTGGATTGTTTTTTATCCACTCTTTACGGATTTTTGGATTATCGTCAAACAACAAACCACCCTTGACTTGTGCGAGTGTACTCTTGCGAGTTCCGTATTTTTCAATATGGATTTCGTCAAACTTAACCGAGCCTAAATGTATTGACAGCCAATCAAGTTTTGCTTTAGTTACTTCTTCGTCATATTCTGCGGTGCTTTCCATAGAGAGCCACGAGATAATTCCTATTGTGTAGCCGTTCTTTTGGAGCGTATTAAGGCGGTGAGCGAGAGCCTGCATATTGAGTAGCGTGTTTGCTTCTACAAACGGAGAGGCGTCATAGTTGCGGAGTTTATCCAACCAACCCTCAACACCATAGAGATTTGCGAGAGTGCCATCCATATCAAAGTAAATTGCTTTTTCCATAAGTAAATTTTTCCTTTCCTCTTTATTACATATATATTATATCATATTTTTCAAGTTTTGTCAATAGTTTTTTAAAAAATTTTTATACAATCGGTTTAGACGTTTGACGTCTAAATCCTTTATTGCGAAAAGGTCGCCTATGTTTTCACATAAGCGACCCGCCGCATTATATTCCAAATTCAACTAAACATTGTATCAATTGCATTCCAAGCCATACCACATACGCTCCCCACGCAAAACTTAAAATGCCCCACCAAAATTTACGATAGAGTATTGCATACCCTAAAATAAATAAATCTATAAACATTAGACAAGATACTAATACCAACCCCCAAATTAACATAATCAAACCCCCAAACTTATTTTAATAGCTTTGTCAATCTCTGCCATTTTTCCACTATCCAAAGTTCCGAGCTTTTGGAGTAATCTTGACTTATCAATAACTCTTACTTGTTCCAAGAGGACTATGCTCTCTGCTCTCAAACCACCTTCGCCTTGTTTAATGGGCATATGAGTGGGTAGTAGGTGCTTTGTGAGTTTGCTTGTTATGGGTGCAACTATTGTTGTAGGTGCGTGGCGGTTGCCAACATCATTTTGAATTATGAGAACAGGTCGCATACCCCCTTGCTCACTGCCCTTTGAGGGCGAAAGGTCGGTGTACCATACCTCTCCTCGCATTACGATAGGTTCGTTATTCTTTTTCATTTTATGTATTTTCCTTTCATTTGATTACATATATATTATACCATAAAATTATTGATTTGTCAATAGTTTTTTGAAAAAATTGTTAAAATCGGTTTAGACGTCTGACGTCTAAATTTCGAGAGGGCGGCGAACCGCCCAGCTCTTAGCTTAATCTTTTTTGTGAATGCAAGTGTGAACTGCTCCGAATAGAATATTACAAAGCAACACAAGACCAACCGCCAACCAAAAAGACAAGTGCGGTGCGGATGCCCACAGAGTGCGAATGACGGCATTCCATAAAAGCATTACTATCCAACCTTCAAGGCAGAGTAAGCCAAAGGCAAAGCCGATGATAAGAGCGACTACCAAAAGCACCATAAGACAACTTGCCCCTACAGTGTGTTCCTCACAAAATTCTTTGAGTTTATCAAACATAGTTTTTCTCCTTTTTGTTCTTATTACAATATTATTATACCACAAATTTACTGATTTGTCAATAGTTTTTGAAAAATTTTTTAAAAAGATTTTTAGACGTTTGACGTCTAAATATGCTTCGACCGCATAGTGCGGTCGATTGTTCTTATTCAAGATAATCGTCATAAATAAGCAAAGAATATTCATCTTCGTTATCAGAGAAATAATTACCAACGATAATTGGATTACCCTCTGCCTTTGCAAACTCAATCAAATCATTCATTGAGGTTAACTTAACCTCTTTAACAACAGTATCGACTGGGTTGCACGAAGCTCGTCTTACCTTATAGGCGGTGGGTTCTTCTTTGACAAACTTGTTTACAAAAGCAACGAGCTTGTTGAACTTTTCTCCTGTCATCTCTCTCCATAGAGAATTATCAACTCTTTTGTCATCGCACATAGGCGATATAAACTCCGATGCTATGTAGCCTAAAATTTCGTTTTTTTCGTGGTCAGTCATAATTTTGTCCCTCTCTTTTCTTATGTTTTTTTCTTGTTTTGT
>JAFYKO010000195.1 GCA_017537515.1 Clostridia bacterium | reverse complement strand
AGGGAATTATTAAACCTATAGAAGAAGTTTTAGATAACAACCAATTAAAATTAAGCGATATTACAACAATAAACACCCCGCCTCGACTCAGGATGGCGATGTTGTATGCTGTTGCGGGAAGTATGAATTATTTAGTTGCAAACACTTCAAACTTAAGTGAAATAAGCGTGGGCTATTCCACAAAATGGGGAGACAGCGTTGGCGATTTTGCTCCGATAGCAAATTTCACAAAAACTGAAGTGTGTGAGATAGGGCGTCTCCTTGGATTACCTATAGAACTCGTTGAAAAAACTCCAAGTGATGGACTCAGCGGGAAATCGGACGAAGAAAAACTAGGGTTGACCTATGACAATTTAGATGAATATATTAGGACTGGGAAAAAGAATGAAGATTATGAAACAATTATGAAACTACACTCATCAACAATGCACAAAAGAAAACCCATTTCAAAATTTGAAAACAAATTAAAAAATTTTTTAAACTAAATAAAAGCCTCTGCAGGCATTAAGTTGATGCTTGGAAGGATTAGTTACTTGCAAGCTGAAAGCCTGCTTACTGCGTGGTGCCTCAGGCACCCGGGGATGCAACGAACGTTCGTTGCCCGTCGCTTGCGACGGAATCTCACGACCCCAAGGCGGTATTTTGGTTGAAAATTTTTGGCGAGCATTCACCAAATTTTCAAATTATAAAAAAATTAAAAAATAATAAATTTAATTAAAAAATAACAAAAAATTAAAAAAAATAACAAAAAATAAAATAATTAATTAAAATATAAAAATATTATGTGAGGAAAAATGAAAATTTCAAAAGAAGATAAACAATTTTTAGAATTATATTCAGACAGTGAATACGATAAACCAAGCGTTACGGTTGATGCTGTTATTTTAAGAATACGAAATGAAGAAAGCAAGAATTACAGAAAACTTCCCGAAAAAAAGTTGCAAGTTTTTTTGACAAAAAGACAATATTCTCCTTTCAAGGGAGATTTTGCTATTGTTGGAACTTTTATAGATTTACAATATGAACTGTCGGATGCAATGAAGTTGTGTGTGAAGAATAAAGTTGGTTTAACAAATTATTATTATGAACAACTTTTTACGTTTGGAGAAAAACGCAGGGACCCAAGAACGAGGGTGTTGAGTGTGGGGTATATGCTTTTGACAAACACACAAGAGCAATTGCGAAATGGTGAATGGTTTGATATTGAAGTCCAAAAAGTTGAGACAAACATCAAAGAAATTCAGGATGGATTTGAAATAAAAAATGTTTATAATCTAGTCTTAAAAAATGAAAACCAAGAACTAAAAAATATCATTGAAGTTTCAAATAAAAAGGTTGGCTTGGAAGAAACAAAAATTGTGAAAATAACAGAAAATAATATTGCATTTGACCACGCAAAAATAATTTTTATGGCACTAGAACGATTAAAAAACAAACTCGAATACACTGATATTATTTTTAATTTGCTTCCGAATGAGTTTACACTAACAGAATTAAAGCAATGTTACGAAGTTATACTAAATGAAAAACTGCTTGACGCCAATTTTAGAAGAAAAACCGCAAAGATGGTTAGGCCTACAAGCAAATACGAGCTTGCAAAAGGGCATAGAACTTCCCAATTGTTCACCCACAATCCAAACTGGAATTTAAACAATCTGGATTAGTCTTGGTTTTAGTTTAAAATAGAAAAAACCTCTCAACCACGGGAGGAATTTTTACTATTTTATTAACTTATGCCAATCTTTGATTTTAAAAAATTGGTACATATTATTTTGAAATTCGTTTATATCTTTGCTTTCTTGATATATATTGTTTGCAATTTCAGCTATAGGTTTGTTGTCGATTTTGTCAGTATAAAAATAATCATAGGCTGGTAAGTCGGGGGATAAGTCTTTCAATGCTGAAAAGCGGAAAATCGGCTCAATGGCGACTTCAGAAATAATCCAAGAAAGGTTTGGGAATTCATAGTCTTCGATTTTGATATCGGGAAAATTTTTCTGCCATAATTCAAACCAAACAAAATGCACGATTTCGTGAACGGAAGAGAGGAGAATAATATCTTCTCTGGCGTAGAGGTTGACATCAAAACTTTTGGTTTGCAGATATCTTGGGAAAACGGGGTTGAGGTTTACATATGCTTTGCATTCAAAAGAGTATTCCTTGCCAAAAATCTTTGTCAATTCTTGATTTATAAAACTCGCATTTTTATCCCATATATCTTGAAATTTTAAAACTTGACTTTGCATATGTTGTAATTCTTGATTGTAGAGTTTTGTTATTTTTTCTTCCACCATTTTGTTTTTTGATTTTGTGGGTAGGTTTATATCTATTTCAAATTCGTTTGCAATATAAATTGAAGTTTGGTTTTTGGAACTTAAAAAATTTTTTATAATAGCAATTTGCTGTTTTAAATTTATTACATCAAATTTTACATTTATCATAAATTTATGTTATCATATTTTTTATTAAAAAGCAAGTTTTCTTGGTTTTTTATTGACATTCCCAAAAAGGTGTTTTATAATAGCAAAAAAAAGGAGAAGGATTATGGAAAAAAATGAAATAACAGCAAATGGACTTGCGACTCTTATTGCGAGTGAACTTCACCAAGATTGGAGAAAAACAAGATTAAATGCAGACGGGACTTATGAACCAAGATGGAAAAAAGTCTTGGATGAAGAGTTTGCAAAAAGTCTTGACGTTGACAATCTTCCTGCAAATTTCAGAGTCTTTGAAGGCACTTTGGAGATTGATATTGCAAATTCAAATTTCGAACAGTTGAGTCCAGATAAACAGGAAGAAAATTTTGAAGCTGCCAAAGTTTGTGTGGATATTTTGTTTGACAAAGAAAACTACCAAACCAAAGAGGAGATTGGTGAGAAAATCCACGCCGAATGGCTTAGTAGGAATGAATGGGGAAGAGAAGATGAAGTTTTATCAAAACCTTTTATTGAGTTGCCTGTTGAAGAGCAAAATAAGGATTTAGACCAATACAAAATCGCTCTTATGGTTTTCGAAAAACTCAAACAAAAACAAAAGGCAAAAGAAGAGGAATTGAGTATGTAAAAAAATGGAATACAAATTTGTATTCTTTTTTTTTGCATTATTAGAAAAAATACAGAAATAACCTCTTGACAAGGTTGGTGTTTTTGTGTATAATGGGGGAAATTTTTTAAAAAGGAGGGTATTTTATATGTTTATAGTCGAAAACAAATCAATAATAGCATATACGAATACCCGTTTGAAATAATTTTGTTTTAAGCGGGTTTGGGGTTATTTGTTGAGGAAAATTAAGATTTTATTATTAAAATTAATTTTTTAATTGGAAAAACAAATAAAATATGTTAAACTTTCGTATATGCAGTAAAGCGGAGGTTTACAAATTATGGAAAATGTATCACAAAAGACAAGAGAATCAAAAATAATAATGCTGATGGACGCTTTGGAAAAAGCCCAAAATGGGGTGTTTGTCGTTCCAAAGGAATATGAAACGCTTACAAAAGAAGACGGAAATCTTATTTGCACTTATGATATTCACACAATTTTATTTGAAGAAGGCAGTCGCCTAAGGTCGGTGGAAAGAACTGCGTTTTATGATAGAGCTAATCTTAAGGCGATAGACTTCACAAACTGCGACAAACTTGAAACAATAGGTATGTGGGCTTTTGGCAAATGCAGAAACCTTGAAAAAGTTATATTTGCAGAAAACAACAACTTGAAAACAATTAAGGCATACGCATTTCGCTCAACTGGTTTGACAGAAGTTAATTTTAATAACTCCAAACTGGAACTTGTTGGGGATTATGCTTTTTTTGGTAATCCTAAATTAAAAGTTTTGGATATGTCAAAATGCAAAGAACTTACAACAGTTGGCGAAGCAATTACAAACCGCTCCGAAGCCCTTGAACTTTGGGATATGAGTGGTTCAACAAAAATCAATTTTATGGGTGGCAATGGCACTTATGCAAAAACGTTGAGGGTTAATGCAAACCTAAGAGGTGAGTCAGACGGTAATTTTTGGCAAACGATGTTTGGCGGAACAGTTGAAATTTGGGATTTTGGCAAATGCCAACATTCGTTTGTGATTACTGATGAGAAACACAAAGACTCTCTGGAGGGTTTGAGAAATTTGTCGACAGGATACCTTAAACAAGTAAACAGACATGGGCTTTGGGGGAAAATCACCCTTCAAATGATAAACGATATCCACAGCGATGACGACCTCAATTTCTTAGTGAAGCACTTTGAGGAAATTCGAGCCTTAACAAAACGGATGATGGTTGACAATATGGGCAATAACGCAACGTGGCGACTTTTACAAATGCTTGGCTATAAAGGTTTTAAGAAGGCAAGCAAGAAAGAAATGGAAGATTATCGTAGGTTGCTTGCTTACAATATGCTTTTTCAAGAAAACATAAAAAACAATCATACGGTTTGGGAAAAATGGTCTCGTATGAGCGATGAAGAGAAAAACAAAATCGCAAACGAACTTAATCAAAAAGCCTTAAAAATTGCTAAAAAACCAGGGGAGTGGAGTATTCAAAAACTTGTTACAAAGTTTGTTGAAAACAATATACTCCCACACCCAGACAGAGCAAAATTAAACTATGAGGGTGTTTATTTGAATCCTTGGTGGAACAATGTCAAGTTTGCACAATTTTTTGTCCAAAACTTCAATGAGATTATGGAAAAGAAAATTAAGCCAAACGATATGTCGGTTTTGAGAAATATGGATTTTAATGATTTTAGACCACTTGAATATATTTACACAAACTTTGAAAGCATCTTGAAAGACTCAAATAAAATGGTTGTTACAAACCTTCAAAACCAACGACTTACACTAGAAGATTGCGACGTATCGGATTTGTCAAACTGTAAAGATGGCAACGAGGAATTAATGGACTTATGCTCTAAGGTTAATATGAGCCAAGAAGGTTTTGAGGCGTTGCAAGAACTTTTTGAAGAAGGGAAAAAAATAGCAAGCGAACAAGTTTTAAAATGCCGAGAAGACAAAAGCGAAAACGACTTTTTATACGAAATGATTTACAAAGACAATCCACTGGGCCTTGTTCTTGGCAATATCACTAATTGTTGTCAACGCTATCACTCTGACTATGAAAGAGAGTCAAGTGGATACGACTGCGTAATACTCGGAGAAACCAATCCAAACAGCTGTTTTGTTGCGTTCAAATTTAAGGACAAAATAATTGCCCAATCTTGGCTTTGGTTTAATGCAGAAACAAAAACCATTGCTCTTGACAATATTGAAGTTCCAAAAAATTTGGACAAACTTTTAAATGAAGAGTATTCAACCGAGTTTGTCGCATGCCTTAAAAGACTTTGCAATAACTTATTTCAAGATATGAATAGTGCTGGCCATATGGTCGACAATATCGTTATCGGAGCCCATTGCACTGATATTCACAAACTTGAAAGCGATTTCAACCTTGTTTTGGACCAAAATATGTGCCTAGGTTGCAATTTGAAGTTGCCAAACCTAAGCAGGGATATTTACAGCGACGCCGTCAAGGAAGGGCAATATATAATTTACGCTGGCGGAAAATATATGGGTGTGCAAAAAGAAGCAAAACGCAAAAAACACCAAGAAAAAGAGATGTAAAAAGGTTTTTAAAAAAATCAATATTAAAAAGCAAATGAGGAGGTTTTATGAAAAATATATTTAAATCTATTTCACAAATGAATGAAAAGCGAAAAAGTAAAACACTCGAAAAGGAGCAAAAGCGGGATTTTGAACGCTATGGCTTAGCAGTAACCGACGTTAAAAAGAAAAGCACCAAAACAAACTGGAAGGCCCTTGGCAAGTGTATGAAATTCTTCAAACCATACACCTGGGCATTTGTGATTATGGCAATATGTGCACTTTTGACGGCTGGAATTGTCATTCTATACCCCGTATTCACAGAAAAAATTGTTACAAGCGTAACTGAACTAAACTATATGGGTGCGGTGAAATTTGCGGTTTTCTATCTTATTGCAATGCTTGCAGCAAGAGTAGTGCTTCTAGCGTGGTATCTTATTGCAACCCAAGCTGTCAATCGAACACTAAAAAACTTGCGTTCGCACATTATGTTTGATGTATTTAGAACAAAAAGTAAAAAATTTGACCTTATCAACTCTGGCGAGATAGTCGCAAGAGTGAACAATGACCCAACAGGCTTATCGCGATTTATTCAATCCTTAATTGAAAGATTGGCGGAGGTTCTCAAATCGATAGGCTTTATAGCATTCTTCTTTATAATAAATGTTTGGGTTGGATTTTTGATTTTATTCACAATAATTGCATTCACCCTGCTTGATAATATTCGCCAAAAGTATATGCAGAAAATTCGCAGGAAAGAGAAGATTATTTCAGATAAAAATATGGGTATGGTTTCAGAAGTCGTGAGGTCAATGCGTGATGTTAAGGCACTAAACATCAAAGACAATATTGGCAAAAATTATGAAGAGAATATTGAGCACATCAAAAATGCCTCAATAGACAGAGCAACATTTTCAAATTTGTTTGTCTTTATGAATAATTCTTTCCTTTCAATCTTCAAATTTGCATTCATTTCGCTGGGTATTTTACTCCTTTGTCAAAATACAATCACTGTTGGTATGTTTGTCGTGTTTATTATGTACCACAACAACGCACTTCTATTGTTTACACACATTCAAAATATCAGAGATGAATTTAGAGATGCTTCATTAAGTGCAGAGAGAATTGCCGAAGTCTTTGATGAAGAAGACTATCCAAAAGAAAAGTTTGGCAGACGCAAAATCAAAAACCCACAAGGGGAAATAAGGTTTGAGAATGTAACATTTGCCTACAACGAAAACGCACCAGTGCTTGAAGACTTTTCACTTACTATTCCAGCAAACAAAACAGTGGCATTTGTCGGTAAAAGCGGACACGGGAAAAGCACGTTAATCAGCCTTATCCCAAAACTTTACGAAGTCAATAAGGGTAAAATATTAATTGATGGCATAGATATAACAAAACTTCAAGAAAGTTCTCTTCGTGATATTGTTACAGTCGTGCCTCAAGCACCATACATATACAACACAACCATTCGTGAAAATTTGCGGTTTGTGAAAAACGACCTCACTGATGAAGAAATGGTATCCGCCTGCAAAATTGCTCAAATACACGATTTCATAATGTCCAAACCAGAAGGATACGATAGTATCGTAGGTGAAAATGGTGTGATTCTAAGTGGCGGACAAAAACAACGACTTGCAATCGCAAGAGCACTCATAAAAAACAGCAAAATAATTCTTTTGGACGAAGCCACAAGTGCATTGGACAACGAAAGCCAAGCCAAAATCCAAAAATCCCTCGACAACCTTGCAGGCAAACACACAATGGTGATTGTCGCACATCGACTTAGCACTGTAATGAATGCCGACCAAATTGTTATGATTGAAAACGGCAAAATTGTTGGTCAAGGCACGCACAAGGAACTTCTCAAAACCTGCAAGCCATACTTCGATCTTTACAACCAAGAAGAGGCGGAATAAAAAAACTGCATTTTTGCAGTTTTTTTTTGCTTATTATACAATTAATTTATTCAAATAAATAATAAAAGAAGTTTATTTGTATTTATTTTCTTCAAGGGGTTTATGTTCGTATTTTTGAAGTGATGTAAGGGGAGGGCATTTTAGAGTTGTGTTTTGGTTTATAAAGTTTTGAAGTGTTGTTAGAATTTCACTTGCGTCACAATCAAAATAAACATCAGGTGGAAAACCTTTGTTTTCGACCAAATAGTTCCCGAAAAGAAGATGAGAATTGGCAAGTTTTAATTTAATTTTACTATGGCCAAGGTAATAGCTTGTAAGATTCCCAAAGTGCATCATTCCGGCGGTGTTGTCGTTGAGAAAAACAACATTTTGAAAGGCTCTCAATTGAGTGTTGTATTGTTCACCTGAAGAGGTGCTATGCTCATCAGTTAAAACAAATATTATCTTGTTGTTATGTGGAGAATTTTCTTGTTTCCTCAATGTTATTTCCTTGATGTTTGGTGTGCCACTTTTGATGCTTTCTTGATAATTTTCATAAATACTTTTAGCGTATTCAGTGTCGCTTTTCTTGTTTGTTTCATTCCAGAATTGTTTTGCACATAAGTGAAATAAGCCAATATTTTGTTTAAAAGACTCCATATTCAAAATGGCCTTATGAATTGCTGAATTGAACATATCTGCACCTCCACGATTGCTTCGGGCATCTATAATTGTAAAATCAATGTCGTTAATATTTTTTTCTATAATTTTACAAAAGCCGTCTAATTCTTCTTGTTGTTTTTGTGTGCGTAGTTCACAAGCTGTATTGCGTATGTAAATACAATTTTCAAGTTTTTTCACAAATCCGTTGTTGTGGTGCTGAAGTGGCTCAAATTTTTTGAGATTGAGAGTGGCGGAAAGGGTATCTCCATTTTCAAAATCTATATTTAGAATGATGTGTTCGCCTACTGTGTTTTGTATTTCACGCACCACAAACCCCAATTTGAGTTTACCGTCAACTCCGCAAACCACTTTTATAAAGCGACCAATATTGTGGTTTCCATTTATGCTCACAATCTTTCTGTCACTCATAAAAAAATCCTTATCACTTTTTGTTATGTTATATTTAGAATTAATGTAAGTTTTGAGTCTTCCACGAATTGCAAGAGGTCTAAAGCATACCCCTTTGTATGGGGTAATTGAAAAGTGATTATCCTCAAGTCCTTCAAGCGACAAATATATCTCTTTTGCAAACTCTTCTTTTGTGGCGGTTTGATGGCTTTCAATAAATGCCGAAAGTTTATGAAAAGCATTTTCAAAAAACTTCTCGCCAATAACTTTATAACCACTATAAACATATTGAATTAAAAATTTAAACTGATTAAAATCCTCAAGCATCTGCCGTTGGGTTAAGATTGCCTCCATTGGCAAAGTTTCTTCGCAAAAAATATGAATATATTTTTTCAAATCTTCTAAACTTGGAGGTGTGGTAGGGTATTCAACTTTTTGTAAAACCTCATCGATGTTTATATCCGTATTATACTCCGGTTTTGCAAGTCGTTGTTGTAAGTTTTTCTCAAAATTAAATTTCATTTTTCTCCTTCTGTGTATTTTATATAAATTTGCAATATTTTTCAAAAAATATGAAAAATAATTATTTTTATTTATTTTTTTAATTATTTTCTTAAAAAATTAGATATTTTTATTATTTTCTTCAATTTGTTGTTTTATTTGTGGTAAATTTTCTTCTAAAATTTTTGGCATACCTTTAGGCGTGTGGTCGTATCCTTTATTTAAAAATGGATAAACATTAAGCCTTAAGTCTTTTATTATTTCAAGCATTTTAAACCAACGTTTTTGTATATCCGCATCCGATATGCCAATAATAGCTTCTCTTTCTTCATCTGTAAAACAATCGTGGTAGGGAACAGGGTCGTTTTGGTCTTGGTCGCCCATAAGGACATAGTGTGGTATTTTGTCAAATGCCTCTTTGTCAAATTTTCTGCCGGTAATTTCTTCATAATCATTTGTACCAAGTGGGTAGTTTAAGGTATATCCTTTATAACTTTCCACTGGTAGGCAAAGTGTTGCACTCATACCACCCGCAACAACTGCACTCACTTGCTCGGGGTGTAGAAATGCAAATCTTTGTGCAAATTTAGCGGATGCTGAAAAGCCTGTCATAATTAGCTTTTCGGTGGGTTCGTATCCCCAAGTTCGTAAAACTTCTTTTGCGTGTTGAAACATTGCAAGAAACTGCAAATCTACTCTTTTTATATCTTCACGAGTAGAGTGTAATGCCATTGAAGTTAGTGCATGTGTGTCAAGATCGCCTTTGTTTTCTAAGGGCGGGCGTAAGAAGGTTGGATAGACAACGGCCGAATTGTTATAAAAACCTGCCATATGTTTGAAAAGTAATCCGTTTTTGAAAACTTGATATTTACACCTTTCAAAATTTTCTGCTGTATCATTAGTGATGCGGGTATTGTTTGCTTCACCAATCATTTGCAGTTTTTTATTGCTATCGTCAAACCTATTTAATATTAAAAAATAACCAAAGTTAAAGCCAAGTTCGGGTTTTGCTTCTATAAAAACTATTTTTTTGTACTCTGTTGTATTTATTTCCATTAAAACTCCTCCAAGATTTCAACAACTTCTGCTTTGCCGACAAATAGGACTTCTGACAATTTAGGGTTGTTTGAACCACTCCAATACTGACGAGCCATTTCTATTTTTGCATTCAACGAAAAAGTGTTTCTAAGCATCAAATTTCCGTCGCCTTCAAAAACATTGCCTTTTGCTTTTAATTTGACAATCTGCAAAGGTGGCTGAGAAGGATGCATTCTTTTAAGTGCCGGTATCCACTGCTTTGCCTCTTCAAATGATTTTGTGCAGTAAATACATTCAAGACGGGAAGGGCGTTTTGAAAATTCTTCTTTTCTCACTTTTTCCAAAATAAGTTCCCTGAGCATTTGGCAAGATTCGTAGATATATCTTTTGGTCTCTTTTTCTTCTTCGCCTGAAAACTCTTTAAATGGCTTTGAGTGAACAAGTTGATTTACATCTAATTCTCCCACTTGAAAGCTTGCTTCAAAAATTTTTTCTGAAAATTTGTTTGGCGTGTTTCCAAATGTGAGTTTGTCGCCAACTTCTAATTTTTGGTACCGTACTATATGATACAAAAACCCATTAAAATTTTTCATAATTTCTTCCTTTTTTGTAAATTTTAGCATAAAAAATAAAAAAAATCCACTTTTTTCTAAATTTAGGGGTTGACAAATAAAATTTTGTGTTGTATAATGAGGCAAATTTAAAAAAGGAGGAACAAAAAAATGACCATTTCAAAACTTAATAGTCGTAACAATTTTGAAAATACAAACAAATTTTCAAGGTTCTTCCTTGGGGCGATTTTTGTTTTATAAAAAATCCGACCATATCTCTTTTTGGAAGTCTTGTAAAATTTGTTTACAAGATTTTTTTATTTAAAATATTTTAATTTTTAATAAAAAAATTGAATTTTATATTTATTTTTGATAAAATAATTAAAAATAAATGATTTTTTATTTAAATTATTAAAAAAATTTACAAAAGGAGAAAAATATTATGAAAGACAAAAACCAAAAATTTAGCGTTTGGAATTATTTTTCAAAATACAAGGGTTGGTTGGTTGCCTACGTTACTTTATATCTCGTGATTGCAGTTGCGGAATTTTTTATCACAATTCAAATTGCAAACTTCTTAAATGAGGTTGCACTTTCTGAAATCAAAAAAGCATTTATCACAATTTTGTATATTATAGGTTTGTGTGCTGTAAGCAATGGCATCAACTGGTTCTGTGCTATGGTTTATTTTAAATACAGCAACAAAATCGCTTTGGAAATCAAAAAAGACATTACAAAACGAATTCTTAAAATCAACAACGAAAGTATGGACAGAACCCCTTCGGGACTTATTATAAACCGTATCAACAACGACCCCGAAAGATTGATTGGTTCATTGGATGATGTTATTTATACACTTTGGGAACTTCTCAATAGAGTGCTTGTGATTGTGTATATTGCAATAATCAACATTTGGATTGCACTCGTAATCCTCGGCATTATTGTAGTAGTGTTTTTAATTGAATTTGTAAAGGTGCGAATTTACAAAAAGAAACTTGCTCGGACAGAAAAACTTGGAGAGCCTGCGACAAGCATAACAAGTGAAATGGTGCGAAGTCAAAAAGACATAAAAACCTTTGGACTTGAAGAACAATTTCAACAAACATTTACTACCCATTATGAAAAGTACAAAGACGCTAATTGCAACTTGAATATGACAATATACACCCTTGACAGTGTTAAAGACCTCATTTCAAATTGGCTTATTTATGGCCTTGTGGCATTTGCACTTTTTATGATGGATCAAGGTATTATCGCTCTCGCTTCATTACTTTTCATATTCACAAACAGAAGCTCAATTTCTAGTTTTGCTTTCTTTATTGGCAACCTTGGCAAATGGATTGCTGATTTTAAGGTTAGAAGAAGCAGAATCAGTGAATTGTATGACGAAGAAATGTATGCGAGTGAAAACTATGGCGAAATAGATGTTCAAGACCTCAAAGGCGAAATAGAATTCAAAAACGTTGCTTTTGATTATGTCAACAAAAAGGAAAAAGAAGTCGATGAAAAAACCAAAAGCAAAAGAGGTTATAAACCCGAGTTTGAAATCACAACTCAAAGAATTTTTGAAGATTTAAGCTTTAAAATCAAGGCAAACTCAACAGTTGCATTTATTGGTAAGAGCGGAAGCGGTAAATCCACAATCCTCAACCTGATTGCAAAACTCAACGACTGCACAGAGGGCGAGATTTTGCTTGGTGGATATGATATAAACACACTCAGCAAGAAAAGTATTAGGGATAATCTAGTTCTCGTAAACCAATTTCCTTACATATTTGATATGACCATAAAGGAAAACATAAAACTTGCCAAGCCTGATGCAACTGATGAAGAAGTACTTAAAGCTTGCAAGGATTCAAATCTTATTGAATACCTAGACTCTCTTCCAAATGGCCTCGATACAAAAGTAGGTGAAAACGGCGTCAAAATGTCAGGCGGTCAAAAACAAAGACTTGCAATAGCAAGGGCACTAATCAAAAACTCAAGAATTATTATCTTTGACGAAAGCACATCATCACTTGACAACATAGCCCAAGCGGAGATTACAAAATCAATCCAAAACCTTTCAGGAAAACACACAGTAATTATTGTTGCACACAGACTTTCAACAATAAAAAATGTGGATACAATTTATTATCTTGATAAAGGCAAGATTGTCGACAAAGGCAATTTTGAAGAACTTTATGAGCGTAACGACTCAATCAGAAAAATGTTTTTGGCTGAAAATCTTGAAAGTGAAGACTAGTTTTAAAGTTAATGAAAAAAGGAGGGATGTCCTCCTTTTTTTTCTAAATATGAAGCTCCATATCCACCTCATCAATTTCGCCGTCCAAAACACGATTGGTTTCTGTAAAGCCAGCGTTTTCATATAGGTGTTTTGCGTGGTTGTTGCCGGTTTTGTAAGTGGTTGTTATGGTTTTTAAATCATAGTTGTTTTTCAAAAATTTGATTAGTTCCAATAAAGCCTTTTTGCCAAGACCCTTGTTTTGAAACTCTTTGTCTATGGCAAAACTCCAAAGGAAGAAACAGCCTTTTTCAAATTCTCTAAGCATAGCAAATCCAATGAGTTTGTCGTCATTGTAAATATCAAAAGCGAGTGTATCATCCCTTTTTGCGTTTTGCTTAATTTTATCTTTTGACGAAAGCCAACATTCTTGGTTTTCTAAAATATCCACCTTCATCTCGGTTGATTGAATAAATTTCATTTTTCAAAATACGCTCTATAGTTTGATTTTTTAATAAATGTCTTATAAGATTTCAAAACATATCTATCCATATATTTTTTTGCAGTCTTCTTGATTTGTTCTGGAATACCATAAAAAGCTTCGGCTATTGCACCAGTAATTGCACAAAGAGTGTCCGAGTCTCCGCCGATTGAAACCGCAGTTCTGATAGCGTCCTCAAAGTCATTGCTGATAAGAAAGCAATAGATTGCCTGAGGCACTGTCCCTTGACAAGTTTCGTCGTATTTGTAGTTGTCCTTCAAGTCTTCATAGTCAAATTTGAGTTTATAATAAAACTCTTCAATATGGCTCTTGATTTCTTCTTTTGAATGTTTGTGAAGTGCAAGCCAAATTGCAACCGCAGTTGCTTCCGCTCCCTTGATTCCCTCTGGATGATTGTGCGAAACAGCAGTAACCTTTTTTGAAAGTTCAATAACTTGGTCGAGGTCTTTTGCAAAATAAGGAACAGCACTAACTCTCATTGCAGCCCCATTTCCAAATGAATCATAAGGCTGTGGAGTTTTTGCCATAAGCCAAAATTTGAATTTTTGTCCATAACTTAATTCTGGATAACGCTCATAAGTGTTTTGCATTTTTGAAATGGCAATTTCGGACAAGTTTCCAAAATTGTATTTGCAAGCCACAAGTGCATTGCTGACAGCCACTGTCATTGCTGTATCGTCAGTGAAAAATGAGTTTGGCGAGAAAAGTTCAAAATTTTTCTTTTTTATATTGTCAAATTCATAAACAGAACCTACAATATCTCCAATAATTGCTCCTAACATTTTTTATATCCTCCTTGATTAAAAAAAATATTATACTTTCATTATAAATGAAAAATTCAAAAACTGCAACTAAATTTGGCTTTTTGCAATAAAAACAAAAGACAAATAAAAAAACTGCAACAAAAAAGTTGCAGTGAATATCTATTTTTTAAACTACATAGCAAGTTCAGGTTCTTGAAGTTTTTTGTTGATATAAACAAGAGCAGAATAAATTGCCTCGCCAAGCTCACGAGCTTTTTCGGCTTTTCCAAGTTGTAAAGTCAAAGAATATTTACAATAACAATCCGCATAAAACTTGAAGCGTTGATTGAGTTTTGAGGCAAAGTATTCAAGGTCAACTCGTGGCATACTTCTCACCTCATCAAGAAATTCGCCATATTGACTGTGAATAAGGTGGCTGTTGATTGGTTTGTTTTTTGGGCGATTATTTCGAATGGCATTAAAAAGTAAGCCATTTTTGATTGTGATGTTAATCAATTCCTCGATTTTCAATTCGAGTATTTCTTTGTTGTTCGTAGAGCAAAAGTTTTTCATTTGTCTTCTCCTATGCTTATTTTACTCATTTTTTGCATTTTGTCAATACCCTAATTTATATTTTTTTAAAAATCTTATTTTCGCAAACAAAAAATACGGCCACACCGCATTTTTGCTTAATTTAAAATCCAAGTTGCGAGATTGAGGCAAGTGGCAACACAAAGCCAAATGGGGTAGATGCTTAAAAAATATGCATAAGTTTTGTTGCTGTTATAAATCTGATTCCACAGAAGGATGGCGAATATAAGGTTTAAAATTATAAAGATAAGCCCGAAAAGGAGTTGATTCAAGGTGAAGTAAACAAGACACCAAACGACATTTAAAACTCCGTTAGCCAAGGCGAGCCAAACAACGTTTTGTGGAACTTCGCCATTTTTATTCCATAGATAAAAAACTATTGCGAAGGTGAGGTATATAACACTCCAGACAATCGGTATCAGTACGTTTGGCACCCATTCTGAAGGTCTGTCAAGCGTTCCAAACCAGTTCATACCAAGAGCCACAAAAACACTGCCAAGGACTGCAACCAGGATAATAAACAAAAAAGAATAAACTATTTTCGTTGTTGAATTATTCATAATAATATTGTATGTCGCTCTCAAAAATTTATAACAAAAAAAATAGCTACTGAGAAAATAGCTAATTATCAAACATTATTTTTTGCAAATATACAAACAATGTGGGCTTAAACCTTGTTGGTCGGGGCGTTCGCAAGTCGCAAAATGCCAATTCAAAAGCATAAGTTTTTGCTCTTCGTCCATTTTGTCGTCAATATAATCCGCAAGCAATGAGATTATGCCATCGGCCGAGATGTTTGCAATGAAAGTTGTGCCGGTTTTGTCAAACAGTTTTTTGAAATCTTCAATATAAAACGGCGTAAATATCTCTTCAGGAATACTGCGAAGCTTCATATCTTCGGTTAGGGCATATTGCATTTCTTTGATATGTCCTTTAATAATTCCAGACCTACAAATCACAGAGCTGTGAGTTATGTATGCAAACATACAAACCCCACCTTTCTTGCATACCCTAACAGACTCATCCACTGCTTTTTGTTTGTCTTCTTCGCTGAACATATGATACAAAGGCCCGAGATTTAAGACAATATCAAACGAGTTTTCAAATTCTTTTGGAAGGTCGAGGGCATTGCCTTCAAGACATTTAAGCGTTTCAATTCCCTTGCTGTTTTTCTTTATTATTTCAACATTTCTAGGCACAAGTTCAAGAGCAGTTACATCGTATCCCTTTTTTGCAAGTTCTATAGAGTAAGCCCCAGTGCCAGCGCCAACTTCCAAGATTTTTACGCCGGGTTTTAGGTATTTTTCAATATACCGCATTGTGGTTATGTATTCAATCTTCTGTGAAAAAGTTTCGAATCGGTTTTCTTCTTGATAGGTGTTTGTGTAGTGATTGACAACAATATTTTGTTCTTCTTTTTTCATATGTTCTCCTTTATTGTTTGTTTTTCTTATGTTTTATATTAAAAAAAGTATTCTTCCTTGCCACAAACCACAAGAATGCAAGTGCAATAAGTGGAATGCACACCATAAACAAAAGCCAAAAATCCGACATATTGAGTGTAAGATAGATTGCAAGAGGCAAAGAAATGATTATGCCACTCACAGTGGCGAAGTTATACCATTTGTCTTTCCAAAACTTTGTAAGAGATATAAGGACAATAAAGTTGACCGGAATCCCATACACAAACACAAGCCACAGCCTTTCCCAGTCTGTAAAAAGTGAAAGAGCCACAAATACAATGGTTGCAACAAGCCAAACAAGAAGCGTCGCACAAGATGAGATAAGAACCCTACTTGTGTTTATGCGGTTGACGAATTGCTTCACCTTGCTTGGTTTTTCAACCTTGTCGGAAGTGAGGGTATCAAGCGAAACGCCAAAAATCCCCGCCATTTGTTTTAAGACAATTACATCCGGAAGCGAATCCCCACGCTCCCATTTTGAAATGGATTTGTCAGAATAGTTCAGTTTTTTTGCGAGGTCGCTTTGTGTGAGATTTGCCATTTTTCTGTATTTGGTAATATTGTCTCCAATAAGTTTTTTCCAATTTTCCATAAATAAAATTATATAAACTTTTTATTGCAATGTCAACCAAAAGTTTGTTTTTTGTGGTTTTATCTTAAAATACGCAAAGGACTCTATAAATTTTTTTCCTCAAACTCTTGCAAATATTCAAAATGTGTGTTATTATGTAGGCATATTTATTAAGAGAGAAAAAAATGAAGTTTGTAAAAAAAGAAAACTCAAATGTCTCTCCCGATTTTGTTATAGAATGTTCAAAAAAATTTAATGTTACCCCGATTATAATGGAGCAAATTATTGCAAGAGGGAACGACACTGTTGAGAAAATTAGGGAATATTTAAATCCCAGCGAAAACTCTTTTCACGACCCTTTCAAACTTCAAGGAATGAAAGAACTTTGTGAAAGAATTGAGAAAGCAAAAGAAAACAAAGACCGAATCTTGATTTTTGGCGATTATGACGTTGATGGCGTGAGTGCAACCGCAATTATGATAAAAACATTGAGGATTATGGGGTTTAGTCCAAAATACTACCTTCCAAATCGCTATATTGATGGTTATGGTCTTACAAATCAAGTTATTGACAAAATAAAAGCAGAGTTTGACCCGAGTCTTATTCTTACAGTAGACTGCGGTATTTCTTGCTGGCAAGAAGTTGAGTACGCAAAGAGTCTAGGGATAGAAATTATTGTTACCGACCACCACGAAATCCCTGAAAAACTACCTCAAACAATTGTCCTCAATGCTAAACTCCCAAACCAAGAATACGGCTTTGATGGACTATGCGGAACTGGGCTTGCATACAAAATTTCTCAGGCCCTTATAGGTGAAAAAAGCAAAGAAATGCTTCCAATAGCGTGTATTGCCACAATCGCTGACATAGTCCCACTTGTCGATGAAAATCGAGCTATTGTCCATTTTGGGCTTAAACAACTCAATAAATTACCTATCGGCCTCAAATTTTTGTTCAAGGCCCTTGGGATAAACCTCGGCAAGTGCGTTGCAAACGAGATTTCTTTTAAAGTTGCACCAAAACTCAATGCCTCAGGGAGAATGGGAGACGCAAAAGACTCATTGAAACTCTATCTCACTGAAAATGTCGGAGAAATAAAACAACTTGTGGAGAAAATAAATACCCACAACACAAACAGAAGAAACCTCTGCACAGTTGTTGAAAAAGATTGTATAGACATTTTGAACCGAATGGACGTGTCCGCACCTTGCATTATTCTATCGTCTTATGATTGGGACCAAGGTATTCTTGGTATAACCTGTGCGAAACTTGTTGGCATTTATAATCGCCCAGTGTTTTTGTTTAGTGAAAAGGACGGCGAACTTGTCGGCTCTGCGAGAAGTATTAGGGGCATAAATATCCACGAACTTCTATCAAGTATGAAAGATATTTTGGAGTCTTATGGTGGCCATCCACTTGCTGCGGGCTTGACGATAAAAGCAGAAAATTTCGACAAATTCATAAACCGTGTCAACGAGTATCTTCTTACAAACTACGAGCCAGAAATTTTTGTTCCAAAAGAGTATTACGATATCGAAGTTTCCACAGAAGAACTTACACCAAAATTTGTCAAAGACTTGCAACTTATGGAGCCTACGGGAAGTGAAAATGAAATTTTGAAATTGTTTATTAAGACGCAAAAATACTCATTCAAACCAATGAAAAATTATTATTGCCACTGCAATTTCAAGATTGACAACACATTGCCACTTGTAAATTTCAATTGCAGTCATATATACCCAAAACTTAGAGTTTCAAAAGAGGTCAATATCATCTTCGAACCCCAAATTGATTCGGGCTACAACAAATCAATAAGAGGAATCATAAAGGCCATAGATTGCGATTTCGAGTCAGTTGCCAGCGTTGGAAAAGTGGATGTTTTGCCATTGTTTGAACAACTTAGATACACAGGCGAAAACAACGAAGCGAAGTTCACTTTCTTCAACCTTGATTCAAAAGGTGTTAAGGTTGACAGCCATTTTGGAACTGCATTCGTTGTCAACAGCGAACACTCTTACAAGAAATTTCTTGAACTTGCAGATTGTTCAAAAGTCAACAAATTTGACGTTTGCAACGGTGCAGAAAACAGCGGGTTGAATTGCCTATTTGTTTGTCCGTCAAAAATAGACTTTGCAAGAAGTTATTCAAAAATCATATTCTTAGACCCAGTCGCAGATATGTCTTACATTTCCAAAATCAACCAAATTTCTCGAGCGGAAGTGTTTGTTCCAAACAAAAAATTCAGCTCGGCTTACTACAAAAACTTAGATATCTCTCGTGAAAAACTGGGAGGAATTTATAGGCACATTTCCTCTTCAACTGGAAATTACAACAATCTTGGAGATGTCTATAATCTCATAAAACACCGAAAAACATCAAATTTCACCTACAAAGAATTCTACTTTGCATTTATGGTGTTTGAAGAACTTGGCTTTTTGTCGTTTGAAAAAGCGGGAGATTCTTTCAATTTAAAAATAAACAAAAGCATTAAATCTGACCTAGCAAACTCAAAAATTTACCAAGCAGTCAGCGGTTTTAAAAATAAAGGAGAATAAAGAATTATGCCAAAAGAACCTTGGGGCGTTTTGCAAGGTGTTCGACCTACAAAACTTGCAAGAAATCTTATAAAAAAAGGCGTTGACCCCGTTTTCGTAAGTGAAGCATTGCAAAACGATTACGAAGTCAGCAAGCAAAAAGCGGACATTGTTGCCCGTGTTTTAAAGCATCAAACTTGTATTATCCGAAATGAAAGCCTTGTGAATTTGTATATCAACATACCAATCTGCCCATCTCGATGTTCTTATTGTACATTCATTTCTGCCGAGTATAAGGCAGTTGAATCTCTTATTCAAGATTATGTCGACGCACTAATAACAGAAATACGTGCTGTTAAAAAAATAATCGCCAACAAACCTTATGTCGTTCGTAGTATCTACGTGGGCGGTGGCACCCCAACGGTTCTAAATGAAGAGCAACTTGACCAAATTCTGCAAGAATTGTCATACCCAGTTACGGAATTTACCGTAGAATGCGGACGCCCAGACACAATCACAGAAAGCAAACTGCAAGTCTTGAAAAGAAATGGAGTTACAAGAATTTGCATAAACCCACAAACTTTCTCTCAACGAACACTAAGAAAAATCGGGCGAAGCAACAGTACAAAAGATGTAATAAATGCATATATGCTTGCACTTAAATATGACTTTAAAGTCAATATGGACCTTATTGCGGGTTTTGAGGGCGAAACTCTTAGGATTTTCAAAAACAACATAAAAACACTTCTAGAACTCTCTCCAAACAACGTTACAATTCATACCCTTGCAGTAAAGAAAAACTCGGAAATTATGGGACAAGATATACAAAACCCAGAAGTCGAAAGTATGGTAGATTATGCCTACAACACCCTTTCAGACGAAGGATATAAGCCTTATTATTTATATAGGCAAAAACACCAACTCGGCGGGCTTGAAAACATTGGTTATTGCAAAAAGGGCGACCAGTGTATGTATAATATCGACAGCATAGAGGAAACTTGTTCCATAATTGCTTGCGGAGCAAACGCTATGTCAAAAAGAGTTTATTTTTTGGATGAAAAAATAGAACGTGTAAAGAACTACAAATTCATACACGACTACATAAATAATATCGACGAAGAAATAAAGAAAAAATTATTGATGTTCAAATAAAAAACCTTTTAAGAAGCGATTGTTTGAAAGATAAAATGTGGTTTATATGCCACTTTTTATTTTTTATTTTTCTATTGTGGCGTTAATTAAAAATATGTCGAAAGCTGTTTTTATATATATATTCTTTTGTTTATTTTATAGGTTAATTAAAAATATTTTCAATTTGTTTTTTATTATTTTTTTAACATAAAAATAAATATAGGCATATATAGGAAATTATAGGAGGTTTTTTATGACAACGCTTAGGCCTTATTCAGCAACACTCACAAGGGCAAATAGACAAACGCCAATAGTTCAGCAAACAACATGCGACCCAAAACTTTTGAGAATGATAAGGGAAGATATTATTGACGAACTTATTGCAATCAACAATTACAGCGAACACATCAACGCAACCACAAACGAAACCGCAAAGGCAGTTTTGACGTCTATTAGAGATGAAGAAAGAATGCACATTGGCGAACTTCTTGCCCTAATCGACGCCCTTTGCCCAGAAGAAGCAACATTAAGAAACAACGGCAGAGAAGAAGCAAACGAAATAATCAACAGCAGAAGTTAGATGTCTATCAACTAGAACTCAAACGAGACGGCTATCAAAACTAGGTTATCGAACGTAGATAACTATTAAAACTTATGTTAATTAGATACATACTATAAAATTCAAACATCCAAACAGGAGAAGGCCTCTCCTTTTTTTATTGCTTTTGTTGGAGGAGAGCCTAGTCTACTGGCCACGCACCCTTAGGTACCCTCTTGACAGAGGAGTGGGGGTGTGATATAATTTAAGTATGGAAAAAATCTTTTTAGGTGAAATTGATGATGTCGCAACCCAGCATTTGGAGGGTTCACTTCCGAAGTTTTGGGTTGAATTGAATGGTCAAAAATACCTTTTCAAAAACAACTTCACTCTTCCATACCACCCAGAATGTCCAACGGATATGGGCGAGGTTTTGTATTCGGTATTGGGCGAAAGGTTGGGTTTATCTTGTGTTGAATCCAATTTTGCAAGCTACAAAAAAAATGGCAAAGAAGTGAATGGCGTGTTAATAAAATCATATTACAACAACGACTATGAATTTTCAATTAACTATGGGGATATGGTTACTGAGATAAACCGAAGTCATTCCCACGAGTTGTCGGGCAATGTGGAAACAGCCCTTGAAGTGGTGAAAAAATATTCCAAACGGCACAACTATTCAATAAAATTGCGAACAACTTCTATGCAACTAAAAAAGCAAAGCATCTTGGATTTTTTCCTAAACCAAGAGGATAGAAGTATCTGCAATGTGGGGTTTATAGCCAACAACAACACGCTCAGGCTTGCACCGGTATTTGACAATGGTTTTTGTTTGTCTTTTGCGAAGGAGAATCAGTTCAACCAATTATTTATATCCCTACACAAAAGCGGACTTGGGTATTCAAACTTGTTGTCAAACTACCATTTTCCATTAAAACAAATCCCGTCGCTTGAGTATGAACAAGAAAATATCAGGCAAATTCACGAGGCGACGCAGGAGT